>JAYFQM010000097.1:0-39862 GCA_034927185.1 Oscillospiraceae bacterium | reverse complement strand
GGTTTCAGGACTCCTCAAAAGCAAAACTGGCTCAATAAGCTTCAACGACAAAGTCATAAGCAATGTAATGGCAAATAAGATTGTTGCTTCCGGACTAGCACAGGTTCCCGAAGGGCGCAGAGTCTTTTTGGGGATGACTGTTGAGGAAAACCTTGAAATGGGCGCATTTACCAGAAAGGCCTCCGAGTTGGACGACGATCTCGAAAATGTTTATAGCCGCTTTCCCCGACTGAGAGAGCGTAGAAAACAGATTGCCGGAACTCTTTCCGGAGGCGAGCAGCAAATGCTCGCGATGGGCAGGGCGCTTATGTCCAAGCCCGAGCTTCTGATGTTGGATGAACCTTCAATGGGACTCGCTCCGATTCTTGTCGAGCAGATATTTGATATCATAAAGGAGCTTAATTCCGCGGGTACGACGATACTTCTTGTCGAGCAAAACGCGCAGATGGCGCTTTCGATCGCGGACAGAGGCTATGTTCTTGAAACCGGCCGAATTGTCACAAGCTCAAACGCCTCCGACCTTTTAAATAACGACGCCGTAAAAAAAGCATACCTAGGCGGCTGATTTTTAAAGCCCGCCATACCCTCGTGATATGGGTATGGCGGGCTTTGTATTGACTTGAGAGCGCAAAATGATGTATACTTGGCAAAGCAGTCCAGCATGCCGGGCATGCGGCTGGTTTTGAAAACACTTTACTATCCGTTTTTTATGGTAAATCCTCCGAAGGCAGGCGATAGATTGAATGTTCTGTATCTCATAAATTATGCCGGAAAAGCCGGTACGGAGAAATATGTTGAAAACCTGATTCGCCTTGGTAGGGGCAAAATCAATCCGTTTTTCGCTTATAATATCGACGGTGAGCTGTCACGAAAGATGTCCGAAGCCTCCGTCCCCTCGCTTCAGCTTGAAATGAGCCGGCGTTCCCTATTCACGGCGGCAAAAAAGCTTGCGGAGTTCTGCCGCATAAACTCAATCGACGTCATTCACGCCCAGTATCCCCGTGAAAACATAGTCGCCCTGATTTCAAAGCGATATTACGATAAGCCCCGCGTCGTCATGACGAATCACCTTACGCTTCGGCTCTCCGGGCTCTCGGGCCTTGTCTGGCAACTTCTCAACAGGCACTTCACGCCGAAAAATCACCGCATAATCGCCGTCTGCAACGAGGGTCGCGAAATAATGATTGCTAACGGCGTGAAGCCCGAGCGAATAGCCGTCATCTTCAACGGCATCGAGCCTGCCGGTACTCCGGTCAGGTCGGACGCAATCCGCAGAGAGTTCATGCTTCCCGAAAACTGCTTTGTTATGACTATCCTGGCAAGGCTTGCGCCGGAAAAGGGGCTTTCATTCCTCCTCGATTGTCTCGCTGAGCTGAAAAACAAGACTGATAAGCCGTTTGTTTGTCTCATCTGCGGAGACGGCGAGCTTTTAGATGAGATCAAGTGCAGAATCACCGAGCTTAACCTTGAAAACGAGTGCAGGCTGCTTGGTTTTCGTAAGGACACTCGCGAAATACTGCTAGGCTCTGATATTTATCTCTGCTCCTCCAGCCGCAACGAGGCTATGAGCTTTGCAATTCTCGAAGCAATGAACGCTGGGCTTCCGCTCGTTGTGACCGATGTCGGCGGTAACCGCGACCTTGCCGAAACGGGTATCAAATGCGGCTTCGTGAGCATGTATGGAGATACCGGCGCATTTTCGGACAATATCAGGCGCTTTATGGATGACCCCGCGCTGAGGGACGGGTATGCGGCGGCTGCCGTCGAAAAGATCGAAAGGTACTTTGACCTGAATAAGCTGGCGGACGATGTTTTCGCCGGATACAAATAACGGCCGAAAGAAGGAAATAAAAATGCTGGATAAAAACGGAAAGCTCTTTGGAAAGATAAATCTTATCGATTTCGTAATCATCCTTATTCTCATCGCCCTTGCCGTGTTCGCGGCTATGAAAATTGCGGACAAAGGCAGCGAAAATGCGAATATTTCTGAGGTTCGCATTAGCTTCTTTGCAGAAGAAACTCCCGACTATGTTGCAAATGTTCTTGAGAAAGGGACAAGCGTTCTCGACTCGGCGGAAAACGTAAACATGGGTACGGTCGAGAGCTTTGAGATCGGCGCGCCCATCGGGTACGATATGGACGCCAACGGAGAAGTACAGCAGGTAATAAGGCAGGGCTACAATTCCGTGACCATCAGCGCTGTCGGAAAAGGCGAACTGACGGAGCACGGTGTCACAATTGACGGGGTCCTATACGGCGTTGGGCATACTCTAACAATCTATGCCGGCAAAGCAAAGCTTTATCTGAAAATCAGCGGCATCGAAGCTGTTTCCTGACCGGAGCCTTACCCCGGGCAAATCCTACGAAAGCGGGGTGGCTTTATGCTTTCCTCAAGTCTACTGGGAAAAACCTATGATATCTGGCTGCAGAGCGGTGTATTCGCATTCCTGCGTACGATTTTCGACGTTTTCAGCACAGCCTTTTCCGGGAGCACAATCGTGCACTGGTTCGTAAAGGACAGTCGTGTGGAGCTCGTCTATGAAAAATCGTTCTTCGCTCGGATTTTTAAGGCAATTTTCGATTTTATAGTCCGTATAATATCATATGTTGCACGGGCTGTTTCCCGTGCGGCGCACGGCGGCGTAACGGAGGCGTTTGTCGTCCGATATGTGAGGGGTTCCTTTTTCATTAATTTTGAAACCCTGCTGGGCGGTTTTATCTGCCTGATGTTCATTATCCCTCACGATTACTGGTCGAATACCTATGCACTTCTTGCGGCGCTCGGCCTTTTCGCACTCTATTTTATCATGGCTGGAGCAGGCGGCAGAAAAATGTATTATCTGCACGACATGGGCCTACCCGTTACGCTTTTCATGATTGCCTGCGTTGCAAGCCTTGCCTTCAGCTTTGACAGGAGCGACAGCTTCCGTATTCTTCTGTTTTATATTACTGCCCTGTTGCTCATGTATATCATATCCGCTGACATAACTACTAAAGAGCGCATGATGAAGCTTCTGGGCTTTATCTACGCAGCGGCCATAATAACGGCGCTTTATGCATTCTATCAGAGGCTGACAGGCGTTGCGGTCAGCGCAAGCCTGACGGACCTTGACTTGAACAAGGGCGTACCCGGAAGAGTATACGGCACCCTTGGCAATCCCAATAACTATGCCGAGTTTCTTGTAATGATGACGCCTCTTGCCGCGGTGTTCGCCGCTAATATTAGGCGCGTATGGCTAAGGGTCCCCCTCTGTGCCGGCGTTGTTTTCCCCATTGTCGCGCTTTTTATGACCTATTCGCGCTCCTGCTGGATTTCCATGATGATTACCTGCGTAATATTCGTCTACTACGCTAACAAGAAGCTGATACCGGCATTTTTCCTGCTCTGCGTCGCCATGATACCGCTGCTTCCGAACAGCGTTATTGTCAGGTTATCAACGCTGCTGACCATGAAGGATTCTTCAATGGTATTCCGTCTTTACGTGTGGGACGGCACGATCAAGATGGCGCGCGACTACTTCCTTACCGGCATCGGACTTGGCCCAGGCAGCTTTGCGGTTCTTTATCCCGGCTACGCGAATCTGCGCGCTCAGGTCGGAGTGCCGCACAGCCACATGGTGTACATGGAACTCGTCATCGAGCTTGGCATACTCGGCTTTGCGTCCTTTATGTGGTTCATGCTGAGGCTTTGGAAGGATTCTGCGTGCGCCCTCCTAAAAACATCGTGCCATAAAAACAGGCTCGTTCTGGTTGCCTGCCTATCTAGCCTTGTGGGCATCGCGTTCGCTTTCGGCGTCGAATACGTCTGGTACTATCCCCGCACGTTTTTCTCGTACTTCATACTTGCCGGGATAGCGTCCGCGGCAATCAGAATCACAAAAAATGAAAAACCAAGCTGTAGCTAAAATGCAAACGGAGATGAATTATGAAAAACGACAATATACAAAAGCTTGTATGGGCCGGCCTCTTCACGGCGCTGACTACTGTTGCGACTCTTATAATAATACCCGTCCCCGTTCTGCACGGCTATGCCAACGGAGGTGACGCTCTGGTCATTGTCGGCGCGTTCCTTCTTGGCCCTGCTTGGGGTGCCGTTGCCGCGGGCTTGGGTTCGGCGCTATCCGACTTGCTGTCGGGTTATATAGTTTACGCTCCGGCAACACTAATAATCAAGGCGCTTATGGCTCTCGCGGCAGGGGCAATCCTCCGTTCGGAGAAAAGCAGAAAAAGCCTTGTTATGACCGTGTTGGCCTGCATTACGGCAGAGCTTATCATGATTTCCGGGTATTTCGCCTATGAATCCGTAATTTACGGCGTAAAAGGAGCAATCGGCGATATTGCAGGGAACGCCACCCAGGGAATCTTCGCGGTAGTCGCGGGCACCGCCCTTTTCTACGGACTCACGCGAATTCCCTATGTCAAAAAGAATTTCTAATCTTATTTCAGGAGTTTACGAATGATTACAGTTGAGAACCTTTCACTTCAGTTCGGCGGTCAGAAGCTGTTCGACAAAGTCGACCTACAGTTTGTCGCGGGCAACTGCTACGGTATAATCGGAGCCAACGGCGCGGGAAAATCCACCTTCCTGCGTATACTGTCCGGTGATCTGGATAGCTACGACGGAAATGTCACGGTAGACAAGAAATGCCGTATGTCCGTTCTCAAGCAGAACCAGAACATGTACGACGAATACAGCGTCATCGACACGGTTATTATGGGCAACAAGCGCCTTTACGACTGTGGCAAGGAAAAGGACGCTATCTATGAAAAGCCTGATTTTTCAGACGAGGACGGTATCCGTGCGGCTGAGCTTGAGGAGGAATATTCCGAGCTCGGCGGCTGGGAGTCCGAAAGTGACGCTTCCCGGATTCTTCAGGGGCTCGGTATAGGTACCGATCTTCATTACAGTATGATGTCGGAGCTTGAGGGCCGCCAGAAGGTCAAGGTTCTGCTCACGCAAGCTTTGTTCGGCCACCCTGACATTATTCTTCTCGACGAACCTACGAATAACCTCGACCTCAATTCAGTCGTCTGGCTGGAAGATTTTCTCCTTGATTACGACGGCACTGTGCTTGTCGTATCGCATGACCGCTATTTCCTAAACACCGTCTGCACACACATAGTCGACATCGATTACGGCAAAATCAAGATGTATGTCGGTAACTATGATTTCTGGTATGAATCAAGCCAGCTCATGCAGCGGCTCATAAAGGATCAAAACAAGAAGGCCGATCAGAAAATTCAGGAGCTTCAGGCTTTTATTGCCCGTTTTTCCGCGAACAAATCCAAGTCCCGTCAGGCGACAAGCCGCCGCAAGCTGCTGGACAAGCTGACGGTCGAGGAAATGCCCGCATCTTCCCGACGCTATCCCTGGGTCGGCTTCAAGGCAGACCGCGAGCCTGGAAAGGACAGGCTCTTTGTAACCGAGCTCAGCAAAACTGTTGACGGCGTGAAGGTTCTTAACAAGGTCAGCTTTATTATGGGCAAGGACGATAAAATTGCGCTCATAGGGAAAAACGAGATTGCGATAACCACGCTGTTCAAAATTCTTGCCGGTGAGCTTGAGCCTGATGAGGGCGAATATAAATGGGGCGTTTCCACAACCCAGGCTTATTTTCCAAAAGACAATAACTCATATTTTGATAACTGTGACTACGATATCATGGATTGGATACGTCAATTCTCCGAGGACAAGCGCGAGAGCTATCTGCGCACCTTCCTGGGGCGCATGCTGTTTTCCAATGATGACGTCTACAAGAAGGTCAGAGTCTTATCCGGAGGTGAGAAAGTTCGCTGCATGATAAGCAAAATGATGCTTTCCGGGGCGAATGTTCTGATGTTCGACCAGCCGACGAACCACCTTGATCTTGAAAGCATCGCGGCGCTCAATAACGGTATGGACTCCTTCGAGTACAACATCATCTTCTCAAGCCACGATCATCAGCTGACACAGACTGTCGCGAACCGCATTATCGAGCTGACTGAGGACGGATGCATAGACCGTCTTTGCTCCTACGATGAATACATGCATATAATGGACAAAAAGGCCTGAAGCTTAGCCGGCCATATCTAAAATAAAAAATGACTTCTCTTTTGAGAAGTCATTTTTTGCTAGTACTACGCTAAAGTATTACAAGCACCTTTGCTCATCTTTTGGCTGGTTTGAAGTATGAAACTTATGTCCAAAAAATAGTTCAAAGACCTGCCGATAACCGTTCCGGAACTGGACCGGAACTGAAAACAAGCCAGACGATCAGGCCTGCCCCTCTTTCATCTTTGCGAAGCACTCGCTGCAATAGACAGGTCTGTCGGACTTGGGCTCAAAAGGAACCTTTGCTTCCTTGCCGCATGCGGCGCAGGTCGCTGTGTAATACTCGCGGGGACCGCGGGCAACGTTCTTTCTTGAGTCACGGCAAGACTTGCAGCGCTGAGGCTCGTTCTGGAAGCCACGCTCCGCATAGAATTCCTGCTCGCCGGCGGTGAACACAAACTCCCGTCCACATTCCTTACATACTAACGTTTTGTCCTCGAACATTTTGAATCCTCTCTTTGAAAAAGACTTACCCTGTTAGGGCATTTTATTGCGAACAGCCCTTGCTGTTATCGCCGGGATTAAGATTGCGCGCTAGCTTACGCCTGATGCGCTGAACGGCATTGTCAACAGACTTTTCGGTTTTATCGCATACTTCCGCGATTTCTGCGTATGATAAACCGCTGAGATAGTAGTTTAGTATCTCAACTTCGAATTTTGACAAACACCGTGAATAGGTTTGAATTATTTCGTCAACACTTTCCCGAGCCAAAACCTGCTCCTCGGGAACTCGCCTATAAGCATCGCCGTAAGATATCGAGCCGGAATTGCTTTCATCTGAGAGGACATCATCGAACGAAACCATGTCGTTCAAAGGTTCGTGCTTTTTGCGCGATGCGCTTTTAATTGCAGAATATATTCTCCGTTTGACGCAAATCTCGGAATATGTTTTAAAGGAGGTATTCATGGATAAATCGAATTCTCTTATTGCGGACAGAAGACCGAGCATCCCCTCCTGTATGAGATCCTCGCCGTCACCTCCGACCAAAAAGAATGGCCTGGAGCAAATCTTTACCAAACGGGTATATCTCAGAGCAAGCTGTTCTTCGGCAACTTTGTCTCCGGATTCGGTCATGCTCAGCAGCTCGTTGTCACTGAGATTAGAATAATTCTCCATAATACCAATCCATTAGTCCCTATACATACGGAATTATAGTATAATATTTACAAAAAGTCAAGCAAATACCTTTTTAAAATTTACATTCTCATATTTTTGGACATACTGTCAATTCGTGAAGAAAGCCTGAATGCAACTTCCTCCAAGGTCTTGTGATCTGCCGCCTCGACCATGATTCTGATAAGCGCCTCTGTTCCGGAGGGTCGGACAAGTATCCTTCCTGTGGTTCCCAAAGCCCGCTGTTCGCTGTCTATCATCATTTTCAGGCCCTCGTCCGACATGATTCGTTCCTTAACCGCGTTTCCACCTTCGATGGATATGTTTCGCAAAACCTGTGGGTAGGTCGGAATCTCAGAAGCAAGCTCAGAGAGCTTTCTGCCGCTTCTAGACAGCACATCCAGAAAACGCACTGCCGCAAGCTGACCATCTCCCGTAGTAGCGTAATCGAGGAAAATCATATGCCCCGATTGCTCACCGCCAAGGTTGAAGTCGTTTTCAATCATCATTTCAAGCACGTTCCTGTCTCCGACAGCAGCGCAGTGCAGGTCTATGCCGTTACTTGCGCAGTATTCATGAAAGCCGAGGTTAGACATAACGGTTGCTACTATGGCGTTTTTCTTCAGTTTGCCTTCCGCAGCCATTGCCTTTCCGCAGATCGCCATTATTTTGTCGCCGTCCACAAGCTGTCCGTTTTCATCAACTGCAAGGCAGCGGTCGGCGTCTCCGTCAAATGCTATGCCAAGATCAAACCCTCCAGCGACAACCATGCGTCCCAGTCCCTCGATATGCGTGGAGCCGCAGTTATCGTTAATGTTGCAGCCGTTCGGATGGTCCTTGATCAACTCAAGGTTCAGCGGGAATCTTCCGAAAATATCGCTGACTGTCCTCGCCGCCGCGCCGTTGGAGCAGTCGATCATCACCTTCAGCTTCCCTATGTGCCCTTCCGACACAGATACTATGTGCTCAACATACCTGTCAACACACTCGTGACCCCTGTTGAGCACTCTCCCAATATCGCCGTACTGTTTCTCGGGAAGAAGCTCATCACTATCAATGAGCCGTTCGATTTTGTTTTCCAGCTCGTCGCTGAGCTTGAATCCCCTGGAATTGAATATCTTGATTCCGTTGTGTTCAAACGGATTGTGCGACGCGGAAATGACTATGCCGGCATCCGCCCCGCAGTCCGTGGTGATAAAAGCTACGGCTGGAGTCGGGATGACTCCCAGTGCCATCACATCCGCTCCGGCTGAGCAAAGCCCCGCCGTAATGGCAGCTTCGAGCATATCGCCTGAGATTCTGGTGTCCTTCCCTATTGTAACAAAAGGTCTTCTGCCGCCACCTTTCTCTTCCGAGAGCACCATAGCCGTCGCCTGCCCGACTCTAAAAGCAAGGGCAGCGTCAAGGCCCTTATTGACTATCCCTCGTATTCCGTCGGTTCCAAAATATTTACCCAATTGGTTTTCCTCCAAATAATATGCTTACGCCACGCTAGACACGTGTACGCGGCGAATAAAATCAAGTCTTCATCAGATTTCAAGCTGCTGTCCGAGGTATTCTATTCCAAGATGCTCATACGCTTTCTTCGTAATACAGCGCCCTCTCGGCGTACGGGTAAGGAAGCCTTGTTGGAGAAGATAGGGTTCGTAGACGTCCTCAAGCGTTACCGCTTCCTCGTTAATCGTGGCTGCGAGTGTTTCCAGCCCGACTGGACCGCCACCATATAATTCTATTATGCTCCTGAGCATGCGCCTGTCCAGAGAATCAAGACCCAGCTTGTCAACCTCAAGACGTGTCAGCGCTTCGTCCGCCACCTCGCGCGTTACGGCTCCGTCCGCGCGCACCTGAGCATAGTCGCGCACACGGCGCAGAAGTCTGTTGGCAATTCTCGGAGTACCGCGGCTGCGGCAGGCAATTTCCCGTGCGCCGGCCTCATCGACCTCGATTCCGAGTATGTCCGCGCTGCGCCTTACGATTAGCTGCAGTTCGTCAGGAGAATACAGCTCCAGGCGCAGGGTAACGCCGAAACGGTCGCGCAGAGGAGCTGTGAGCTGTCCTGAACGCGTTGTGGCGCCGATGAGCGTAAACTTCGGCAGATCGAGCCTTATCGAGTTTGCGGAGGGGCCTTTGCCGATGATTATATCGATTGCATAGTCCTCCATCGCGGGATAAAGAATTTCCTCGACGGTACGGTTGAGCCTGTGTATCTCATCTACAAACAGTATATCGTTCTCCTGAAGATTAGTGAGCAGCGCCGCAAGATCTCCGGGCTTTTCAATGGTCGGCCCGGAGGTTATGCGCATGCTTACACCCATCTCGTTTGCTATTATGCCGGCAAGCGTCGTTTTGCCGAGTCCCGGGGGGCCGTGGAGCAAGACATGATCGAGCGGCTCCCTACGCATTTTTGCGGCTTCAATAAAAATTGCGAGGTTCTCCTTGGCCTTTTTCTGCCCAATATATTCCCTGAGAAAGCGCGGGCGGAGCGAGCCCTCATTCGCGTCCTCGGGAAGTATGGAGGTGGAAGTGATGACTCTCTCTTCGTCTTCGCTGGAATAGCTAATGCTCACTTCTCACACCTCCTATTTAACCATTTTTTTTAGCGACTGCCTGATGATGTCCTCAAGCGCCGTGCTTTCAACGTCGATATCTTTCATTGCAAAGGAAATCTCGCTGCTGGAATAGCCGAGCACGGCAAGCGCCGCAACCGCGTCGGAGAGCTTTGTTCCACCTATCGGTGCAGCGGCAGCCGCGCCGCCTTTTGCCATTCCATCTGTCTCCTTGGCAATCTTGTCCTTCAGCTCCAACAAAATGCGCTGGGCAATCTTCTTCCCGATGCCGGGAGCCGCCGTAAGCGCCTTTTCATCCCCGGAGATAACTGCCATGGCAAGCGCCTCAGGCGTAACAGAGGACAGAACCGAAAGCGCGGCTTTCGGGCCGACTCCCGATACGTCTATCAGCATTTCAAAGCAGCGCTTCTCCTGCCTGTCATAGAAGCCGTAGAGATCAAACGCATCCTCGCGGACGTTTTCGTAAGTATAGAGCTTTGCCGCCTCCCCTATTTGAAGATGGGAAAGCGTATTTACCGTCGCATTCAGCGAAAAGCCTATACCCCAGCAGTCTATTACTGCGAGGTTTGTTTCGATTGCCGCGACTTTTCCGCTTATGTGGTAGAACAAGGACTTTCACCCCCGTTTTTTGTAAGCAATGAGGTTGCGCTACGCGCGTGACATATCGCGATCGCCAGAGCGTCCGCCGCGTCATCCGGTTTCGGTTCCGTTTTCATACACAGCAGGCGCCTGACCATGTAAATGACCTGCTTTTTCTCAGCTCTTCCATAACCGACGACAGACTGCTTGACCTGCAGAGGCGTATATTCAAAGGTCGGTATCCCAGCCTTGTGGCAAGCGAGCAGTATAACTCCCCTGCCGTGCGCAACCGAAATTCCCGTTGTGATATTCGTGTTGAAAAACAGCTCCTCACAGGCAATCGAATCCGGCGAAAAAGTCTCGATAAGCTCCGTCAAATCGTCGTATATACGATCAAGACGGCTTGAAAGACTTGTACTCGCCGGCGTTGTGATGACTCCGTAGTTCACAAGGGACAGTCTGCTGCCCTCGCTGTCAATAACCCCGAAGCCGACTGTCGCAATTCCGGGGTCCAAGCCTAAAATACGCATTCACACCTCCGGATATTACCCATACTTCCTGTTAGTTTATCATAATTATACTAACTATTCAATGTATTTTTCCTACGAGGGGCATTTAGCTCCCTCCGCCTGATAAAAGCTCGATTAAACAATAATGGCGTCACCGTCCGCTCGGTGGCGCCATTATTATAACAGAACTCTGATTAATTTTGTAAGTATCTACGCTCTCGGATGGGCCTTGTTATAAACATCCTTGAGCTGTTTTTTCACAAGCTGTGAATATACCTGAGTGGAAGAAATATCGGCATGTCCCAGCATTTCCTGAATCGAACGCAGATCGGCGCCGTTTTCAAGGAGGTGAGCCGCAAACGAATGACGCAGCGTGTGCGGTGTAATCGTCTTTTCGATTTTTGCTTTGACCTGATAGGTCTTTATTATTTTCCAAAAGCCCTGACGCGACATACGATCACCGCTGACGTTCACGAAAAGCGAAGTTTCGTCGGCTGAAGCGATCATTTGCGGCCTTATGAATTCGACATACTCTGCGAGCGCACGAATTGCGGCAGGATACAAAGGGATTATCCTTTCTTTTTCATGCCCCCGGCAGCGAATGATTCCTGCCGATAAATTAACATCAGATACGTTCAGAGCTATAAGCTCGCTGACCCGGATTCCGGTTGCATATAAAAGCTCCAGCATAGCCCTGTCGCGGTAACCTTTGAGGTCGCTGCATTCGGGCTGCTCAAGCAAAAGCTCGACTTCCTTGCCTGTAAGTATCTGCGGTAGCCTTTGAACAGCCTTCTCAGGAACAAGCCCGACAGTTGGGTTTTCATCTACTACTCCCAGTGAAATCAGGTATTTATAAAAGTTTTTTATGGACGCTATGCTTCTTGAGATAGTCGGAATAGACTTCCCCTGGGATTTTGCCCAGGCGGTGTACTCGCTGAGCTCTTCTGCCGTCGCCGTTTCAAGGCTTTCGTCCGTATGGCTTTCCAAATAATCCCGAAGTTGTCTGATGTCTCTCAAATAGGAACTGAGGGTGTTATCGGATGCTTTTTTCTCATTAACAAGATAGCCTTCGTATTTTTCCAAACACTGAGCATTATTCACGATAACTCCTCCTTTCGATATTTTATGTTATCAGGGATATCAGATATGGAACAAATTTTATCTGCAACAATGTTCCTATTGCCAGAAATGGAAAGCAGGCAAGAAACCTTGTATACAATTTATCCTTCCGGGGAGCCGAATTGCCTCGAACAAGATGAAAGATTCTGGCTGAACATTTAAAGCCTTCAATCGAAATCACAAAAAAACAAGACAAAGAAAACACTGCCGGTATGCCTAGAATCACCGCCGCCATAATTATTCCGTTATCCGGATAAGCCGATATTATGGTAGCCGCTGTACAGCTGAGAGCATAGCCTCTTATGAAGCTCAGAGCTGGCAGCAAAGCAAGTCCGATAAACGAAGTACTGAATAAAAACGCAACCAGATGAAACCTTGAAAAATTAAAAAATGAACTAACCATGCTTTGAGATGCAAGGGACGCCGCGCCAGAATAATCATTAAGGAAAGAATCAAATCCAAAGAACGAGCCGGTGATGCTTCCGGCCAGACAGCCCGCCGAAAAACATAACACCAGCGAAAGAAAATATATCCTTCCGTTTTTCTGAAAAGCAGGTCTTCCATTTCCAATAGAAAGATCTTTTTTTATCATCGTCGCACCGCCTTAACACACGTTATTGCAGTGCAAGGATAATAACTCAATTTACATAACACTCTAATGTCGCCAATATAATACAAATTCAATCAGTTATCAAGCCTTTATGCAAAATAAAATGATTTTTGTTAATTATGACGATGTATTATGTTAACCGTATTATGTCAACCTACGCAACTGCCACTTACAAAACCTCGCTAAACGCCTTGCTTTTTTGCAATATATAGAGTTATCATAATTGATTATTACTATATATAGGTAATCAGTCATAAATTATGTAAACTCTCGCCTCTTGATTACTGTCTGTTATATTTTTCTCCGGAGCCTCGATATTTTTCTTTTTCTGTGCAATTTTAATACTCCACCGAAGCAGCCTCCAGCAACCGCTGCTATAATTATCCTCATAGTGATTGGCGCTTCTCCGCCGCTTCTTCTGAAAAGCAGCGTCCCAAGAAGAATAAGCAGCGCGTATGCCGCCGAGGCAGTGAGGCCCGCGACAACCACTCCCCCACCCCGCTTTCCTGCGCAGTATAAGCCGCTGGCGGTTGCCCCAAGAATGACTGCGACCAGCATCAACGTATCTCTTAGCGTCACCGGAAGCACCCCAGTCTGCATCATCGCTGCCAGCACAAATATGATCGCCATGGTTATCAGCATACCTAGAAAAGCGCCTTTCACCGAATATCCGAGCAAGCTCTTTTTATCCGTACCTCTTTCTTTTATGTTTAATTTTTTCATTATCCACCCTCCGCAATCAGATATAAAAAATCCCCCGCTAAACAAGCCTACCAAAGCTTATTCAGCGGGGAATTCAAGAATTACTATTTTAATGGAATATGACGTTCTGAGAACAAATTATTTGTCCTTGCGGGAAATTGCCCATTTTGCAACTTTGATTCGGACTCTGTCCTCACCGGACTCGATAGTAATGCTGTCACCGGCAACGCTTACGATCTCGCCCATAATTCCACCAATGGTGGTAACCTTATCGCCGTTGCCCAGCGAACTTCTCATTTCTTCCACTTTTTTCTTCTTCTTGTTTTCCGGTCTTATCATAAAGAAATAAAACACAGCGAAAAGAACGGCTATTGAAATAACGAACTGTATCGTTCCGCCGGAACCTGTGGCTGTACCGGTTGTGGACGCGTCGCCTCCGAGGGAGCAGCCCGCAAAGACGGTGCACATTAATAGCACAAAGGAAATGATCCCAATTACTTTCTTTGTCTTAAAGTTCATTTAGTCGACCTCCTAGATTTGTGATTAGATTATATATGGCAATGTTTTTATTTGCAAGGCTTTTATATCCTTCTGTCCAGCTTTTCGGAAAATTCTTCGCGAAAACGAGAAAAATTCCCGTTATCCAGTTCAATACGTATTCTTTCCAAAAGTTTATTATAAAAATACAGATTGTGGATAACTCCGAACCGAAGTCCGAGAATTTCCCCAGCTTTAAACAGATGTCGAATATACGCTTTTGAAAAGCTGCGGCAAACGGGACAGTCGCAGGAAGGATCGATAGGCCCGTCGTCCTCAGCGTATTTCTGGTTGTTGATGTTAATAATACCATCCCAGGTGAAAAGATGCCCATGCCTGCCGTCTCGCGCGGGCATGACGCAGTCGAAAAAGTCGACGCCGCGCCAAACGCCCTCAATTATGTTCGACGGCGTCCCTACTCCCATTAAATAACGAGGCTTGTCCTTTGGCATATGCTCCTCGACAAGCTCAATCGTGTCGTACATCTCGCTGTGTGTCTCCCCTACCGCAAGTCCGCCGATAGCGTAGCCCTCAAGCTCAAGCTCCGCTATCCGCTTCATATGGCTTACGCGCAGGTCGGGATATACTGCCCCCTGGTTAATGCCGAAGAGAACCTGACCCGAGTTTACGGCGTCCGACATAGAGTTCAGCCTGTCAAGCTCCGCTTTGCACCGGACGAGCCAGCGGTAGGTCCGGTCGCAGGATTCTTCACAGTATTCGTAGGGCGAAGGAATCTTCACACATTCGTCGAAAGCCATCGCGATATCCGAGCCGAGGTTCGACTGTACCCTCATGCTTTCCTCCGGGCCCATAAATATCTTTCGTCCGTCTACATGTGAATTGAAGCTGACGCCCTCCTCCCGGATCTTTCGCAGCCCGGCAAGCGAGAAAATTTGAAAGCCGCCGCTGTCCGTCAGTATCGGGCCGTCCCAGCGCATGAACCTGTGTAGTCCGCCGCGCCTCTTTATCATCTCGTCCCCCGGCCTGACATATAGATGATAGGTATTCGAAAGCTCGATCTGACAGCCGAGCTCCTTCAGCTCCGGCGCCGACACTCCGCCTTTTATAGCCCCCTGTGTGCCGACATTCATGAAAACCGGAGTTTGAACAGTGCCGTGGGGGCAGGTAAATTCGCCCCTTCTTGCGTGTCTTTCGGTTTTTATAACTTTGAACAATTGAATTTCTCCTATATTTTATTCGATAAGCATCGCGTCACCGAAGGAAAAAAAACGGTATTTTTCTTCAACGGCCTTTGCGTATGCCGCGAGGATATGCTCCCTGCCCGCAAGTGCCGAAACCAGCATCACAAGAGTGCTTTCCGGCAGATGAAAATTTGTTACCAGCGCGTCGACGCATTTAAAGCGGTAACCCGGATAAATGAATATATCTGTCCAGCCGGAGCCTTCTTCAAGTGTTCCGTCGGACTTTGCAAAACTCTCGAGTGTTCTGCAGGAGGTGGTGCCGACAGCAACGATGCGCCCTCCTCTGCGTTTTGTGTCGGTAACCGCCCTCGCCGTTTCCCCCGGGATTATGCAGAATTCGGAATGCATCTCATGATTTTCTATATCTTCGCATTTCACGGGCCTGAAGGTACCCAATCCAACATGCAGAGTTACATAGCGGACGGAAACCCCCTTTTCTTCGATTCTGTCCAGCAGCTCTGCGGTAAAATGCAACCCCGCTGTCGGAGCCGCGGCAGAGCCGACTTCGCGCGAATAGACCGTTTGGTAGCGTTCCTGATCGGACAACTCGGTCTTAATATACGGCGGGAGAGGCATTTTTCCCAGATGCTCAAGGACCTCAAGAAATATGCCCTCGTATTCGAATTTCAGGAGTCTGTTGCCATCCGAGGCAGCCTCAGTTACTCTTGCAGTCAGCTCTCCGCTGCCGAAGATTAGCTTTGTTCCGGTCTTTGTTTTTCTTCCCGGGCGCGTAAGGCACTCCCATACTCCGCAGCCCATATCCCGCAAAAGAACAACCTCAACCGCCCCGCCCGTTTCGCGTCTTCCGAAGAGTCTGGCTGGAAGGACCCGCGAGTCGTTGAGGATAAGGCAGTCGCCCTCGCGCAGATAGTCGGGCAGATCGTAAAAATGCCTGTGCTCAACCTCTCCCGTATTTTTGTCTAGATGAAGCAGTCTGGAAGAATCCCTTCTCTCAAGCGGAGTCTGTGCGATAAGCTCTTCCGGCAGATAATAGTTAAAATCAGATGTTTTCATATATATAATCGCTCCCGTGCCGAAGAAGTGGCGTGAATAATCACGCCACTTCGAGTATTTCAGTTTTCGCCGGACTCGCCTCAGGTTTCGGCTACGATACTATCCCCTGAGAAATACTCACACCGGTGAAATAGTACCTAATGATCTGCCGATAATTCAGCCCGTAGTTCTTTGCCATTGAATATGCCCCGAACTGGCTCATGCCCACATTGTGCCCCCAGCCGCCGCCACTTATAACAAATGTGCCTGTCGCCGACTGCGTAATCGTGTAATGGACGCTTGGAAGGCCGAGTACGCTGTAGTTTGAATCCTTTGTAAGTACTTTCGTATTGCCGTTTGCGTCCGAGAAGGTCATTTTGACGACATTGTTTGTGTCGGAGTATACGGGAACCGCACTTACAACCGCCCCTCCCGTATAGCCGCAGGACGCAAGCTTTGCGGCAAGCTGCTCTCCCGTAAATTCGTAAGTCCAGCTCTTACGGGAATTAAGAGACTGCGGTACATCGTTCTCAAAGGGGTCGATTACCCCTCGCAGGTAAGGCAGTGCCGTTACGAATATATTTTCGCTGTCCTCCGTCCCTCCTCCATCGGATGAAAAATAGAAAGTGGAACAAACAGAACCGTTATACGTCACATATTCGCCCGAGGTTGCGTCGACCGCAGCATCCGTGGACGCGGTCGCTAAGCTCGTGCCGCGATACACCTGGGATAGATCGTCGTTTGTAAGATCGAAGCCGTAGCTTTGGAACTTCCCAACACTGGTCGCAAAATATGATCTTGCACAGATAGCCTGCGCTTTCAGGGCCTCCGCGGGCCACGAAGAGGACATTTCGTACGGAAGGACTCCCTTGACGTAATCCTCGATATTAAGAACGTTTATAACAGTTAATTTGTCGCTGACAGCACGATAATACTCAAAATCTCCGTAATAAGCGTTGCTTTTGAACCACGTGACGGCCTTCGTGTTCGAGGCTATAGGATGAACCGCAAGGTTGGCGCTCGTTCCCGCGTCAAATTCGAACAGTATTCTTGTCGTGTTCGTTTTTGTTACGGCTACACAGCGGCTGCTGCCGGTAAATATGTTTCCCGTCAGCCCCAGACTGGCCCTTGCGGTATTTGTCTCCGCCGCCGACTGGTAATTCCCTATCATAACGTAATACGCACCGTTTATGTATGCCGGAAAGCCGTCCGCATACTGCGAAGCAGCGGATTTTGCAGTGTTAAAATCGCCGTAGGCGTTTGGAATCTGGATATGATAGCATCCTACCGTTCCGCCCACCACCGCAGTATTAACATTCGGAACCATGGTGAGCATCGTCACATCGGTGCTGCCGAGAGAGTGGAATACGCGGGCCGAATCGTAATAACCAAACTCGTAGCCGCTCCCAACCTTGTTTTCAAGATTCGCGTATGTAAGGGCCGTGTTGCGCGAGGCGCTGTAATAATAAAGTCCAACCCGTACAGTCTGCTGCTTGACGGAGACGGTGGTTCCGTCCGCGTCGCCGCTCGGTATTGTAGGCGTGGGCGTAGCTGACTGGCCGATCTGTACGACTCCTCCCCCGGTGATGGCATACGCACCTCCCGCTGGCGATATAGTTCCTGTATCTCCGACCACGTAGGATGAACCGAGGTCCCCCGAAAGAACGTTCTGCGAATCGTTTACATATATTGAGTCTGCGGCATACGCGCTTTCGCCGTAGGCAATTATTGAAAAGCAAAGCGCCGCCGCAAGAATGAATGACAGAATCGTATTCGTTTTGAGCTTCATATGTACTTCCTTTCGCTAATGTGACAAAAAACCTGGACACTTATATAAAATTTTCATGGCGAACATTTATTGACGCGGCTGTTTATCTATGATAGGATTTTACAAAAAATAGTCAACATAACTATAGCTATTGAAAAATCCCTTTCGCCATTATATTACATAATCCCTCCTATAATCAAGCGTTGCGGCAAATTTTAGGACAGTATTATTTTCGGGCGTTATGAATATATTTTCTTAAGCCTCTGTGAAAGAAGGTTAAACTCTATGAAAAAGTTCAAAGTCGGAATCATTGGCGGGACCGGAATGGTCGGCCAGCGCTATGTGTTGCTTATTTCGGAGCATCCGTGGTTTGAGCTGACAGCGATCGCAGCAAGCGCCCGCAGTGCGGGTAAAACCTATGAAGAGGCGGTTTCAGGCCGCTGGGCAATGGAAAAGCCCGTTCCCGCGTGTGCAAAAAAGCTTTTGGTCAAGGACGCAATAGCCGATATGACCGCAATCGCCTCCGAGGTCGATTTCATATTCTCAGCCGTCGACATGACAAAGGACGAGATCCGAGAGATGGAAAACGCCTATGCAAAGCTTGAGTGTCCCGTGGTATCCAACAACAGCGCGCACCGTTGGACGCCGGATGTGCCGATGGTCATACCCGAGCTTAACCCGGAGCATATAAAAATCATCGAGAGCCAGCGAAAGCGTCTGGGCACCAATCGTGGTTTTATTGCAGCAAAATCAAACTGCTCGATCCAGAGCTATGTTCCCGCGCTTCACCCTCTGCGCTCAGAATTCGGGATAAAGGCCGTTCTCGCATGCACCTATCAGGCGATTTCAGGAGCCGGCAAGACCTTTGAGCGCTGGCCGGAAATGGTCGATAACTGCATTCCGTATATCGGAGGTGAAGAGGAAAAGTCAGAGCGCGAGCCGATGAAAATCTGGGGCAGCATCGAAAACGGCGCTATCGTTGCAGCTTCCAAGCCCGAAATAACCTCCCAGTGCCTGCGCGTTGCCTGTTCCGACGGCCATATGGCGGCGGTTTTCGTGAGCTTCGACAAAAAGCCTTCCAAGGAAGAAATCCTTGACAGATGGGCAAAATTCAAGGGACGCGCTCAGGAGCTGAATTTGCCAACAGCCCCGAAACAGTTCCTCCATTATTTCACCGAAGACAATCGTCCGCAGACAAAGCTTGACCGCGGCCTTGAAAACGGGATGGCCATATCGGTCGGACGCCTGCGCGAGGATACGCAGTACGATTATAAGTTTGTCTGCCTTTCGCACAATACGCTCAGGGGCGCCGCTGGCGGCGCCGTGGAGCTGGCCGAATTGCTCTGTGCGGAAGGCTACATCGAAGCGACTCATTAAGGAGGGCCATTATGAAAACACCTATCTTTACAGGCGCATCCACGGCAATTATAACCCCGTTCCGCGGAGACAAAATCGATTTTGACAAAATGGCGGATCTTATCGAAATGCAGTATGAAGGTGGAATTTCCGCAATCATTGTCTGCGGCACGACAGGTGAAAACGCAACTCAGCCCATCACGGAACACGAGCAGCTCGTTGATTTCTGCGTCAAAAAGAACGCGGGCCGAATGAAGATCATAGCTGGTGTAGGCTCAAATGACACAATGACCAGCGTGCGCCTTGCCACCAGCGCGAAAGCATCAGGGGCGGACGGAATCCTTATGGTCACTCCATACTACAACAAAACCACGCAGCGAGGACTTGTCCAACATTTTACAACGGTTGCCGACCGCGTCGATATACCGATGATTCTTTACAACGTACCCGGCAGAACCGGCATCGGTATTGCGGCGGACACCTACAAAATTCTTTCGAAGCACCCAAATATCAATGGAATAAAGGAAGCTTCCGGAGATTTCAGCCTCTTCTCCCGCACCCGCGCTCTCTGCGGGGAAGATCTTTTCGTCTGGAGCGGAAACGACGATAATACGGTGCCGATGATGTCAATGGGCGCGCTCGGCGTCATTTCCGTAGCTTCAAACATCGTTCCGAAAACCGTTACAGAACTGTGCAGGCTATGCCTTGAAAAAGATTTTGACGCAGCCACAAAGCTCTATTGCAAATACGCCGACCTGTTTGAAAAGCTCTTCATAGAGGTTAACCCCATCCCAGTAAAAACCGCTATGAATCTGATGGGTATGAATGTCGGAAATCTCCGCCTTCCGCTCGTCGATATGGCTCCCGAAAACCTAGAAAAGCTCAAGATAAGCATGATAAACGCGGGCCTTAAGCTAAAATAACAATATATAAAATATCAAACAAAAGGGGGCGGCTTTGTTCGCCCCTTAAGGTTAGTCTCTTTCACGACTGATCGGAACGGAGGAAATACTATGCCAAAGATAATCGTTTCCGGCTGCAACGGCAAAATGGGTCAGAACCTGACGCGCCTTTGCGCGTTAAGAGAGAACATTGAAATTGTAGCCGGCTTCGATAAAAATCCAGTCAAGCTTTCAACCTATCCAGTTTATGCCGATCCGTTGGAATATTCCGGCAGCGCCGATGCTGTAATTGATTTTTCCAGCCCTTCTACCCTAAACAGCCTGCTCGATTATTGCACATCAAAGCATATACCGTGCATTTTATGCACTACCGGCTATTCCGATAGTCAGCTGGTGCAAATATCGCACGCTTCCGAGAGCGTCCCTGTCTTTCGATCTGGTAATATGTCTCTTGGTATAAACCTTCTGACCACGCTTATAAAAAAAGCTTCGGCCGTTTTGGGAGATAACTTCGACGTAGAGATAATTGAAAAACATCATCGGACGAAGGTAGACGCTCCTAGCGGTACTGCTATCATGCTTGCAGAGGCAGCAGCCTCTGCCCTGCCCCACAACTCCGAATTTATCTACGATCGTCACTCCGTTAGGCATGAGAGAGGAAAAAATGAAATCGGTATTTCATCAGTCCGTGGAGGAACAATCGTAGGTGAGCATGAGGTAATTTTTGCCGGCACCGATGAAGTGATCGAATTTAAACACGCTGCTTATTCAAGGGACGTTTTTGCCAACGGCGCTCTCTCCGCAGCACTGTTTCTGTCAAACATAAAAGCTCCCGGAATGTATGATATGAACGATGTGCTCTCCAGCATCTTGAAAGACATTTAATCCCGTACGCTCGTGCGTAATACTTTTTTACATGCAAGCCTATAAAGCGCGCGGCGTAAGCCGTGCGCTTTTTTATGCCAAATTGTAACAAGGCATTACAAATCTTGACATAATAAAACAAATTTGATATTCTCTTTGCAGCGAAGAGGGTGATCATAATAAAGAGACTTATTTCATCTGTACTTATTCTGTGCCTTATTCTTATTGCCTGCCCAGTACATTCATCCGCAGCTGTCGTGTCCGATTTTTCGGATGTGAAAGGTTCCGACTGGTTTTATCAGGCGGTAAGCTTTGTAACTGCCAACGGTATGTTCAACGGTACGAGCACAGCGACTTTTTCCCCTAACGGTACGATGACGCGAGGAATGTTCGTTACCGTACTTGGGCGTTACTGCGGCGCACCTGCCGTCAGCGAAGGCGCAAGCCTAGGCACTGTAATAAAAACCGATGTCAATATGCGTTCCGCCCCGTCAACGAAAAACTCTAATGTTCTTTACTGCCTTCAGACAGGTGCGGTGCTTTCGGTAACCGGAACCACAGATGATCTTACTGACGAGGGGTTTTCATGGTACTGCGTCAAATATAACGGTGTACAGGGATATATTCGAAGCGACCTTATGGAAGTAACTGAAAACGATTTTTCTGACGTATCCGCCTCTGCTTATTACTATTCTTATGTTCAATGGGCCTGCTCCTCGGGCATTGCTTCCGCGACCGGAGACGGAACCTTTTCACCGGAGCGCAATATTACCCGTGAAGAAATCTGCTCCATGCTTTATAACTATGCATCCTGCAAAAATTATCAGCTTGATCCGGTCGTTTCCGCCGTGTCCTTCACCGACAGCTCCACAATTTTTTCCGGATATTCCTCGGCTGTATCATCCATGCAGCGCGTCGGCGTTGTGAACGGCTACACCGACGGGACTTTTCGTCCGAAGGGCAGCGCTACACGCGGCGAGGTTTCGGCCATGCTTATGCGTTTTCTCGACGCCATCGGATATAAAAAAGTCACCGAATCCTCCTATGACTCCTATGGGAAGTACATCTTTGGCACTGAAGTCCCTCAAAAATCCGCCGTCGGAACCGACTATTTTTCTGACGCATGTTTCATCGGGCATTCCCTTGTAAACGGGATGCAGAGCACCTTCGGCCTGAGCGCTACCGACTTCTATGCAAAAAACAGCGCGACAGCAAAATACTTCCTTGGTATTTCTGATTTCGCGCTCCCTACCACCAATACGGATTCAAACGGCAACATCGTATGTGACACCGGTACTCTTGAGCAGGCACTGTCGCTGAAGAGTTACGCAAAAGTTTACATAATGCTTGGAATTAACGAAATCGGCTCCTCAGATTCCTCCCGCCAGTCTCTTTATTCAAGTATGAACAGTATAATTTCGCTTGTCAGAAAGACACAGCCGGGCGCAGTAGTTTACATAATTTCTTTGTCACCTGTATCAAAAAAGTGTTCTGAAGCAAGCGAGAGCATTAACCGAGATAACATTCTTGATTTCAACGCTGTTTTAAAGCAGCTCTGCAAAGACACGAGTTCGTACTATCTCAATGTTTTCGATTTGCTCTGCGATTCCGGCGGTTTCCTGTCCGAGAGCACGGCAACGGATGGAATTCATCTTCTGTCCCCTGACTATGCAAAAATCAAGTCCTATTTATTAACCCATACGATATAAAAAAACCCGTCCGGCAAAAACGGACGGGTTTTTTATCACCTATTATGAAGGATCGCTCAGTACTTCCTTGAATGAGGTCGCAAGCCCTGCAAGTCCCTGTATCTCCGACGGAATAATAATCTTGGTAGCCGTACCGTTCGCCGCGGCCGCAAACGCTTCAAGTGCCTTGATTTTTATTACAGCCTCCGTCGGCGCACTTTCGTTGATGCGGCGTATTCCTTCGGCCGTCGCCGTCTGGACCTTGAGTATTGCTTCGGCTTCGCCTTCGGCGTGGAGAATCTGGGTCTGCTTCTGGGCATTTGCGCGAAGAATCGCCGCTTCCTTTTCACCCTCTGCAATAAGTATAGCTGAGTTCTTTGATCCCTCCGCTCGTAAAATTGCTTCGCGGCGTTCACGCTCGGCCTTCATCTGTCTTTCCATCGCGTCCTGAATTTCGCGCGGGGGCAGAATGTTCTTGAGTTCCACGCGGTTGACCTTGATGCCCCAGGGATCTGTCGCCTCGTCGAGTATGGTGCGCATCTGTGTGTTAATTACATCGCGGCTCGTAAGCGTTTCATCAAGCTCAAGATCGCCAATAATATTTCTCAGCGTCGTCGCCGAAAGATTCTCAATCGCGTTTATCGGGTTTTCCACACCGTAGGTATATAGCTTAGGATCCGTGATCTCAAAATACAGTACGGTATCGATCTGCATCGTGACATTGTCCTTCGTAATGACCGGCTGTGGCGGGAAATCATAGACCTGCTCCTTCAGGGAGACCTTCTTCGAAATTGCCTCAATGAAAGGAATTTTGAAGTGGAGTCCGACATGCCATGTCGTACTGTAAGCTCCGAGTCGCTCAATGACATAGGCCTGAGCCTGTGGGACGACACGGATATTGCGAATCAGCACAATCAGCGCAATAACGATAAGTATTACTGGAACAATGTAATCAGTTAACTGCATGGAATACTCCCTTTCTGCCGCTATGTGGGCGGCCTGTGTTATTTTTCCGCTGTTACCGCCGCTTCCAGCGGCTCAACAATCAGCTTAACTCCCTCAATTGCTTTTACTTCAACACGCGTACCTTTTTCAATTGCCACTCCTGAGGAGCTTCTTGCCGTCCATACTCTTCCGCCAACAGTGACAGCGCCTTTGCCAGCGACGTTATCGATTCCTTCCGAAACAGTCGCTTCGCGTCCAATAACCCTGTCCGCGTTTGTCGGCTGTATTTTTCTGTTAACATATTTCTTGGCCAAAGGTCTGGTCAGCAAAAGCATTGCAACGGAAACTAAAATAAAGAGAACAATCTGCAGCCATATACGTGCGTCAAGAAAAGCGGCCGCGAGCGCGGCAAGGGCCCCGGCGGCGAACCAGATCGAGGTCAGGCCCGCCGTAGCTCCTTCGATAATGAGGAAAACAACGACAAGAGCCGCCCATATAATAGTCATGGTATCCACAGTAACTCCCTCCCAATCAGTAAATAAATAATCTTCTTTATGCTTATGCCTTTTTTCTTATTGTAATGTCTTCGCGTTTCGGACCTGTGGAGACCAGGTTTATAGGCACATTGATATGCACTTCAATAAAATCGACATAGTCCCTGAGCCGCTGCGGAAGCGAATCATAATCCTTTGCTCCGCGGACGTCGCATTTCCATCCTGGTAGTGTCTCATAAACGGGTACTGCATGATTAAGCCCAGATGTGACCGGGAAATCCGAAGTAGTCTCGCCGCCTATTTCGTACCCGGTGCATACCTTAATCTCGTCCATATAGCCGAGAACATCAACGGCTGTAAGGACTGCCTCCGTTGCCCCCTGCATGCGGCAGCCGAAAGCGGTTGCAACAGCGTCAAACCAGCCAACTCTGCGGGGCCTTCCCGTTGTAGCACCGTATTCGCCATTGTCTCCACCTAAATGGCGAAGAGTCTCAGCCTCTTCGCCGAACATTTCGGTAACAAAAGCTCCGCCGCCGACTGCGCTGGAATAAGCCTTGGTAACGGCTATCACGCTCCTGATCTCCGTCGGCGGAATGCCTGCGCCTACCGTTCCATATCCTGCAAGGGTGTTGGACGAGGTAACAAAGGGATAAATGCCGTAATCCGTGTCCTTGAGCGTTCCAAGCTGCCCTTCGAGAAGGATATCCTTCCCATCCCTGAGCGCTTTGTGAATTGGCTTAGAAATATCCCCAACAAAAGGCGCTACCATCTCGCGCTGTTCCGTCATCTCTGCATAGAGTGCGTCGGGATCGAGACACGGCTTGTGATAAAGATATTCGAGCAAAGTGTTTTTGATTTCGCATACGTTCTTCAGACGGCTTTTGAGAAGTTCGTCGTCAAAAAGCTCGTTAACCTGAAAACCGATTTTTGCGAATTTATCAGAATAAAAGGGCGCGATGCCTGATTTGGTGGAGCCGAATGCTTTACCCGCAAGGCGTTCTTCCTCATATTCGTCAAATAGTATATGATAGGGCATCACAACCTGAGTGCGGTCCGAAACGGTAATCTTTGGTTCCGGAACCCCGCGTTCCCTGAGCTCGTTTATCTCGCTTACAAAAGACCGGATATTCAGCGCGACTCCATTGCCAATGATATTTGTAATATGCGGATAAAATATACCCGAAGGAAGCGAGTGCAGCGCAAATTTGCCGTATTTATTGATAATGGTATGTCCGGCATTGGCGCCGCCTTGGAAGCGGATAACTAGGTCGGATTTCTCGGCAAGCATATCAGTAATCTTGCCCTTTCCCTCGTCGCCCCAGTTTGCGCCGACTATAGCCTTAACCATGCATGTCACCTCGTTGATTTGAATATGTCCATATTCATATTTTTCGTACCAGTTAATTGTATAGTATTTCTTATTCTTTTGCAAGGCGAAAATTAAGGCTTTACTTTCATAATTTACTGTTATAGAATGTGTTTCGCAGGTGAACTGTTTTTTTGTTGTACGCTCGCAAACATATAACGGAATATTGTCTTCCGCTGAAATACAAGAAGGTGGTGTTTTTAATGAACAAACAGACTAAAAAGCCCCGCAATGAAGAGATGTATCGTGCTATCCTCACTCTCAAAACCGTTGATGAATGTATAAATTTCTTTGACGACCTCTGCACGATCACCGAACTTCAGGCTATGGAGCAGCGCTATCAGGTTGCGTCTCTGCTCAATAAGGGACGTATATATAACGAAATCCTTGAACAAACAGGCGCCAGCAGCGCGACGATCAGCCGCGTAAACCGCAGTCTCCAATACGGTCAGGAAGGCTATGCCTGCGTATTTAAACGTCTTGCCGAGCAGGAAGAGACAAAATAACAGCCGCATAATAATTTAATATTGAGTTGAAGCAAAACGGCCATTCGTTTTTTGATGGTCGTTTTGTACCTTGTTATCCGGAAAGGGATGGAATGAATGAGCGCTTATGGCCCTCTTGCGCCGGTCTATGATAAATTCACGAGTGACATACGCTATGATGAATTTGCGGATTATTATGAAAGAATTTTCAATGAAAAAGGAAAAGCTGTCAGAACCCTGCTCGATATGGGCTGTGGAACGGGCACGCTTACGGCTCTTATGGCCAAGCGCGGTTATGAGATGATCGCCGCCGACCCTTCCTCCGACATGCTCTGCATTGCTCAGGAAAAGTTTTCGGAGCTGAGCAATATCATTCCGCCTCTTTTTTTGTGCCAATCTATGACGGAGCTTGACCTATACGGAACAGTTGACGCCACGATATCGTCGCTTGACGCCCTGAATTATCTCCCTGCCTCCGAAGTACCGGAGTTCTTCAGGCTTCTGCATCTTTTTATAGAACCGGGCGGATTATTCATTTTCGATATCAATACTCCCGAACGTCTTCGTTCGCTCGACGGCTTCACCTCAGTCGACGAGGATGAGAATAACCTCTGCCTATGGCGGGCAGACTTTTCTGAGAAAGAAAAAGCTCTTTACTACGGAATGGACCTTTTTACACGCAGGGGGAGATTCTGGCAGCGCTCATGCGAGGAGCACATCGAATACTGCCATGAGCCTACAGAGCTTACCTCTCTTCTTTCATACGCGGGGTTCACAGAAATCGAAACCCGCATGGACGGACCGCAGGCCGAGCTAGGAAGAATATTTATTGTTGCGGAGAACGCTTCACACTGAGGTTGAATACTATGGACGAGATCATTCGCGCCGTCACAAGCGATGGCTTTATCAAAATATCGGTTATTAGCGGACGCGCTATTGTTGAGAAAGCAAGAGCAATCCATGACCTGAGTCCCGTCGCTTCGGCGGCTTTGGGAAGAACACTTTGCGCCTGCTCCATGCTCGGCGATCTTCTCAAGGAAGAAGATGCAACGGTTACGCTCCGTATAAACGGCGGCGGCCCCATCGGCACTGTAATGGCCGTTTCTGACAGCACAGGCAACGTTCGCGGTTATGTTCATGAGCCGCACATTGATTTGCCTCTCAAGGCAAACGGCAAACTCGACGTCGGAGGTGCGGTCGGCAAAAACGGCACCCTGACAGTCAGCCGCGATCTGGGACTCAAGGAGCCGTATATCGGTTCGACCGCTCTTATAAGCGGCGAAATCGCGGAGGATCTGACCTATTACTTTGTCGAAAGCGAGCAGGTCGGTACTGCGTGCGGGCTGGGCGTGCTTGTCGATACCGATTTATCTATTAAATGCGCAGGCGGCTTTATCGTCGCGCTTCTGCCCGGCGCTCCCTCCGCCCTTATCGATACCGTGGAATCAAACATCACAAAGATGGGTCAGGTAACGGACATTTTGAAGGACGGAGACGCGGAGGACCTGATGAATCATGTACTTTCAGGTCTTGAGCCTGATATTCTCTCACGCAGGTGTGTTGAATACCGCTGCTACTGCAGCCGCGAGCGCGTTATGAACGCGCTGGAAAGTATCGGAGAAGCGGCTCTAAAGGAGCTCGCTGACAGCGGAGAAAACACCGAGATCAACTGCCATTTCTGCAACAGCACGTATACATTTACGCCCGACGAAATTCGTGCGATTTCTGCACAGAACGAATAATTCCGTGCGCGCGGCTGCAGGGCAAAAAAATGGGAAAATGACCTTGACAAGTGCCAAATAATTTAGTATACTGGCAAAGCTGCTTGAGGTTTTGCAATGGGAGCATAGCTCAGCTGGAAGAGCACATGCCTTACAAGCATGGGGTCACAGGTTCGAGCCCTGTTGTTCCCACCATACGCTTTCGGCGTAGATTCCTCGCATAACCGGCACCAAAATGGCCCAGTAGTTCAGTTGGTTAGAACGCCAGCCTGTCACGCTGGAGGTCGACGGTTCGAGCCCGTTCTGGGTCGCCAAGGGATGCAACCGTGTCCCTTATGCCTCTGTAGCTCAGTTGGTAGAGCAGAGGACTGAAAATCCTCGTGTCGTTGGTTCAATTCCGACCGGAGGCACCAAACCCCATCGGATGATTCTTTCATCCGATGGGGCAGTAAAAAATGCGGGCGTAGCTCATTTGGCAGAGCGCCACCTTGCCAAGGTGGAGGTAGCGAGTTCGAATCTCGTCGCCCGCTCCATCGTCAGAACGCGCCCTTATGGCACGAGCCACCGCAAGCGGTGCCTCTTAGCCTAACGGGCGATTCTTCCTATCCCCCACGAAATTCCGCGTGGGTCCCGAATTAGAGAACGATCTGGCGCCATAGCCAAGTGGTAAGGCAGTGGACTGCAAATCCGCGAGTCCCCAGTTCAAATCTGGGTGGCGCCTCCAAAGAGAAGCTAAAAAGCCTTGTATTATCAATGGTTTTTAGCTTCCCTTTTTTCATAAATAATATAACATCTTAATAATTCTACTCACATCTTAAATATTAGACAACATATAGACTGATTAATAAACTGATGCATAGTTCTATGAAGTACTATCATATTATTGCTTTCTTCAGACATTATAATATTTTTCTTTGGAAGACGATCGATGCTGGAAAAAAGAAAAAATATCATAAACATATCAGAGAGCCGCGCTATGCACGGCTCTCTGAATTCTATTTATGCTTGAAAGGGCGGCACTTCAAGGATGATGTCGCTCAGTGGGAACGTGCAGCACGGATGGATATAACCGAAATCAAGATCAGCCATACGCCTTCCGTCCACGGATTTTGGAACATACACATCGCCGCTGAGCAGTCTTGAATGGCACCAGCCACATATTCCGCTGCGGCAATGAGCAGGAACAGCTATTCCTCCGCGTTCCATTGTTACAAGCAGGGAATCGTTGGCACTGCATTTGAGTTTCTGTTCCTCACCGCAGATGATTACGGTCAATTCAAATTTATCCCCTATTCCCCTTGGATAATCAGAGTCTCCGGAAGGATTCCTGTATTCGCCAAAGAGCTCGTGACGGATGAACTTTCTCCTCAGACCAAGCAATGCGATTTCCTTATCAACAAAATCGTACATAGCCTGTGGGCCGCATATAAACAGCGAATAATCAGCATCTTTGGGCACGTAATTTTTGATAATATCCGCTGTTATAAAGCCGCGCTCGCATGCTTCTTCAGATTCGTCGCTCAATACGTTCACCAGACTGAACCGGTTACACGAAGCCGCAATCTTCTCAAACTCATCCTGAAAAAGCGCGTCTGCCTTAGTTTTGCTGCCGTAAATTAGTGTAAGCTCTGCATCCTCGTCTCCATCAGCGATTGCTTTTGCAAGCGAGCGGAATGGCGTAATGCCGCTTCCGCCGGCAATGCCGATTATATGCCTCGCATCCCGTAATGGCTCGTATGTAAACACACCGAGAGGTTCTGATGCGGTGACCTTCGTGCCTACCGACCATTTATCAAGTATATATTGAGATGCCAGACCATCATCCACTCTCTTGATTGTTAGCATGTACTTTCCCTCGAGAGCTTCTCTAGGGGAAGATGAAAGAGAATAGGGGCGCGTAATTACGGCGCTACCGACTGTAAGTGTAATCGTAAGATATTGACCGGCGCTGAAATACGCCAGGGTCTTGGTCCCCATTTCCTTGTCCGGCACAAGAATGAAGCTTTTCGTATCTTTAGTGGGCTCCAGAATTTCGGCTACCCTCAGATACTGGCACTTCGGATGCAAAGCGGTTGCTAGTTCATTTGCCTTATATGAATCCGTAGGAGGCAGTGGCTTGGCCGGAGCTTCGCTTATCTTGTGTTCCCTGTTCGGAACGACCTTCAGAAAGTCCATTTTCTTCAAAGAACGGATACTCGGCTTTGACATCTCAATTACCTCCCTTTATCTTTTGGACAATGCGCTTGCCAACCGTATCGCCTGTGACGTATGCACTGCTGTAACCATCGCCACGGGTGGCATGGCCGCCGCAGAAACTGAGGCCTGGAATCGTGTACTCGTCCTTTTCACATGAGATTCGGGCGAGAAGATTGTCCCAATCCGAGAGTATATAGCCGTAAATCGTACCTTCTGGAGTACCCAGATAACGTGCAAACGTGACAGGCGTAGCCACTGAGATTTCTTCGATATGCGACATTATAGATATTCCCATTAGCGTCTCATAATCTTTGATATACTTGCGTGCTATGTCGTTTTTATAATTCTTGTAGTCCTCCGGCCTCATGTTCTTTGGCAGATCTGAGCCGAACACCGGAATTGTAAAGAACATCGTGCATGTGCCTTTCGGAGAACTGTCCGGGATGACCTTATTGAGGCAGTTAACAATGTATACGCCGTCTTTTTCGCGGTTGTCGTACTGCTTTCGAGGGCTGGCGTCACCCATTATGAACACGGTATAGTCGTCGATACCCAGTTCTTCCATCGAGCAGTCCAGGCCAAGATAAATCGTCGCAACGGAGATACCGAAGCTGCGCGCGTTCGCCAGTTTAAGGTCCGTCTCAGGTATTTTTCCATAATCCGACATGTTGAACACATTATGCGGAATTACGTTTGAGATGACTTCCTTCGCATATAGCTCCTTGCCATTCGAAACGACTCCACAAACCGCACCCTCCTCGTTGTAAAGAAACTTCGTGACTTCGCTGTTATACCATATCTGTCCGCCGTAATCGAGAATCACCTTTTCGAGCGACAGTGACAGCTCGTGCGAGCGCTTATATGGCATAGCCGCGCCGTTGACAACATAGGTGTTAAGCATGCTCAAAAAATGCATGGCATTGAGCTCGTCCGTCGGAACCCCCAGATAGCCCCAGTATGTATTGATTATGTTGCGCGCTTTTTCTGGTATACCGAGAGCTTTCATGACGTCTTCGACAGAATGGGATGCCGCACGCATAAAATCGCCGTGCTTGAGCAGCATCGTAAGTCCGTTGGGCTTACCTTTCATCTTAGTAATATATGCCAGCGCCTCGTTATTCTTTTTTACGAGGTCGAAGAGTGCGCGCACACTATCTCTGCAGCCGGGCACGGCCTGCTCCATAGAGTCGCAGAACGCTTCAACACCGGCTTTCAGGGTAACATCATAGCCGTCTTTTCCCTTTACGATGGCGCGGAAAATGTTATGCTCGTAACGCCAATCGATTTTTGCACCAAGCTCATCGAAAATCTTATATATTAAATCCGGATTTTCCGCTGTGCCGACGCTTGCCAGTTCATGCAGGGATGGCTCGAACTCAAAACGTCCGCGCCTAAAGCTTGTTGCACAACCTCCTGGAATATTGTGCTTTTCAAGCAGCAGGGTCTTTAATCCATTTTTCGCGGTTGTTGCGGCGGCAACAAGACCCGCATTACCGGCGCCGACCACTATCACATCAAACTGCTTTTCCATGTAGCTCCTCCTTAATTTGTGGTAATACCAACTGTTCTTGAGCAAATGATATCCGCTTTCAAACTAAAGTTCAAGATGCTTGTTAAATTTTCGGCGATTTAGCAATATATGTCTTGACAGCATAGCAAAACTGCTATAATCTTACGTCGAAAGAAACTTGGTAATACCACATACATAGTAAGGCAGGTGATAGCATGGGGTTTCAAAAGATTAGCGCTCTGTCTCTGACAGATTTGTTCGTCCAGCAAATCGAGAATATGATTCTATCCGGTGAACTCAAGGTAGGAGAACAGCTGCCTTCGGCTCGTGAGCTCTCTCTAAAGATGGGCATCAGCCGACCGGTGATTTCCGCAGGCGTGGTGGAATTGGAGAAGCTGGGATTTGTTGAAATTTGTCCTCGTCAGGGCGTTTTTGTGAGTGATTACCGCCGGAAAGGTACGCTTGAAACGCTTGTGGCAATCATGCGCTATAACGGTGGAGCTATGCGAAATAACGAAGTCAAGTCTCTTATGGAAACAAGAAGTGCATTGGAGCGCCTTTGCGTCCGTCTGCTGATTGAGAAGGCAACAGATGAGGAGCTTGGCTCTCTTGCTCCGATTCTCGACAGTATTAACACTGCAAATGACAATGATGCGGCGGCAGAACGGGTTTTCCACTTTCATCATGAAATGGCCGTACTCTCCGGCAATGTACTGCTGCCCCTTATGTACTATTCGTTCCGCCCGGAAAGCGTCTACCTGTGGTCCCGCTTCTGCAAATACAACGGTATTCAGCTTTTATATAAAATCAAACTTAACCTCTATACAGCTCTGCTTAACCGTGATGCTGATAGTGCGGAAAAGCAAACCGATGCGATAATGGCACAGGCAATAAAAAACCTGCCAATTTATGTTTCCTGATTATTAAAACGGGACCAATTAATTGTGACTCGGTTATAGCCGCCGCATATAACAAATAAACTCGTTTCCTTACAGAAACGAGTTTATTTCAATTAGTGGATATAAGCGCGATCAGGTACCGTCAAGGTTTTTGCGCAAATTAGTTTGCAGCCCTGGTAGATAGGGGCTAGCCAGCTATTGAGTCCGGCGCCAGGCCGGTATTCTCCAAGTGTTTCATGCTCATGTATTTCTTGTTTCCCCATTGCGATCCTGCGACATGACGGAGCCGAGCACAGACGAGCATCAATGCGGAATTGCCATCCGGGAAGGTGCCGACAACTCGGGTTCGACGGCGGATCTCGCGATTCAAGCGTTCAATCACGTTGTTTGTACGAATCCTTGTCCAGTGTTCATATGGGAAATCCATATAGGTCAGGGTTTCCTCAATGCTGCTTTCAACCTTGGTGGCAGCTTCCTTTAGCTTCATCTCTCGCAGAGCTGCAGCGACAGCTTTTGCCTTCTCCTTAGCCGCCGATTTGCTCTCTTGAGCATGAATAGCCTTGAGCATTTTAGCAACAACTTTACCTTTTGAACGAGGAACAACGGAAAACACATTCCGGTAAAAATGTACCGTACAGCGCTGATATTTGGCCTTGGGGTATACCTCTCCGACAGCTTCGAACATACCCAGGCACTTATCACCGATAACAAGCCGGACGCCGTCAAGGCCTCGATTTTTCAGCCATTTGAAGAACTCTGCCCAACTGGCCTTGTCTTCCTTCATCCCCTCGGCAGCGCCAAGAATCTCTCTGTAGCCATCCTCATTAACAGCGATTGCTATGAGAACGCTGACATTCTCATATTCACCGCCCCAATTTCGGCGAAGATAGATACCATCAACGTAAACATATGGGTATTTTCCGCCCCTTAGCGGGCGATTACGCCACTCTTCGATATGTATATATACTTTTTTGTTCAGCTCGCTGATCGTTGCAGGAGATACTTTTGTCCCCCACAAGGCTTCTGTTATGTCTTCGACGCGACGGACAGGGACACCGGCCAGGTACATTTCAATCAGCGCCTCTTCAACCGAGCTTTCACGCCGGCGATACCGCTCGATGATGGCGGTCTCAAATGGAACACCTTTAAGCTTCGGGACTTTCAGCGTGACGTCTCCTGAGGTCGTTGTCAGGCTCCGATCATAGTGTCCGCTCTGTAGCCCTGACGAGCCTCTGTGCGCTCGTATCTTGCTGCATTGGTCAGTTCCTGGGCTTCTTTTTCTAAGAGATTATTCAGCGTTTCCTCAACGCTGCTGCGCACCAGTTCCTTCAGTTCGCTCTTGATGATTTCCTCGTTTAGCTGTACAATTTTCTCGGACATGTTTGCAGTTTCTCCTTTCGGTGAATTTGTGTGTGGTAACCTTATTCTACCAAAAGACTGCAAACTTGTCCTTTTTATTCTTTTTTCAATTTGCGCAACTTATTGTACCTTATCCGCGATCAAACAGCTGACCTTCTGACTGCAAACCGGTTGCTCTTCCAGTTGAATTAAAAACTTCACTTTAAAACTAACTGGGAAGATGATTTGTACCATAATTCGAAGTTTAGCAAAGTACAGATAGGGTCTTCCCTATCTGTACAAAACATTCATCCATTACTTATATGAGATCTGATTTCTGCAGTAATCTCTTAACGACAACCGCAACTTCCGCACGTGTTATATAGTCCTTTGGCACAAGCGCTGTGCTGCTTCTGCCTGTTATGATGCCGGTTTTCAGGCAAGCGCCAATGCTTGATTTAGCATAATCCGAGGCTGCAGCAGAGTCTGAATACTTTTTTAAAAGCACGCTGATATCGCTGTATGCAAGCTGTGGCTTAAGACCCGTTATTGCCATAGCTCTTTGCGCCATCAAGCACACAGAACATTTCGTCAGAATTTTCGTGGACATGGAAATTCAGCGTTCTATTTTCCACTTGTACAACACTAAGCACATTTCCGTTCATATGGGCTATTTTTTTGTAAATATACATTCCGCCGATGTCATTGACTTCACTCAGGAAGTTCTTAACTTCAAGCATAGTTTTGCCACCCTTTATTTTAAACAATCAGGCCTAGCAGAAAACCATATCCTTCGCGCTCCATATCCTTCTTTGGAATGAATCTCAGTGAAGCGCTGTTTATACAGTAGCGTAGACCTCCCGATTCTTTAGGGCCATCGGGAAACACATGGCCTAGATGGGCGTTGCCAATTCTGCTTCTTATCTCCGTTCGCATCATTCCATGGGAGAGATCTGTTTCCTCGTGGATGACATGAGGATCAATAGGCTTTGAAAAACTTGGCCAACCGCAGCCCGATTCAAATTTATCACTTGAAGAAAATAGGGGTTCACCCGTAGTAATATCTACATAAATACCTGGCACAAACGTTTGATAGAATTCGTTTTTAAACGGCGGTTCAGTAGCATTATGCTGCGTAACCTCATACTGTTCAGGAGTCAGCTTTTGGCGCAGCTCAGCCACATCCGGTACCGGATACGCGACGGGATTTACAAGGGCTTTCGCCGCTTTCTCAAATTGTGCTTTCCCGATATGACAATATCCGCCCGGATTTTTATCCAGATATTTTTGATGGTATTCTTCCGCCGCGCTGAAATTACGAAGTGGAAGCACTTTAATCGCAATGGGCTTGCTGTAACGGCTTTGCAGCCTGACGACGGAGTTCTGAATCACAGGAGCATCTTTCTCGCTCACATAATAGATGCCGGTTCGGTATTGCTCACCCGTATCACCGCCCTGCCGATTGTGGGAAACCGGATCAATTGCTTCATAATATAAATCCAGAAGAAAATCCAGTGTAAGTGCGGCGGGATCATAGGTTACCTTTACCGTTTCTGCATGTCCCGTGTTGTGATGGCAAACCTCTTCGTAGGTGGGATTTTCGGTGTTCCCGTTGGCATACCCCACTTGAGTTGACTCAACTCCATGGATAGAGGCAAGATACTTGTCCAGACCCCACAAGCATCCACCCGCAAGATAAATCTCGGACATACTACACCTCCATGTATATAATAGCCATAGGTTCGTAAAGGCATGAGTTCACTTAGTCATAAACACAACTATTTTATTAGTGATCCATGCAAACAAGCTCTTCTCATAATTCACTCCATTTTTCTGATGTAAATTCCATATTCTTATGCAAATTGTTTTCGATAACTACAAACACCAGATTGCTTAAAAATATAATTACTACTATGATTAATATAATGATTATTGCTTTTGGAATTTTTCTCATGTTTTGCTCCATTACTGTCGGCGTTATTCTCATTTCAAAACCAATGATCATCAAATATTATTTATCTCGTAGCTTCTATAATAATGCGATACTGAACCCTCGGTTAATAAATATAACTAGAAGCTCATTTTAACAAACGAGCTGCCGAGTTTGCTCACTAAATTAGAATTTGTACAAGTTGCTCAATACATATTACCGCAAAATTGTAGTTTCCCGTACTCTATCGGTTGTCAGTTCTGCATTATGCCTATCTTACGCATTCTTAAATTCAACTAGGAGAAGCGAGCCATCCTCACCGCTCATTGCTATATAAAAATATCTTATCTTGTTAGTTTCATCTACAAAAGATATTCCTCTATGCGGAATGGATCCCCACTCCATCCAAGTTACAACGAACGGTTTTTCGGGCGATAATTCCTCCATTGAATACAATACCTTATTTACATTTATATCTTCGTCTTTATAACCGACTTCAATAAACCTAAAATCTTTTACTGAAATACATGTTGTGAAAATAATCTTTTGATAACCTTCATCTTTAAATTCAACAAATTCATAGAAAGAATCATATTTATTTATAAGTTCATCTGTCGCATAATCAACGCTCACAAAAACTTCATCCGTTACGGAAGCGGAAGATTCAAGAGGAGCTGAAACCTCCGCCGTCTCAGAAGCGGCAGGACTGGGCGATTCCAACATATTACTGCCTGGTATTGATAAATTTGTACAACCGGCAAATAACAATTCAAAAGTCACCATAAAAAACAACAACATCTTGGATTGTTTCATAATAAGCCCCTTTCCGCTACCGAACTATGCGGCATAAATAGTATCGCTGGAATTATAAAGAGGATATATAAGCTAAAGTATGATTTAGATAATCCATAGTGCTTCAGCAGCAATTAACTTAGCCTCAGATTTTATTACATCTTTATAACTGCGTATGGAATAACTATCAAGTATAAAATCGTCTTCCTCTGCACCTAAAAATAATGTCTCTCCAACTATTAGGGTAAAGTAATATCGGTAATAAGCATCATATCTAAGAAATACTCTGCAAATTTTATGCGATTCAATGATTGTCTCATATCTTTTATCTGGGTTTTTGTCAAAATATCATCTGGCTTTCTCACACGATCAAACAGAATGTGGAGTTAAGTTTTACCATAATAGCAGTTCAGTGCAATTTATTTAACACGTGTTATGCAGTCTTTGCTGCAATTAATCTGCAATATTTTCGTCTATTTAACTTCTGTTGCGTTCAAAGCCTAAATAGCGCGTACCTTGAAATGTTAGCTTTCCAATATCATTTTCCACAAGCATTCCATACTCAGTATTGCGAATTTTGAATTCCAAACGGTCACCGCTGGTCACTTCGAATGTAGCATAATAAGTAGTTGATGATGACATGTGCTGCATATTGTCTGTTCCTGTATTGTTATATCGCTGCACATCTGTTCGTTTCGTTACTATTCTCGCATCAACCGTAAGAACGGGCGATTTATTATTTCGCTTCCACTGTTTTGCGCCCTGTATCGAACGCACAATGATAGTGCCAAATACAAAGACAAAACCAATAATTACTATTACAGGGATGATACTAAACATAATGCCGCCAAATCCATCAAAAGGTGAAAAAAGCATATTTTTCTTTCCTCCGGTTCTATATACAATCAGACTTTACTTTCTTAGCACAGTTTGTGGACACTATGCATTCGGGCAAATTTCCGTAACCGCTTAGGCGCGTGATATGAGCGAATTCATTTCAGTTTCCAATCTATTGATTCTGTTTTCATCGGAAGCCAACATATCTTTCAGCTTGTTGATAACGCTTTCAACCTGAATCTTTACAGTTAAAACGCTTTCCTGTGATCTATTGATCTTTGTCTGCATATTCCAGTCGGCAAATATCCCATCGAAAAAGAAATCAGCAAATTTAGCGAAGCCATCAATATGTATACTAATATCTGAGCTGATTTTTACATCGGCAAGTTCCGTTTTGAACTCCAAAAGCAGTCTTTGCGTGTTTTCAATTTCATATTTGGCGTTATCTATTTTTGAATGCTTAGCTAAGTCGGAGATCAGCCCTCCGCCCAGCATGTCCCATGTTCCCCAGCCGGCCGCACTGTCCAAACTGCCAAGCACGCTGTTAAGACTTAAAAGGACGTCACTTCCTGCTCTGATTGCTTCTCGAACTTCCTTAACTTTGATTTTAGACAGACCGATTTCTTCTGTAAGCTCCAATATTTTCTTTGCTGTTTCTGCGTTGTCGTGGATTAGAAGATCTTTCTTTTGTTTGAAAAGACGATCATATTCAGATTGGCAATTTACATATTTCGAACGTTCTTCCAATAGAGCTGAAATCTTATGCTCAATATCTTCTACATCCCTTAATGCCTGATCATATTTAAGTTTAGCGGCAAGTGCCTCGGCATTCTCCTTCTCAATGTGCTTTTCCAAACTCCCCAATATGGAATACAAAACGGATGAAAAACTCCTGTTCTCCAATTTTTCAACGTCCAAGTTTTCTTTTTCCAGAGCTTTCTTCAGCTCGCGCTCTTTTTGTTCGAGTGGGCCAAGCTCGGCTTCAAGCTGGCTTATCATGGAATGAATTTTATTTAGGCGAGCAATTCCCTGTCTTACAAGCTCCAGTTTCTCATTAATTTCAGTGTACACTTCTATCCTCCAAGCTAAAACATCATTGTAAGTATTATTATAGTAAGTGAGCTAATAAAAAACGGAATTCATGAATTTCATTGTCCTTTATGATCCGGTAAATTCTAAACATAACCAGCAGCTCGGTTAGTACCATAATGGGAAGTTCCTGAGTTTTTCATTATGTAGATTGTCTCAAACTTTTTGGTAGAATACAAGAGTCATTCTTTAGATGTTTTTTCCGGTCTCTATAAAGCCCACAGCTATAGGTACGAAAAAACCTTTAGTATTGACGATGTTTCACATTACCTTTCGACATACTCATTGGATAGCAAAAAAGATCGGTTTCAAGGCTGTGGTCACTGTCATGATATTGTCTACCAATACTTTTTGTGGTAATAAAGGTTGTTTGCGGATACTCTTTTTCTATATACTATGCTATAATGAGTTACTATATATTTCGGAGGAACTAAGCGATGTACAAACCAAAGCTTGAAAAAGAAATACGCTGTCCACTCGAATATTCTCTCGACGTTTTTGGCGGCAAGTGGAAATCCCGAATAATCTGCGCTCTCGGGATGAACTCCACAATGCGCTACTCTAAACTGCGAGGGGAGCTATCCAACATTACTGACACTATGCTTGCGGATTCTCTTAAGGAACTTCAGGAGGACGGCATGGTCATCCGCACTCAGTACAACGAAATACCTCCAAAAGTGGAATATTCGCTTACGGAGAAGGGTATGTCGGTCATCCCTCTTTTATTTGAGATAAACAATTGGGGAAGAGAACATGGTGGCGATGAGCTGATCGGGATTTGTCCGGGATGTCCTTCGCGCAGGTGTGGAGCCTAATACTAAGATTTTTCGTAGTTGATCCAAAAATAATGAGCTGCTAATGTTTTGCGTAATATATTGAATTCTGTTAGCGAATTGATAGAATGTAGTAAATTTCAAACGGAGGCAATATATGAAGCAACTTGATGAAAATGTAAAAGCTCTTTTTGAAGCTCAGCCGCTGTGGTATGTCGGTACCTGTTCCGATAAGCCGGAAATCTCAATCATCGGTTTTAAGGAAATACTTGATGACGGTAGGATTCTGCTCTGCGATGTCTTTATGAACAACACGCTTAAAAACATTAAGGCTAACGGAAACATATGTGTCATTTGCTGTGATCCCGAAAAAATGGAGTCGTACGAGGTTTACGGAAAAGCCGAGTACTCAACAGGTGCAGAATATCTTGACAACTGGACTGCACTAGCCGCAGCAATGTCAGGCGGTAAGCTCGAACCCAAGGGTGTCATACTCATCACACCCGAAAAAGTAAAAGTCATGTCGGCAAGTCCCAGCAACGGCAAAGAACTTTAGTGTTTCATCTCCTTTTCTCTTACCTTGGGTGCTCCGCCTTTTTGGCGGGGCATTCTCTTTTATTAGCATGATACCTGTTCTGCGTTTGAAGTTTCTATTTAATAAACCTTATTCAAGATGAAAAGAATCAGGATAAGAACCTATCCCTTTAAACATGTTTGTTAGAAACATAATAGATGCTCAAAAGAATGTTATAAACATAGCACTAAACCGCTGGCGCGGTGGCAACGTGACTGAAAGCCTTTTCTTCTACTGAACCTGCTGCGTATGCGGCAGGTTTTCTCTTTATCCTTTACAATGGAACCATCACTTTTAAGGAGATGATTCCAT
>JAYFQM010000092.1:0-9219 GCA_034927185.1 Oscillospiraceae bacterium | reverse complement strand
TCCTCGTTCTGCTTGGCCCCGGCCACTGCGGAAAAACGGTTCTGATGAACATGATCGCCGGGCTGGAAAAGCCCGTTTCCGGCAAGATCTTTCTTGACGGCGAGGAAATCCGCGGCAGCGACAAGCGCATCGGAATGGTCTTTCAGTCGCTGAACCTGATGCCCTGGCGCACCGTTATGGGCAACGTTGAATTTGGCCTCGAGGTGGCTGGCGTCCCGAAGGATGAGCGCCGTAAGGTCGCACAAAAGTATATTGATCTCGTCGGACTTACCGGCTTTGAAAAATCCTATCCGCACGAGCTTTCGGGCGGAATGAAGCAGCGTGTCGGCATTGCAAGGGCTTACACCAATAACCCTGAAATTCTGATGATGGACGAGCCCTTCGGCCAGCTTGATGCGCAGACCCGTTATGCAATGGAGGAGGAGGTTCTCCGAATCTGGGAAAAGGAAAAGCGCACCATAATCTTTGTGACGAACAACATTGAAGAGGCTGTATTCCTTGCTGACCGCATCATCCTGCTCAGCAACTGTCCGGCGAACGTTAAGGAGATTTATGACCTTGCCGGTCTTCCGCGTCCGAGAAACACGACGTCTCCGGATTTCCTGCGCATCCGTGCAGAGATTTCGGACAACACGGATCTCGCTCTTTGATAATGGAGGTACTCAATGGCTAATAATGAAGAATACAAGGTGCGCGTGGAGCACCTGACCAAATACTTCGGGGATCTTCACGTTCTGGACGACGTTTCCTTCAACATTAAAAAGGGAGAATTCCTGTGTGTTGTCGGCCCGACCGGCTGCGGCAAAACCACGTTTTTGAATTTGCTTACCCGCATTTATATGCCGACAAAGGGTGAGCTTTACATTGACGGTGTACCCGCCGACCCTCAGAAACACAGCCTCGCCGTCGTGTTTCAGGAGCCGAGCTCGATGCCGTGGCTGACAGTGGAAAAGAACCTCCGTTTCGGTTTGGAGATCAAAAAGCTGCCGAAGGATGAGATAGACCGCAGGGTCGAAAATGTCATCAAGCTTCTCGGACTGGAAGAGTTCCGGGACCTTTACCCGCACCAACTGTCGGTTTCGACCGCGCAGCGCATCATTATAGGGCGTGCATTTGCGCTCCAGCCCGATCTGCTGCTTATGGACGAGCCTTACGGCCAGATGGACATAAAGCTTCGCTTTTATCTGGAGGACGAGGTCATCCGTCTATGGAAGGAGACGGGAACAACGGTCGTTTTCATCACGCATAATATTGAAGAGGCCGTATATCTTGCCGAGCGTGTTTTGATCCTCACGAATAAACCGGCCAAGATCAAAGAGGAGGTCCGAGTCGACCTGCCCCGACCGCGAGATATCACCTCACCTGAGTTCATCGCGATCCGCAACCATGTTACCGAGCAGATCAAATGGTGGTAACCTAGAGACGTTCAGGGGGTCAGATGCAAGCTAAAAAGTCTGCACCTGACCCCCTTGGCTTTTCCGCCTGAAAGGAAAGCTCATGCCGTTTTTTGAAAAATTGCTTCTGATTTTCCTGATAAACTTTGGCTCGGCCTTTATTCAGGGCGCCACCGGTTTCGGTTATGCGCTCGTGGCAATGGCTATCATGCCGCTTTTCCTCCCAATGTCCGAATGCTCCGCCATCTCCGCCGTTACTGTAGTTGCGATCGGGCTTCAGATGACTATCACGCTGCGCAAAAACCTTAAACTGAAGGTAATTCTTCTGCCGGTGCTGTGCTGTTTTATGACTATCAATCTGGGGCTTTATTTGCTGAACACTTTTGACGAGCTGCTGCTCCGCGTGATTCTCGCCGTATTGCTGCTGCTTGTGACCGGCATTTTCCTGATTATGCGGCGAAAAAGCATTACTCTTCCAAACCGCTGGTATTCCGCAGCAGGTGCGGGGCTTCTAACCGGCGTATCAACCGGATTATTTAATATTGTCGGACCGTTTCTGATGGTATATTATATAAATGTGTGCCAGACGACGTTTGAGCTCAAGGCGAGCCTTGAATTCAGTTTTCTGCTTGCCGGGCTTTATTCCGCATTCATGCACACCTATGTCTATCACAACATTAACCTGTCAGTCTTGCCTGAGCTTACTGCGTCCGTTGTCGCGGTCCTGCTGGCCGGGTTTTTGGGGCTTAAGCTTTTCCGCAGGATTGATAAGGACAAAATGGCGCTTCTGATATATATCCTTTTGCCGGTTATGGCAATCATCCTAATCATAAAAGGTTTGGCCTGAGCTTTGTTTTGCGACCGGCTTTGGCATAATAAATGCAGCGACAAACACGAGTTGGAGACGATTCACATGGAAAAATATAAAATTTTGGACATTTTACAGGCTGTCGAGAGTGGGCAGATGACATCCCGCGAGGCGCTGGCGCAGCTGCGTTTGGAACCTTTCGAGGATTTGGGTTACGCAAAGATAGATCACCACCGCAGCCTGCGTCAGGGCGCTTCTGAGGTCATTTACGGCGCGAGCAAAACGCCGGAACAGATCGACGGCATTGTCGACGCCATGCGTAAAGCCGGACAGAAGACTATCCTTATTACCAGAATGAAAAAGGAAGCGGCGGAGTTTGTTTCCCAGCGCCATCCGCTTAGTTATTATGAAATGGGCGGCGTCGGCATTGTCGGGGACATGCCGGAGCGCAGCGGAGACGGGACAATCGTCATTGCGACCGGCGGTACCAGCGATATGCCGGTTGCCGAGGAAGCCGCCCTTACCGCGGAAGCGCTGGGCAATGAGGTCGTGCGCCTTTACGATGTCGGTGTCGCAGGGATTCACCGCCTTTTTTCAAATCTGGAAATTTTAATGAACGCCCGTGTCATAATCGCGATTGCGGGTCTGGAGGGCGCGCTGGCCAGCGTAGTCGGCGGAGTTGCCGACTGCCCGGTTATCGCCGTCCCCACGAGCGTGGGATACGGCGCGTCGTTCGGGGGCGTGTCCGCGCTGCTTTCAATGCTGAACTCCTGCGCCAGCGGCATATCGGTCGTGAACATCGATAACGGCTTCGGCGCGGGCTATCTTGCAAGTATGATAAACCATATGAGGAGCTTATAATGCGTATACTCTATTTTGACTGTGGCATGGGAGCCGCCGGCGACATGCTGACAGCCGCCCTGCTGGACACTCTGCCCAATCCCGTATCCTTCGTTGATGAATTCAACGCGCTTGGCATCCCCGGCGTCACAATCGAGCTTGATGAAACACAGACGAGTGGTATACGCGGCCTGCACGTCCATGTTCTTGTGCACGGATCCGAGGAGCAGAGCGAGAGCTGCTCACATCATCATAATCACGACCATGACCATAAGTACGAGCACGATCATGAACACGAGCACGACCATGAGCATCATGAGCATATACACAGAGGGTTTGAAGAGGTCGCAAGTCTGATCCGCGCCCTGCCTGTTTCCGAAGGCGTGAGGGAAAACGCCCTCGGCGTTTACGGCGCTGTTGCCCGTGCAGAGGCAAAGGTCCACAACAGGCCGCTGAGCGAGGTGCATTTTCACGAGCTCGGCTCACTGGATGCGGTTGCGGACATTGTTGCATTCTGCATGCTAGTGGAAAAGCTGGCGCCCGACGAGATACATGCTTCCCCAATCCATGTCGGCAGCGGGCATGTGCGCTGCGCGCATGGAATTCTTCCGGTTCCGGCTCCGGCAACGGCGGAACTGCTCAAGGGGATACCGACCTACGGCGGGGAAATTCAGGGCGAGCTGTGTACGCCGACAGGGGCCGCGCTCCTTGGACACTTTGTCAAAAAGTTCGGACCGCAGCCCGTGATGGCCGCTGAAAAAATCGGTTACGGTGTGGGAAGCAGAGTGTTTCCTAAAGCCAATTGCGTCAGAGCATTTATCGGCGACACCGAAGGCGGACGGGAGACGGTTGAGGAGCTTGCCTGCAACCTTGACGACATGACGGGCGAAGCCATCGGCTTTGCGGTGGAGACTCTCTTGAACGGCGGTGCGCTCGATGTTTACACCGTGCCGGTAGGTATGAAAAAGTCCCGTCCCGGAGTCATGCTTTGCTGCCTTTGCCGGCCGGAGGACACGGAAAAGCTTTCTTCCATGATGCTGCGCCACACGACGAGCCTCGGAGTGCGTATCGCGCGGATGGACAGGATCGTCCTCGAGCGCGGTTTCAGTTCCGTCAGCACGCCCTACGGCCCGGTCCGCATCAAAATGGCGGGCGGTGTATCAAAACCCGAATATGACGACCTTGCGCGTATCGCGCGGGAAAACGATATGACCCTGAGAGAAGCGGCGATGCTTATTAAGGAATAGGCATATTTCCTTTGTGAGAAAGGTAAAAACCATGGCAGTTTTGGAAGAAAAATATGAGGCGCTGAAAAAAACTCTGGCGGATTACGGAAAGGTGGGCGTCGCTTTTTCCGGCGGCGTTGATTCCCCCCTGCTGCTGGAAACGGCGCATGACGTTCTCAAAGACAACGCCGTCGCGCTGACGGCCGATCTTCGTTCCGTTCCGGCCTTCGAAATGAAGGAGGCCGTTGATTTCTGCGCCTCCGAAGGAATCCGGCATATTATCTGCGAGATTAACGAGCTGAACTTGCCGGAATTTGTTAAAAATCCGCCTGACCGCTGCTATTACTGCAAAGCAAATGTTCTCAGGCAGCTTCAAATGGCGGCTGAAGAACTCGGCATTACGCATATCGTCGAGGGCACTAACCTTGACGACCTTGGAGACTACCGTCCGGGACGCAAAGCGGTTTTGGAAAACGGCGTGGTCAGCCCTCTGCTGGATGCAGGGCTGACCAAAGAGGAAATAAGAACGCTTTCCGCGCGGCTGGGCCTGCCCACCTGGGACAAACCCTCCTATGCATGTCTTGCTTCCCGCGTGCCGTGCGGAGAACCAATAACAGAGGAAAAGCTGCGTATGGTCGAAAAGGCCGAGGGATACCTTATGGAAAACGGTTTCCGTCAGGTGCGTGTGCGTGTGCACGGCGACATGGCACGAATCGAGGTTATTCCGGAAAATATTGAAAAGCTTGCCGGGGCTGATTTTAGAGAAAAACTAACGGGGAAATTTAATGAGTTGGGTTTCCGGTATGTTTCCCTTGACCTTAACGGCTATAAAACCGGAAGCATGAACCTGAAAGGAGTTTGAAGCTTTGAACACGCTTCTTCAGATTCTGGCATATGCAATCGGCGGTATTCTTGCGCTGAGAGGGCTCTGGCGCTTCGCATGGTACAGGATATGTGTCTCTCGCTGTACCGAAACAGCCGAGGGGACGATAGTAAGCATTGCGGAAAAAAGAGCATTTCTCTCCTGGCCTGCCGCCTACAGCTACTATCCGGTCTTCGAGTTCTGCACGGGTTCGGGTGAAGATCAGGTTCTTGCTTCTTCATATTCAACACCGTTCCGCGATCAGATAGAGCAGAATAAAATCTATAAGATACATTATGATCCGCGTCGTTCCTCCCGCTTTTTTGCCCCGGAATGGGACAGACCGACGGCTGCTATGGGAATCGCCCAGATGCTTTTTGGCATCGCGATTGTTGCGCTGACGCTATTTTTGGCTTGACAGGATATGGGGTGATTTTTGCGTATTTGCAGAGTAGATTTGGCGGAAGACAGAAGACAGTTGGATATATAAAAAAACAGACCGGCAATAAGCATGCGTATTGCCGGTCTGCTTTCAATTTTTACAGAAAAGTTTTCAATTGCGCATTTATAGTCGCTTTCTAGCTGAAAAGCTCGATGCCCTCAAAATCATCCTCCCACATGAGCGGAGTGGAGCAGATCTGCTCCTTCAGTTTCTCACGATAGTCGGGATGCGCGATCTTTATAATCGCTCTGATGCGGTCCTTCATTGTTTTTAGATATACGTCTGCGACTCCGTGCTCCGTGACTATATACATCTGCGCGTTTTTTGCTGTCGTCACTATGGAGCCTTCGGGTAGCCACGGAACTATGCTGCTTTGCCTTTTACCTTCCTCGTCCTTGTATGTGGAACGAAGGCACAGAAAGCTGCGTCCGCCCTTTGAGCGCATCGCGCCGTAAATGTACGCGAATGAACCGCCGGCTCCGCTGTATGGCTTTAGCCCCTGAGCTTCAGAGCACGCCTGACCGAGAAGGTCTACCATCAGAGTGCAGTTGATGGCAAAAATCTGCTCCTGCTTGGCAACCTCGAACAGCTCGATCATCTTGTTCCTTGGAAGAAGCTTAATTCTGGGATCGGTGGAAAGAAACTTGTAAAAGCGCTCGGTACAGCAGGCGGGACTGCACGCCAAAACCTTTGTAAGGGTGCCTTCCTCAACCAGATCTACCATAACGTCACAGCAAACCTCTGTATAAACCTCAAGAGGACCTACTCCGTGCAGATGTGCGAGAATTTCGTCGCCAAGCCCACCGTAGCCCACTTGGAGCTTGTCTCCTTTCCTGATATAAGGAATGATCTGAGCGGCGATGTCCTTATCAACCTGAGTAGGAGGAGATGGGGGAATTTCAATCGGTTCGGTGTTGCATTCAACAATGTAGTCGAATTCGGAGATATGTACGGCAACATCCTTATGTTCACCGGGGATGGGATACTGTCCGGTTACGTCAATATAAGCGATTTTCTTTGTAATGCGGGGGTCGTTTGCGACCAGAGAGGTGGTCGATACTCCGTAGTGTCCCACATTGCACCAGCCGTCTTCGTCGGGAGGACAAACATGTATTGCCACAGTGTTGCAGTTATATTCAAAAATTCCGTCATCAAGATGATCATATCCGCAGCTGTGGTATTCAAGAATTCCCATTTCACCCGACATACGCTCGAGAGGAAGGTTAAAAAAGCTTATCACACGAAAATGCTTTTTGCTCTCGTGATCGAAAAGCATGTTGAAGGGGGAAGTCGAAACATTATACAAAAATGTAACGTCGTGGTAGTCCTCCTGATGTGCATGGATTTCATCAAGCATCGTATATGGAATTTCAGGGCCCTGTCCCATCCATATGACATCGCCAGGCTTTATGCTTTTTGCGACCACTTCGTCTGTGACAAGATGCGAATTGTAGTGTTCTCTCCAGTCTGCCATATTCATTCTCCATTCTTAAAATTAAATCATTGCCGGCCTTTTTCTTCGGTCCACTCAAAAAATAAGGCGGAAAGCAAAAGACTTCGGCCGGCCTCACCCCTTTTATTGCTGCCCCACCATTTTTGAGTGCAGTTCCTTCATGCCGTCAACTTCGTCGCATACCGGCTTCCATTCACAGGCGCGGCAATCCATTTTTAAATCCGCTATAATATGGTTAAGCGCCCTCGTGAGCTTCGTGCTTTCCTCCGCAAGGGACTCAAGTTCCGCATAGGGTGCCTCCGGTAAAGTGACGAAAATTACGGTCACAGCTTTTACATGCTTGTTTTCCTTATATTTACTGATAAAAAGATTTCCAACCTGTTCGAAGCTAAGTCCGTCTTTTAGAGCGCTTTTTGAAACACGTACCTGTTCGCGGCTGCTGAGAACCGAAACCCGCATCATATAGCCTTCGGGAAAGACGTCATACTTTTTCAGCTCGATGCTCTTTATAATGGAATATGCCGCCTGATCTCCGCTTTCCAGTATGTCGTCGGTAAACAGAATTGAAATCCGCGCAAAAGGAGAGTTATGCGAAAGCTCTGGCAGGTCCTTTCCAAAGAGCAGGATTCTGTCCTCAACGACTAGCTCCCCGTTACTGGTTATCGCGGTATACGATACGCTTGACAGCGAGCTTTCGCCCAGCTCATAGGCAGACTCCCGTGCAAGGAGGAACTCGTTTTTTTTACCGGGCTTTGCCGAACGATCTGGGCTATGCGAAAAAATACGTGCCTCGTTTCCGGAAAGCAGCTCTTCTGTCCTGCGGATTATCTCGTCATAAATTCTCATTATATTTTTTCTTCGACGTCTCTGCCGTCATGAAACGCAAGAAGCTTGTTGTAAATTATTTCTATCATCTTCATGTCGGCATTCGTGATGTAGACTATAAACGCAATAATGAACAACGCACAGATTACGATTGCCGCGATCCAATACCAAGCCATGTACTTACTCCTTGTCCATGCCCTTTTGCCGGGCAAATTCCGCCGCTCCCAGCGCACCCATAAGTTGCGGGTCATTGCTGAGCTCGACTACCTTTATTCTCAGAACATCTTCGATAGCCTTTTTGAGGCCGGCGTTTTTCGCGCAGCCGCCTGTGAGTGTGATTCTGTCCTTCGCGCCGGCCTTCTTTGCCATAACAAAGCAGCGCTTTGCTACAGCAAGCTGAATTCCGGCGGCGATTTCATCGCGGGGCTTACCCTCGCCAACCAGAGTTATTACTTCGCTTTCCGCAAAAACCGTACACTGGGCGGTGATGGGAATTGTGTTTTTCGCAGAAAGGGAAAGCTTTGAAAATTCCTCGATACTCATTTCGAAGGCGTTTGCCATGGCCTCGAAGAAGCGCCCCGTTCCCGCGGCGCATTTGTCGTTCATTGCAAAGGTCGCAACCGTCCCGTCCTCATCAATGGAGATGCCCTTTACATCCTGCCCTCCGATGTCGATGATCGCTTTGACGTTGGGATTTGTTATGTGTACGCCCATTGCGTGACAGGAAATCTCGGAAATGTTCTCGTCGGCAAAGGGAACCTTGTTGCGCCCGTAGCCCGTTCCGATAAGGTAGGCAAGATCACCGGGACCGGAGATTTCTGCAACCTGTGCAATAGCCTGATCCAAGGCGGCCTGAGCGCTCAGCTCCGAGTTGATCTTACTTCTGATTGTAACGGAGCTGACGATTTCACCGGTCTCTTTGAGAATTACGCATTTTGTGTAGGTAGAGCCTACATCACATCCGCCAAAATACTTCATACCTGTCTCTCCTTCTACCATGTAAGGGCGTCTTCGTAGTCTACCAGCGTCGGGTCAAGTGGTTTTGCCCTGAATACATTGATCATATAGTTATTGAAAGAATCACGCATTGCTTTCCTGGATACCGTTCTCGTATCCATAAGATCGTGTGCTACCCATATGAGGTGAACTCCGTGCTCGCGGGCCTGATCTTCGTACAGACCGTGTAGGCAGCCGACGTTTTTGCATGATAAATGGTCGTACATGATCACAAGATTGACATTGAACTTTTCGCACATTTTCCAGCATTCATCAAGTGAATTGACGTATCCTCCGTTTGTGTGGGAGCGCATCATCATGCGCTCGTAGCTCTTTGCCATATCGATCATCGCCTGCTTTTCGTCGCCGATAT
>JAYFQM010000063.1:0-3950 GCA_034927185.1 Oscillospiraceae bacterium | reverse complement strand
GGGCTTCTGTTCTGCCCTTCGGCATCGGCCGGCGGCGCGAGAGCCGGACTCCTTCTCTGGTCCGGGATAATTATTCCTTCCCTTTTTCCTTTGGCGGTCAGAAGCAACATTTTCGTGGAGCTCGGAGTCCCTCAAAGGCTTTCAAGGCTCTGCACGCCGGTCATGAACAAGCTTTTCGGAGTTTCGGGCGCGGGGAGCGCCGCCTTCCTTCTCGGCATCGCGGGCGGCTATCCTCTCGGCGCAATTTCCGTTGCGGATATGTATTCGAAAGGCGCACTGCAAAAAAAAGAAGCCGAGAGTCTGCTCGGCTTCTGCGACAATTCTGGCCCCGCGTTTATCGTTTCCGTCGCGGGCGCCGCCGTTTTCGGAAGCGTAAGAATCGGCTTTTTTCTATACGGCTCGCATGTACTCGCGGCGCTCCTCACCGGTATGCTTCTAAAGCCCCGGAAAAGCTTTGAAATAGGCTTCGCGCCTCCGCCTCCCCAAACTAGGCTTTCCGGCGCATTCACGTCCAGTGTAAAGCGTGCGACGGCCGCCATGGTCACTGTCTGCGGCTTCGTTGTGTTTTTCAGCGTGCTTGTCGGACTTCTTGACGCCCATGGCACTCTTCAGGCCCTGACCGGAGCAATCTCTGTCAAATTCGGAACAGAGCTGCATTTTTCCCGCAGCCTTCTGACCGGGCTTCTTGAGCTCGGTACCGGAACAAGCTCGATGTTCGGGCTTCGCTCCGACCCTGAAAACCTCGCGCTCTGCTCGTTTTTGATTGGCTGGGGAGGAATCTCCGTGCACGCTCAGGCTTCCGCCGTAGTAAGCGAGGGCGGACTAAGTCCCGCCCGGCATACCTTCGGAAAGCTGCTGCACGGCTGTCTGTCCGCCCTCATAACATTTTTTGTTTATCCCCTAGCCTTCTGAGGAGCGCTTGGTTTCCTCATAGTTCTGGTTCCATTTGATGACGTCTACCCCGCCGTTATTGCAGTAATCGAAATCCGCTCCGAAAATGCCGTGGATATCCTCAAGGCCCTGACACATCGAGTTATACAGAGTGTCGTTTATGACTCCGAGATTGTTCCCGCTCTGGTATGACGCGATGGCCGACTGGAGGTTCCAAAGCCTGTAGCGCCAGTCGCTCGTAACGTTCACGTCGTTCAGGTCCACCATATACATCGGCGCATAGGATACGTTCCGTAGATACGTTTCTCCTGTGTCCAGATTCTTCTGTATGCTGATATTCAGAATCGCCGTAAGATCGGTGTATTTATCGTCCTGGCATGAAATGAAATTTCCGAGGCTGTAGACTAGGAAACAGGTTTTTTCATTGCCCTCGTTGTCCGTGACGCGGCGCAGCTCCATAGGCTCCGGCACATGTGTGTGTCCGCCGACGACAATGTCCGCGCCCTCCTGAAAGAGGAAATCGGCGAGCTCCTCCTGGTAATCGACTGGCTCCGTGTAATACTCGTTGCCCCAGTGCATCTGAACCACGATCATATCTGTTTTCAGCGCACGGGCAGCAGCCATGTCGGTTTTGAGCCGGTCATAGTCGATGTCGGAGAGCGTGTTCATGTAGTCTTTGAAAAAAATGTTTGCGCAGTACGGATAATCCGTCACGGGTATTGCGTTCGTGCCGTAGGTGAAGCTGAGGAAGGCAAAGCTTATCCCGTTTATGTCCTTGACGAGGATACCGCTATTTGCGTCCCTTTCCTCCTGGCTGCGGTAGGTCCCGACATGGTCAAGCCCGTTCTGGTCGAGCACGTCCAGCGTGCGTACAAGCCCGGGCAAAAGGCTGTCCATGCAGTGGTTTGACGCGGTGTTTATCATGTCGATGCCGAATTTCTTCAGGCTTGAAGCAAGGTCGGCTGGCGACTTAAACATCGGGTAACCGGAATACTCCGTCGTGTCCGGGAATGTGGTTTCCAGCGTACAGACCGCATAATCTGCGTTCTTGACAAAATCCGACGCTCCACCCAGGACAGGTACATAGTTATAGGAGCCGTCTGCATTCTTCGCTTCGTCATTGATTCCGGTGTGGGCAACGATATCACCGCAGAAGGCGAGCTTTACGTTCGCGGCGTTCGCAGGCTCCGTAAAAACAGGCTCGGTGGAAGGCGTGGGGCTGGGTGTTGGTTCTGGAGTCGCCTGCGCTTCGAGAAGAGCCTTTTCCTGTGCGGCGTTCTCGCTGAAGTTTTTATAGACAGTGACTCCGAGTATTCCGATCAGCGCGACGAGAATCACGCTTAATATGCCTTTTAGTATTTCTTTCATAGCACAATCCTTTCGGCGAATAGATAAATTGGCTTATACCGCGGCCGTTTTTTGGCTCGGCGGCGCTTTGCTTTGATCAGGATTAATGATCACTCCCGCATATTCTACCATACTCCGCAAAAAAATAAAGTGCATTTGTGTCCGCAATTATGCTAAAATATTGACACGGCGGAGTTTTTCTGCCGTTCTTATACAATTTTCGGCGCTTACCGGAGGATACGATGGACGAAATAAAAAAGAATCAGGTCTATACCGCGGAGGTAGAAGGCTACTCCAGCACTGGCGCGGGAGTAGCCCGCATCCTCGGAAGAGCGGTTTTTGTGGATTATGCCCTTGTGGGTGAAATTTGGGAGATTTTGATACTCAAGGTAACCGCCTCCGTAGTTTACGGCAAGGGGCTGCGGTGCCTAAGGGCTTCCGAAAACCGCGTTTCGCCTGCCTGCCCCATTTTCGGGAAGTGCGGCGGCTGTGACCTTATGCACATGAGCTATGGCGAAGAGCTGCGGTTCAAGCTCTCCCGCGTGAATGACGCAATAAAAAGAGTGGCAGGGCTTGATTTTGCTATAGATGAGATTATCGGGGCCGATGAAGGCGGAAGCCACCGCTATCGCAACAAAGCCATTTTCGCCGTCGGTCAGGATGAAAACGGCAAGGCCGTGACCGGCTTTTTCCGCGAGAGGAGCCACGACATCATCGGAGCGCCAGACTGCCTTATACAGACGGAGCTTTCTGTCCGCTGCGCGGAGGCTCTGCGTTCCTTCATGGATGAAAACGGAATCTCCTCTTATGACGAGAAAACCGGAAAGGGACAGATCAGGAATATTTTCACGAGGTGCAGCCTCAGGTTTTCCCAGTCCGTTGCCTGCGTTGTCTCGGCGCGCGGCCTGCGCGGGTACAGCGAAGCTCTAGTCAGCGCGCTGCGAAAAAAGTGTCCCGAGCTCACCGGTATCGTCCTCTGCATAAACAAAACCCGCGGCAACACAGTGCTCGCGGGCGATTTTCATACGCTCTGGGGAAGCGAGGTTATTGAGGACGAGCTGTGCGGCCTGCGTTTCAGAGTGTCGCCGCAGAGCTTTTATCAGGTAAATCCTCTTCAGGCCGAAAAGCTTTACATGCGTACCCTTGATTACGCAAGTCCCGACGGCGCAGGTGTCGTTCTAGATCTTTACTGCGGAACAGGCACCATAAGCCTATGTTTAGCACGAGGAGCAAAATTTGTCTACGGTGCGGAAATTGTCGAGGCCGCCGTAGTAAACGCGCGGCAGAACGCTGAAGCGAACGGCATAGAAAATGCCGAATTCATACTCGGCGACGCCGGGAAAGCCGCAGAAAGGCTTGCACTTTCCGGCGTAAGGCCGGACGCTGTTGTAGTTGACCCCCCGCGGAAGGGGCTTTCCGTTGAAGCCATTGAGGAAATAAGCGCCATGTCTCCCAATCGCGTCGTATATGTCTCCTGCGACCCCGCGACCCTTGCGCGTGATATGAAGCTTTTCGCTGGGCTCGGATTTTTTCCCCGAAAAGGCACGGCAGTCGACATGTTTCCGCGCACAGCGCACGTTGAGACGTGCGTACTTTTGTCCCACAAAAACCCACAAACATCTCCACCGTCTTTATAAACAGGAAAATTGAATAAAATTGACTTCAAAGGCAACTCTGCCTCGTCACACGGAAAAATCTCTATTTCTTTGATT
>JAYFQM010000131.1:0-25063 GCA_034927185.1 Oscillospiraceae bacterium | reverse complement strand
TGAACGCCGTCGAAATAACGGCGATGGAACAAATCAGGTTCACAATACTGAGATTTGTCATGATTCTAATGGACAGCGAGAGCAGCGTTATCTGAATAATAGAAGTAAGAAGTGTTTTTATGAGCGTTTGCATATATCCCTTAAAAACACCGTAATCGCTGTCCAGAAGTCCCATGGACGCAAAAGGAACACCGAGCCGAAGTATGAGCAGTTCTACTCCGCGCTTTATTAGCATAACGTACAGCACTATCACCAGAATCAGATAAATCACAATAATGATAAGTTCGAAAATACCCAGACCGGTTGCGTTCAGCTTAAATAAATCAGTCATAGTAACGCTTGAGAAACCGAAATTGCTCATTATGCCGTTGCTTAATTTCTCCGTCACATCCGCCATCAGGTCGTAGAGATATGGAAAGCCGGCCATAGCCACCGCAGCCTGGGCTGAGCCTGTAAGCATGTCCTGTATGCTGGAGTCGGCGTCCCCATCTCTCCAGAGAATATAGATTTTAAATCCCTTCGTCAGAAATTTCAGTCCGACCAGGCAGCAGGCAAAAGCATATATGTAGTTATATACATTGGTGATACTGTTTGTTGAGAGAGCGCCCGACAGCAGCTTTTCCACATACAGCATGTTTTCAAGCAGCTTTAGCATAATGGCGTCAAAGCCGTCGAAAGCGCCGCTAATCAGATTATTGAGAAAACTCGTTATAATATCTGTCATTGCCGCTGCCTTCTAAAAGTAGCTGGAGATCAGCGAAATAATTCCGCTCACCAGTAATCCGCCGACTCCGCAGAGTATAGCAACCCATATGCGCCGTGACCACATTTTTCCGTCCTGTTCATCGGCCATCGACCTCCGTATAAGAAAATACACAGCCGCAGCACCCCCGACAATCGGGCAGATGACCATTCCAAAAGAGGATAAGTCGTTGAGTATATTCCTTATACCCGTGCCGACGGTACTGCTGGACAGGTTGTCCGCATATGCCTGTACAGTAACAGACATAAAGGCCAGTACAGCCGGTACTGATGTTTTTATAAAGCGTTTCAATGATTTCATAAAAATCCCACCTCACTTAAAAATACTTTTCCACGCCGAAGCCGCGGGCCTGCACACGGCTCATGTGTTTCATACGGTCAATATATGTATTCCAAATACCCCACAGCGGCGGCTCGGCGTAAACGTCGCGCTCAGGCCGGGCGGCGTTCCTGCGGATTATTACGTTCTTGTTATATTCCTCGTTGCCCAGCCCCAGCATAGGATTGAAAATAGTCCTCGAAATGTCCGGCGCGTACATTATGGCCGGGTCATTGCGCGTAATTACCAGCTGATATGGCCTGTTAATTTTACCTATTTCGTCAGGAGTCAGCAGGTCACGCGAAGTAAAGTTATAGCTGGCCGTGCTGTTTCCGCCCGTGCTCCCTGAGAGGCTTGGGGACTTGATCGTATATTTGCCCAGCCTTTCGGTAAGCTCATGCAGCGTGTCCGTTTGCGCGCTCTGAAGATAAATCCACGTTTCACAGTTTGAGCGTATGGTCTTGGCCGCCTTGTCATATTTCTCAAGCTGGTTAAAGTCCTGAAGGACAAGATTGAACCTCATTCCGCGTCCGCCGCCCACAGTGATCGCCGTGTCGAAGTCCGGTATCCTAACGAAGTTCCCGAACTCATCAAGCACGAAGTTCACACGGCGAGGAAGACGGTTTCCATTTTTGTCACTCACATCCACCAGCGTCTGGTAATGCTGTGAGATAAAAAGCGACGCTATTGGATGATACATCTTCTCATGGTCCGGAAGGATAATAAAAATAGCGCGTTTCCTTTTGCCTGTGGCATAGATATCGAAGTCCGTGCAGCTCGTCATCCCGCTTATGTTGGGGTCGGTAAACAGCTCCAGATTCGTAAGGGAGGAAGTATAAAAACTCCCGCGCATTTTGGACGGGGCAATTTCGGATATTCCTAAAGCCGCCCTCGCCGGGTGACGCTCTCCTATTTCGTGTATGTAGTCCATCAAAGGTATTCTTGATTTGTTGCCGACGCTAATGTCTGTGCACATATTCTGCACGAAATGAAAAACGTTGTTCAGGTTCTGGAACTCCGGATGCTCCTTGTTATCTGCGACGACGGCCATGATGCCGGCCGTGACCACGGAGCGCGCGCCGTCCGTCCAGATCGGCTCCGCGTGGTCGCCATCCGGTATGAGCGTGTGCGAAACATTTCTTGCCCGCTTTATTGCCAGCGGCATGTCCCCCAGATTCACCGCATCGATTACGGGCTGTAGAAAATTGTATTGATTACCCTTGCGCGGATATTTGAAGTCCAGCGTTATGACTTCGTAGCCCAGACGCTCCAGAAAGGGCGCTGTAAAGAAACACAGCTCTCCTTTGGGATCGCTTGCAATTATGCTCTCACCGGCGAGTCCGAGAAGGCAGATTGTCGGAAGCATATCGCATCTTGTCTTTCCGCAGCGTGTCGCGCCGATTATTATAGAGTGCGTATCCTCATTGTTGTAATATATCCGCTTCCCGTTTTCACTCATTCCGAGCAGCAGCCCGCCGGAACTCAGGCTCGACAGATTTCGCATCGTATCCTCTCCTTCGTGTTGTTTATTGCCGTCTCTACACGGCGTCTTCTGAGAGGACGCATTTCAAGGTCCTCTCGGTATTCGTCATCCTCTGAAAAATACTCGCTTTCGCGTCTGAACAGATCCTCGACTTCGTACCTTGCTTTGTTTCGGACATCATTTATAAGCATAATTATTAACCTCCTATTTATCGTCATATCCGTGTGTGATAAGGTCTTTAATAAGCGGCGAAGTCTTGTCAGCTTCAACCACGGTAAAAACCTTCGGGTATTTTGTTTTGTCCAACCATCGGGCGGTCCCAAATTGGCCCTGCCCTTCTGCTTTGGGTGTATTGATATCCGGGGTTATACGCTGCATGTCGCTTTTATATTTGATGTAATTCTGCATGACGAGCATGTACAGAATAAAAAGCGCCGCGACTGCCAGCCCGATAAAGAAAAAAGCCCTTATTTTAGGTTCGTTTAAACCTGAAATAAGGACTGCCGGATCTGCACTGCACAAGCTTCGGTTTCCCGATAGCAGCCAGTGTACGTTGCAGCTGATGAAAAGCGACGCCGCCGCAAAAAGCATCATAAGCACGCATGACATTATTATTTTACGTTTCATATGTTCCTTTCTTTTTCATAGCCCTCTGAAGAGTGCTTTTGCTTATTCCGGTCATTTGCTCGACCTGACTATAAGAATGCGTATTCTTCAGCTCTATCGCGTGATCAATCTGCGCAGGCGTGTAGGATGGCGTCCGGCCCTCGCGGTAATCCGGATTCGATCTTGCGATTGCCTTGCCAGCGCTGGTCCGCTCGATAATAAGAGAGCGTTCAAATTCCGCAAAAGCCAGCAGCGTCGTGATCAGCAGCTTCCCGGTCGGCGTGTCGTTAAACAGGCCGTAGTTGAATATCTCAATCTCCACTCCTTTCGCCATTAGCCCGTCCAGGTATTCAAGCCCCTCTTTAGCGGTCCTGCAAAACCGGTCCAGCTTAGTGACGGCAAGCCTGTCACCGGCCTTCAGCGATGCCATGAGCTTAATAAACTCCGGTCTTATGGCGGCTCCGCTCATGCTCTCCGCCACGATCTTAGCCTCCGGGTACTTCTCGCGTATCCTCGCTGTTTGATCTTCGATCGAGTTCCCGTCCCTTGCCTGAGTCTTCGTCGATACCCGGACATATCCGTAAACCATATAACCACCTCCATAAATTAAAATTTGCGTAAAAAATCACGCCGGTATTTCAGCGTGATTTTTTACGTTTTAATTATATGTAATCTAAATTTCATAAATCAAAAATACTAATCTGTTGATTCGCTGTTGGTGGATGGAATGTGCCAATAATAATAAATGGGTTAGGCGCAACATTATGAAACTGTTTAGTGGTGCCGAGGAAAAAGTACAGATCTGTTTTTATGAATGTATCAAAATACTTCTCTTTAACTTTTTCGATTGCTACTTTCTCATCACCGCCTGCATTCCTTAAGCAATTAAAGAATAACATTCCTATTTCCCAATCCTCAATCATCATCTTATGTTGAGTACCTGAGGCATCGGCAAATTTGTAAGAGAATTCATATGGTACTTTCGGTACAATCTTAAATTCTGCCTCTATCTCCTCTGGAGTCTGAAATAGATTTTGTTGTCGTGATAACCCTTGTAAAATTGCCAGCTTATCTGGATCCCAGTCACGTTCGACTTCCTTAGCTGTAAAGTCTATTACTTTTGCCGGTTTAAAAATTGCGAGAGATGTTTTGTCTAACTTTGCCTTATCAATAAGTTCCTGAAGATCTGTGTATACTTTTTTGTTTTTAAAGATAATTCTACGCCGTTCATCCCAATCAATTTTATTTGGGCTTGATTCGACTACAAGAGTTGACAAATCCGGTCGGTATGTTTCAGGACGAAAATCAGCTACATTTCGAGTTGCCTCAACATTTATCCATGCGTATTTTGGATATTTTCTATCAATATCGAGCTTCCTAAATGGTACCGGATACAAACGAATCCACGAGCCGTCTTCAAGAACGCCTGCCGTACATACAAGTTCTGAATACGCTTTGGAAATGGTCGGGTAAGTCTTCACGACGATGTAGATTCGCTTTCTATCTGGCATTATAAATCCACGCTCCTTATCTCATGAGCATTTAATAAAAAATCTCTGATAACATGCCGATGACACATCTCTGGTTCTTTTTCGTAGCACATAAGAGCAATACGTGTATTAGCACATAGCAAAGAATACACGTTTTCAAGCTCCTTCTTATGGTCTGGTAGTGTTTTTGCATATTCTTCAAAAAGACATTTATAATCATCTAAAGTATCAAGTGAACGCCGTTTGTCCGAGCTTATGCCAAGATCAGGGATATGGACATACTTGATTCCGATAGTTTCGGTGATATGCTTAAGTTTGTCTTTAGAGAAACCGAACTTCCGACTAAGCGAATTTTTTCGTACATCACATAATAATTGTATATCGTTCTGTATTAATGTGTTTATAAATGCTTCAATGCTTTTCCCTTCATAACCAATTGTAAACAGTGTCTGATCCTTTTGTATATAGTTTTCTCTATTGAGTTTAAACTGTTCTGCCTCATCGCCATGGAAAAGACGGTCAATAATTTCACTATTAATAGTGAAATATGGATATTCACGATATGTCTTCCTTATAAGCTCTTCTCCACGTTCGGGCACTACTGGAAATAGCAATTCATATTGATAATTTTCCGCCGCCTTAATACGCGAGGCATCTTTTAGCAAATAGCCATCCTTGCATAGAATACTAATATCCTCAGCAAGCTGAAAAGAATACGGGCCAAATTTATAAGGAACAAATTCATAGAACTCTGGAGATTCTTTCATTGTATACAAAAAAACCAATTTTTGCAAGTCAGTGGATGTTATATTTTCATCTATTTGACGTATAAATGCCAGCAAAAAACGTTGCCGCTTATATGTTGGCTGTGATTTTTCATTAGCCATTTCTATCACACCTCTTTGTTTCGCATATTAATCTACCCTGTTCGAAGAATAAAGAAATGGGGAGATTTGGTCATACATAATTATAAATAATACCACAAGTGGGGTTAAAAAAACACATAATCTAATAATATTAATTTTGTTATTAATTGGGTCATAACTCAAGAGTTATGACCCCACCCGACCGGGCACCTGTTTCCAAGAGTTTCAGCGGCGTCATAACTTAGGGTCATAAGTACCCCCTGTTTTAATGTGGGCAAAGAGTCATTTTCGCCATATAATATATCTGGGGTGATGCTGTGAGTACCGAAATAATAGAAACGATTGATGAATGGAACGACCTTGTTAAAACACTCAAAGAATTAGAGTATTGCCGTTGGCAAATGCAATATGATATCGCGTCGCCAGAGGGGTTTCACGCTTCTTTTATGGCGCAAGATCGCTCTATTATAGAAATCGTAACCACAAATGAGGCGGTGTATCGGGCAATTGTAAGGTATAAACCTGATCATGAATGGACGAACTAGCCTTATCCGAAATTGTTAAAAATGATCGGGATCGCCTCCTCCCTTTTCAGGACAGTACCAGTTCCAGAGTCGCTGTTTACCCTTGGTCGGGATCGGCTCTTGAAGTAGTTTAACGTCCGCCAACTCCCAGGCATAGCGCCCTGGCGTCCAGTCGCCAAAAAGCAAGTCGGCGTAAGATATCCAAATATCGCGTATATGGCCTCTGACTTCTACAGCAACCTCCCATAAGCCAGACGGCTATTGCGGAGTGCAAACTCCGAGTATTTTGTAGCACTCAACAAGACTTCCCGTTGCAATAACGCATCCGAGCGGCAGCGCCTCGTTTCCGTTTATAAAGTACTCAAGCGTCACTGGCTTTGGACATTTTGGAATGAGTCCATTATTTTGCAGTGCAGCGTAAATTGAAAACAGGACATCCGGTTCTTCGATTGCAAAAAGGTCTTTCCGCGTCGGCTGTGCTGCTGCATGTATCGCTATCGGCCCGCGATATGATGTTGCCCAGCTGCGGGTTTCATGCTTCAAGCCAAGTGCAAGCAGCGATGCCCACGGCTGATGAAGCGTGAGAGCTTTTACGGTATAGCTCATGATAGAGATTCCTTATTTGGGTCGGACTTCTTTGCTTCCGCGAATCTCGCTTTTTCGGCTACAACCTCGACTGAGGTGCGATTGTTGCCGTCCCTGTCCTTCCATTTCCGTGTCTGAAGCCGCCCTTCGACTAGGACCAGCATTCCTTTATTAAACCACTCGTTGATAAAGTCCGCCGTTTTCTTAAAGGCCACGACGTCGAAGAAATCCGCGTCGGGTTGACCTTCGATCTCATACTCTCTGTCCACGGCGAGAGAAAAAGATACCCTGTTGCCATTCTCCGAAGTGCGCAGCTCCGGGTCCCTTGTAAGTCTACCTATGAGAATAACCTTATTATACATAATAGCCTCCCTTTCAAAATTACCATTCCTGCTCCCAATATCCTTGCTGCTCCTGACGTTTTTGCGAGTCACGTAGAGCCGTCTTGGATTTATCTTTCGATCTGATTTTATCTAGCTCGTGCCGGCAGCGCTGCTGGTTCAAGCCCTGATCCGCGCTCCCGAATACCTGTATCAGCATGTTTACGGCCATGTCTTCTTTCCACTGACGGTCGTATCCCGCATCCTGATACAGCGCCTCCATAACGACCTCGTCAACTGTACGAAAAAGCGGATAATAGGTTTCTTTTGTCAAAACCCTGTTCTCCGCTTTCTCATATTCTGTCGGTATAGGAACCTCCTGAACATCTTTTACATTTTTGATGTACGCATATATCTTTGTCCTAACACGGATGTCGGACATTATTCCGTTTACCACCTCGTCTTTCTCTTGCCTGAACTCGTCAGTCATGATCTCATACATCGGCGTCCTGTACCTTGGCATCATATTTCTGAGATCCATATATCCGGGGTTGCTTCGCAGAAGCACTTGAGCGTCGCTGCGTCTAACGCTTTTCAGCCCTTCAAGCTCTGCCGGAGCCGTGGCCTCAAGCTCTTTTTTGTAAGCCCTGATGAAGTTCATAACTTCATTGCCCATTGCCGTATTAAGCTTTTTCAGCGCCTTATCTCGGTTGAACTCTACCTTTTCCTCACCATTTCCATAGAATGCACTTACTTCGTTGGTCAATTTTAAATACTGTTTTTGCTTTTTTCGGAAATCGGATATGTTCATAATTTCCGTAATCATGTCATCCAGCTGCTTTTTAAAGTTCTCCGGCAGAAAGGCGTATTTAAGGCTTCCGGTTCGTGGGCAACTAAGAACAAGGTCATAAAGCCTTTGTCCGATTTCGCCAAGCGCTGCGTCAGTGACATGATTTAGGTCGAGCGCCTCCGTTACGTTCTGCTCTTTGCAAAGGCTCATAAGTTCCAGCCTGGTTTCGTCAATGATCTCCCTTGCGTGCTCTCTGCGCTCGGATATTTCCTCCGCATAAATTTCACGCCCGAACTCGGCTTTCACATGCTCGGCCATTATCTCAAATCTCTCGTCCGGGACGTATTCCTGCCGAACCTTGCTGCCGTTGTCCCAATACATAATGTGGACATGCGGGTGGCCCTTTGAATAGTGCATTGATGCCGCCCAGCAGAAGTCTTTGCGGTCAATGTCCATTTCCTTCGCAATAATGCCTATTTTATTTGTAACCAGCTCCTGCCATGTGGCCAGATCATACAGGCCGTGAGCTTTCGCAGTCTCGTCGTCAACGGACAAAATTGCCCGGTAGATCGTTCGCCGGCGTGACTCCGACGTTATCATCGTATGGGTTTTCTTTAGGTTATTTATGTCCTGCGCCGCTTCCATGAACGGTAAACGCCCAAATAAACCAAAAGCGCAATCCTTGTTGTGGATTGCACCCTTCCTCGTCGCTATGTACATCAAATGCTTACCGTTGAGCATCGGCGTCTTTTTCTCGTTCATGGACTTATACCGCTGCTTGAAAACCACTCCCGCGGCCATCATTCGCACCGCTTGAGCTTTTCAAAGCAGCTCAGGCACACATTCCGGCCCAGGATGACTTTTGTTTTCGTTTCCTTACCGCAGACGTCGCAGTAATCTCCCATCCTTCTCACCAGCGCCACATTGTCCGGGCCTATATAAAGGTGACATTCTTCTTCACACGAAAAGCCAACTCCTTTCAAAATATCCGGCGGGATTTTCAGCCTTGCGTGATCATCCAGCTTTCTGTACAGCAAGGTATCAAGGCTGTGCTTTTGTGGATCATAGGGCTGAATGTTGAGGCCTCCACTGTTTACTGTTATTACGGCGGTCGAGTCAGTGCAGCATTCCAGCCACTTTTGCGAAATATATATTCTTCCGACTTTGTCTATAATACGTGTCATTTATTGTTCCTCCTTGAATTTACATACATTTTATTTTGATGGTGCCTTAACGCTTTTTATGTAAAGATGCATTCGATGTAGCCTCTCTATTTCGATCTTTATGGACAATCTTTACTACGTCATAAAAAGCCGATGTTCAATGCCGGTGCGACCTTACATATGCAATTACTCTCGACGTGATTTGACAACGTTTTTTTATAACTTGGAATATAATCCCAAATAAGGGAGGTGTACCATTGCAGGGCTTATGAAAGCCAATAGGAGTTTATTTAATTTAGAAAAGGAGTATACTTATGAAGAAAATAGTTTCCTTGGCATGCGCAATCATTATGATATTTGCGTTAAGTATCAATTGTTTTGCTGCTACAAAATATAGCAGTATAACAGAAGCTCAGGCTAATAATGGGTTATACGTCTCTGGTAATAGTGTGTACGACTTTACAAAAGCATCTTCTAAAACATTTGTCCCCGGACGAACTGATGGTTCATATTCGGTAAATAGTACTGGCACTGAAAGATATTTTTCAGCTGATTCAACATATCATTCTTTCACATGCGTTTTTCGATCAACATCTGATGCATATTCTAATTACGGTAGTGATAGCTGGGTAATTGACAAAATTGAGGCTAAATGCAGGTACTATCAAGATGATGCGCTTGCTGCCTCAGGAATCGATACTGAATATAACGCCAGCCATGCTGGAGCAACACCTTCTCCCATGCCCACATTACTTAGTTCATCGGATTATATCTACGGTTCTCACGCCTTTGAAGAAGCAGGATATCAAAGCTGGTATCCTGAAACATATGAAGCATATTCTATGTTTTAAATAATAAGAGAAAGTCCAGAACATCTGGACTTTCTCTTAAATAAAATTATCGAGGATTAAGTTGCATGAAAAAAAAATACTTTATCTTATTATTGGGGTGCTTATTAATTAGTAGTGGATGTAGTAATGACACATATTCCCAAAACAGACTTAAACAAATAGAAGAAACCATTGTGGATAACAATACTCAGCCTTATATGTCAGGGGGTGGCGTATCTCTTGGTTTGTATGATGTAGAAGGGAAAATTGAAGAAACTAAATCGTTCAAATTAAATAAAAATGAAAGTTTTAAAAAAATAATAGCTCTGGGTAATATGATTGATAGCGATAGAACATATAGAATTCTTTTATTTGTAGATTTTAATCAGTATAGTTTTTTAGTTAATGGTAATGAAGTATTAGCGTATGATTTTAAAGCAGGTCAAAATGAATATAGTGCAATACCGATTGAAATTAATAATTTGTCCGAAGGATTTCATGATATATTCTTTGTTATTGTAAAAGATTCTGATGTTAAATCGTTAGATATAGATTATAGGAATCATACCGATATGAACAATTTGTTATTTATTAGATTTAATGTAACAGTTGGAAACAACTCCGTCCCGACGATAGAATTTAAGCCTCTCAACAGCACTGGAGAGGCAATACTTGACGGTGTTTTTCTTAGTAAAGAAACTGATAAATTGAAAAGATGGAGCGTTGATAATACTACGATTTCTACACAACTCAACTTTAATATTCATGTCGGAAACAAGGCTTATAATGAGCAGCAGAATTATGCTTTGATAACTTTGTTAGACTGGAAACAGGTTAACTTCTACAACAACCAAAACTTAATCTTTTTTAGTTTAAATAAAGGTACACAATCATATATTTCTGCGTCAATTAATACTCCTGATAAGAAGGGGGTGTATGATTTAGTTTCAATATTGATTAATAACCCTTATGAGCCTTTGACTATAAAAAACAGCAATATTGAAACAGGTATAAGAGTAGGTTTAAATGTGGAATAGTATTGAAAACATGAACAACTGGACCCATACACAATACTTAAAAAAGAATCACCCATTCTTTTGAATGGGTGATTCAGTCTATCAAGATCACTGGCATGACTCCAAACTTTATAAGTGTTTATTCGTTAATAATTCTTTCAATTCCATTACGGATAAATGTATCAATGTCTTTATCACGGAGCTTTAAATATTCAATGCCAAGTTTTCGTGCTTTTCCGGCGAGCTCATCAACTTCATCACGGTCTGCTTCTGGGAGCAGCATATGCATCATACAAACTAGTAGAAAGTAGGCAGCTGATGATATCTGTGTTGCCTTTGCGGAAATCGCTGCGAGGCGCTCCACCTGCGGTTTGGATATTTCATAAACGGCCGCCTTTACCATTTCGTAAAGGCGGTCGTCTTCTGCTTTATATCCCTCGTTTTTCATCCCCTTCTCCACAAGCTTTCTGATAATGCCGCTAACCGTCGTGTGCTCGCTAGCTGCTATTCTTCGCAGTGTATCATCTGTACCTTCATCAAACCATATTGATTCTTTTTTTGAGGTCTGCATATTATTCCTCCTATGTCGCGGGAAATTATTGTATGGACTGATTTATCAAAGATTGAACATAATGCAAATTAGTCATTGACGTTTGGAATAAAATTTTTATTTAAGCTTAATTTATCTAAGCTTGGTTTATATTTGCCCATTCGAATTTTTAAATACGCTTCGATCTCATTAGCGCTAAAAATTGTACCTGAGCCAGACCGTTTTGCAGGGCATAATGCACCTTCCTGAATAAGAGCATAAATTCTCGTTTTGGAAAGGCCTAGAATATCGCAGACTTCAGCGGTTGTGAGCATATTGTCAGCGAGAAATCTTTTAAATCCTTTAAATTGCCTAATGGCAAATATATCTATATCGTAAGACCAAATGATATTGCGTTTATCTACAGAGTATCTTTCATGTTCGTCCTTAACAAGCTCCCCGTTTGATAACAATTTAATCTGTGCAGAGCCTCTTTTGCCTTCAGAATCAGCTTTGGGGCTTGAAAACTCCAATACTGTATCATCTACTCTTACCGCAAAATCAGAGGGAGAATAGTATACGCAATCATCTAAATGCGTTATTTTAATTTTTGCTTTCAAAATCAATATACCTCCAAGTCTTTATATTTCATATCAGTTGACACCGTAGAAGTCCGACAAACATCCGACAAAAACGCTAATGTCAGACACGCTGAATGCTTTGCATTCAGGCTGTATTGGGGTGTCCGTCGGACACCTTATCCTGCCATTCAAAAACGCTCCGCGATTTTTGGATGGTTTCGCCCCGAAGGGGCGAAATCGCGCCCCCTCCACCGGAGCGGTCGCCCTGGAGGGTATACAAAAGGGAAAAAACACCATACTTCTCTTCGTGCTTCGTGGCTGCTGCATCACACCTCATACACTCATTCCGGCTCCGCTTCCGGGAAAAAACCGTCTTCCTCCTGCGCGGCAGATAGTTTTTTCTCCTGATCCGCCGTTCTCTGCCCTTCCTGAGTTTCCCGGTAGGTCAAAAGATACTCGTTGTAATCCGCACATCCGGTCGGCGTTTGACGCTCGCAGTGATAGCCGTTTTCCGGCGTGTACCCAGCTTCGAGCAGCTTGTCCTTCAGCTTTCCGGCCTGATCCGCATTAGTGCAGAGCATAATATTTTTGATGCCGGGATTATCATCGAGGTGCTTTTTCAAATACGCAAATACGTTCCCGGTTGGAGCAATTCTATCAACAGACTCAAAATCATTTGTCATGAGCCTGCTTATAGAAGCGTGAGAAAGCGCGTTAAGAGAATCGCTGAAAATCGCCACCGACGTTACGTCGTCACGTCCATATAAGCGGAAATCCTTGCGGTCATCCATTAAGCTATCCGAAATCCGACCTTGGTTATAGGCTTCCTTAACGACCTCTGCTTCTATGCCGCGGTCGTTATATAGGGTGGAGAACACGCGCTCAAGATCGCTCTCCGGATATTCAGATTCTAATTGCCGGTAATACTCAAGGTCGTTAGGGTTCTTCTCTCCGTAAAGACCATAGACGATATCGTCGACGGCCTTGCGTGTCTCCGGATCGCGCGTGATGGTTTTATACTTGAAACCGCTGGATGACGAATAATCGATTTCTTCTTTAATTTCGGCAATATACTTCGCACTATCGGTGAACGCCTTTTTTTCGCCGTTCGCCCAGGAGACAACGCCGACGATACCGGCTTTACTGGCCTGCGGCAGGTCGACGTTCAATACTCTTTCCTCGCCATGCATGATAGTGACGATATTATTCGCTATTTCCGTTGGCGGCTCGTCAAAGCGGATCTTGTCATGCTTCCATGTACCATGCGTATCGTTGATGCCGTTCAGGAGTTTTATTCCTCGTGCCGGCGGCTGCCAGAGTGTAAGGTTCTTCGTATAGTCGTCCAGAAGAGAGTCGCTGCTTCTCAGGCCGCCAGGTATATAATCCTTCTTGTCGCTGCCGCAGGGGACAAAAACACGATGCGCTGGATCTACTTCGGGCAAATAAAGATCAAGCCAGCGGTTTTTCTCATCAAGAGCGTACTTGCTGTCTGAGAGATATGCTGAAAGAATACTAACTTCGATATCTGGATTCTCCCGCACGATCTGCTTTACGGCCTGCAACACGTTGTCCATAGGCTTTGCATCCTCGAACCAGCCTTTTTCGTAGAGCTTTTCGAGCTGATCGACCGGCGTGAACACGGCGATGGTTCCGTCCATATCAACGAAAAGGCGCTGCCTGTCCGGAGCTGCGGCGTCCCTCCCGCCGAAAGCCCTGTAGCCGTCGGCCCCGTATTCAGCTTGATACTCGTCGTTTTTTCTCGCAGCCTGCATATCAATCAGAACGTCATACAGTTTTTGCTCATAAGGTGAAAGTTCCCCATTTGCGTACTGTTCTATATATGCGTCTTGTTTGCCGGCGGTCATATGATCGGCAAGATGCTCAATCAAATCATCAAAGCCTTCATAATCGTCATCAACAACGAGCGCGCCGCCTTCGTCTACAATAACGCTTGCTGCTTCGTCGCCGTATGTCTCATGCTCCAGAAGGAAATAGTCTTTGGCGTTCAGCCTCATTTTGTCTATAACGTACCAGGTTCCTTCATGACCGTCCACATTAATATGCTCGCTGTGCTCACTAATCTGCATTATTATCTCCTCCTTGTTCATTCATGTTCACATACTTCTGGCCGATAAAAATCATCTAGCTCATGTTTTTGATGAGTCGCGGTTATGCTTTCGTGGCGCTCAGTTTCCTTCTGCTCCGCGAGCGCGTCCCGGTATGAAATCAGATATTCGTTGAAATCCTTGTGGCCGGTGGGTATCTGCCTTTCGCAATGATAGCCGTTTTCAGGGGTATAACCAGCTTCATGCAGCTCGTCCCTTATGGTGACTGCAAACTTAGTGCCGGCTGAATCGCTATCGGTGCAAACCAAAATGTTCTTTATATTTGGATGCTTGCCGAGATAATTGAGATAAACTTCTTTGGGCGCGTTCCCGCCAGTCGATATCCTGTCCATATTTGAATAGTCGTGATTATCCATCTTTTCAATGGTAGCGTGAGAAATCGCATCAATAGACGCCTCAAAAATTGCCAGGGTATCCACGTTTTTATCGCCTTTCATAAGAAACGGATAGAACTTGTCTGAGCTCTCTATTTCACCTTTGTAGCTGCTGTATGTACTAATGCCCCGTTCAAATCCATTGACAGCAATCCCTTCATCATTCAGCCCTAAAAACACGGCATTATGGATATAGCTGATTTCTCCCGTCTTTGGATTCTCGTATTTATTTACACCTTCATATAAAACACCCTGCTTTACTAACTCCTGAACGATTTCCTTATCCAGACCGCGGGCGCCGCACAGATAAGCAAAAAGCCTTTTGTAATTGTCCGCTTTTGGCGGCAACTCAAAAGGCTTTTTTTCTTCAGGCTGTTCATTGGATTTAGCAAACTGCGCAGCCGGGATGCTGCTTCGCTGTTCCTGAGCGCTCTCCCCGCAAAGCGTCAAAATTGCTTCAACTAGGGACTTGTGCTCAATTTGCGTAAGGAATTCAATTGCGCCACCCTTCATATCATGGCTATTCCAGAACCACATGCCGTTGGGCGCAAACACAAAACTATCGTGCTCCTTCATCGTCCACCAGCCGCCTTTCTTTTCAAGCCGGTATCCTGCGGCTTTAGCGTACTCGAGAGCCGAAGACTCATATCGTGCTAAATCGTATTGAGCATTTGTGTAATAAGGTACTCCGTTTCTGCTAAGTGGCATTTTTGCGTCCTCCTTTATTCGTTCAAAGTCTGAATGCAGAAGGCGCAGTAGCTGCGCCTTCTGCTATGTAAAATCCGAAGAGAAAGGAATATCAGCCAAGCTCAGGATCATTGTCCTTTTCTTCAGATGTATCCATGTTAAGATCAGGTATTATATATTCAATCTTCTCTCGCAGTTCATTTGCTTTTCGTTCATCCTCAAAAGTTATCTGATTATCTGTCTGTAAATATCGGCATAGGCAATTATGAAGAATCCGAAGTTCTGTTTCGCTGAAGAGCTTGCTCCGGTCGATCATACCGATTCTTACGCCGAAATCAATTTTCGCGGATTCGTAATTGCTAAAATAATTTCCAATGGCAACAGATCTATGGTCATATGAGGAATACTGCCACGTTACAAACTGATACGAGTAATCACTTAACTGTTTTGCTGCAAATACATATTGGCCTAACTCAGATATCTTCCTATAGCCACTCGGCAATTGGCCTTCAGGCGCATTACAATATGCAGGCACATATTCTTTTGCGGAGATAAAAAACTCGAAAACCTTGTCCATCACCTCTCTATGTTCTGGCTTGTTAAATACTTCGCCCTCTTCCGTAATTCTGCCTACTTCCAGCCCGTTATGCACAACATAATAATCGGCATCGTCCTGGCATGGCTTTAGGGTCAATCCCTCGTTTTGAATTAACCTGTGCCACTCAGCGTTTATTTTTTCTATGAATTTCATTTGTTTCTCCTCTCATAGTAAATTCCCCTTCCGGGATGATTGCATATCGGTACTCATCTATCAGATCCACCTTGCTATTTTCTATTTCCACAGATCTAACCGCAGCTAAAATGTACTTTGAGCCCCCGCAATCCTCAACAAGCTCCTTGTACAGCTTTGACCTCTTGACATCGTCAACATTAGGAGTTCCAACCATCAAATCCTGATCGCTTATACCGGTATTCGTAGTGAGTTTTACTATGCTAAATATCATTTTTCATCCCTCTTTTATAATTCAGGTTCACCATCTTCTTCGGGTTCAGGTTCCTCCGTTTGCTCACTGTCCATATTCAACAGGGCATTCAGTTTCTCCAACCGAACAAGCCTTTCTGTGAGCTCCGTTTCCTTTGTAAAGGGCTGTTGCACCTCAAGTTTTGCGGTTTCAAGCTGTCTTTCCAAATCCTCAAGCCTTTCCTTGCAGGACTGCTCCTTTACCTGCAGAGTCTCCAGTGCATTCTCCATACGCTGAATATTGCCGAAAACATCCGTGCCAAGGTTCACTGTGTGACGAAGCCTGCCAAGCATTGAGAGCCGATACTCTTGTGCTAAGCTGTCAAAGGCAAGCTCAAGTTTTAGCCCCCGATACTGCCCAATCACAGTTGCCTCCGGTGAGAGCATATTGTGGCAGATTGAGAGCAGCTCAGAGCCTGCCTTCTTCTTCTCATAATAGGTCTGGTTCATAAGCACCATTGGCGAAAAACCATCCTCTGTTATTTGATTGTTTTCGCTGATGGTTTTCTGATCGTCAGCATAACCGTCAATACGCTCTTTCATTTCCGCAATCTCCTTGGGGAAATGCTTAATAATCCTGTCCTCAAGAGAGTATCGCTGGCTGAGATGACTGGCTTTGAGCATTTTGAGTTTTGCCACATCGGAATCTAACTGCATTTTCTCTTTTATTAGAGGGTTACCCGTGGCAAGTGCCTTAATTTCAGCATAGGACAACGCCTGCTCATCAACATCCTCAGCACTTCTTACCGGAGACTTTGAGGTCATTATCTGAGATATGAATTTCTGTTTGCTTTCCACCAACTGATAGAGATAGGCATCAAAGGTCTGCTCGGTGACATAGCTGTAGATTTCCACTTCCGGATTCTCATTGCCTTGCCGGATTATTCGTCCTTCTCTCTGCTGCAAATCAGAAGGTCTCCACGGGCAATCCACGTGATGCAATGCAATGAGCTTGTTTTGTGCGTTTGTACCGGCTCCCATGCGCTGGGTGCTTCCCATGAGTACACGCACCTGGCCGCTGCGGACTTTAGCGAACAGCTCCTTCTTTCGCGCATCTGTATTGGCGTCATGAATGAAGGCAATTTCCTCACTCGGAATACCCTTTGCGATGAGCTTACCCTTAATATCGTCGTAGACGTTGAAGCTGCCATCATAATGCGGCGTCGAGAGGTCACAGAAAATCATCTGTGTCGACTTCTGCGGAGTGGTGTGCTCCCATATCACATAGACATTCTCTGCGCATTTCGTCGCCTTGCTGTTCTCATCGTCGGGCAGCATTGGACTTATGAGGCGCTGGTCAAGGGCAAGCTTGCGACCATCGTTTGTTATTAGCAACATATTATCAACGCTTGAGTCAACCTCACGGTTACGCACCTTATCGGCTCGCTCAGAAAGTTCTGCCACCATTTGCTTTTGATACTCTGAAGGCTTTAGGGCAATGTTGTGATAGTTAGCCTTTGGGACAGGCAGGTTCAGCATATCCGCCGTCTTAATATCCGCGACGTCCTTAAACATTGCCATAAGTTCGGGTAGGTTATAGAACTTTGCAAAACGTGTTTTTGCACGGTACCCTGCTCCCTCCGGCGAAAGCTCAATTGCTGTAACTGTTTCTCCGAAGTTCGAGGCCCATGAGTCGAAATGTTGCAGGCCATGCTTATGCAGTGTTTCGTACTGCAAATACCGCTGAATGGTGTACATCTCAACCATACTGTTAGAAATCGGCGTCCCTGTTGCAAATACGACGCCACGGCCGCCGGTCAGCTCATCCAAATACCGACATTTCATAAATAAGTCGCTGGACTTCTGAGCCTCGGTCTGAGCGATGCCTCCAACATTACGCATTTTTGTGTATAAAAACAGGTTCTTATAAAAATGGGATTCATCAACAAACAGCCTATCGACACCCAGCTCCTCAAAGGTTACTATGTCATCCTTACGGCTTTGGTCGTTGAGCTTCTCCATTTTCTGCTCCAGACCTTTGCGTGTCTTTTCCATCTGCTTTATGGTAAAGTTTTCAGCATTGCTGTGTTTAGCCTCATCTATACCCATAAGGATTTCGTCCATCTGCTGCTGTAGTATTGCCTGTTGGCGTTCAACGCTCATGGGTATTTTCTCAAACTGACTGTGACCGATAATAACGGCGTCATACTCGCCTGTAGCAATACGTCCGCAGAACTTCTTGCGATTTTTGGTCTCAAAGTCCTTCTTGGTAGCAACAAGAATATTAGCTGCAGGATAGAGCTGTAAGAATTCCGACGCCCATTGCTCGGTAAGGTGATTCGGTACCACAAATAGGCTTTTCTGGCAAAGCCCGAGGCGCTTGCTTTCCATAGCAGCTGCTACCATCTCGAACGTTTTTCCAGCCCCCACCGTATGTGCAAGCAAAGTGTTGCCACCATAAAGAATGTGAGCAACAGCGTTTTGCTGATGCCCACGAAGATGAATTTCTGGATTGATGCTCCCAAAAGTGATGTGGCTGCCATCATATTCTCGGGGCCTGGTTGAGTTGAAGAGCAGATTGTACGCCTTGCAGATATTCTCTCTGCGCCCCGGGTCTTTCCATATCCACTCGGAGAACTGCGCCTTTATAAGCTCCTGCTTGCTTTGTGCGATAGCGGTTTCTTTTTTGTTAAGTGTCGCTACCCGTCTGCCTTCAGCGTCATAGGTATAATCGAAAATGCGAACGTCCTTGAGATTCAGACTCTCTTCGATTATGTAGTAAGCGCTGATCCGCTGCGTACCATAAGTGTTAAACGCCTTAATGTTGCTGTTATCCTTAGTTTTTCCTTCAATACGCCATTCGCCTGTAAATTGTGAGTAATGTACCTTGATTTCGTACTGCGCATAACGTGGAGTCCCCAATAGCTCAAACGTAAACTGACGCACATACTCAGGATTAAGCCACGTTGCACCTAGACGCACGTTAATCTCGCTGGCAGTGAGATCAACAGGCTGTACCGCTGTCAGCGCTTCTATGTGATATGAATATGTTTCAGCTTCAGCTTCCGATTTTTGCTTGGCCAGTGCAAGTTTTTGACGGACGTTGCCGGAGAGGTATTCATCTGCGGTGAGGTATTTTTCTTCTCTACTGTTTCCACCCTCATACAAGGGATTAAGAAACAGCACACCCTGAAGGTCATTGTAAAGCTCAGTCTCGCTTTTCCCTGTGAGCTTTCCCATATATGCCATGTCAACAGTCGCACATTCACCAATGGAAACTGCTAAAGCTTCACTTGCTGTCCCTACTTTTTCTACAGGCTTGTGAGCACGGATGGTACGTTTTGTAAAGAAGTCAGCCTTCCTTAACAAATTGCCATCTTCGTCCACAATTTCTAGGGAACACAGTAGGAAATAAGAGCTGTCCTCAGAAAACGCCATTTCGTTACCACGGCTGTTGATCAGTCCATATATTGCGGTGAAGTCATCGTAAAGGATGTTGAGTTTGGCCTGTTGCGCCTTAATTTCTTCTTCGGAATAATCCTCTGTTTGATACTCAATAAGAGTTCGCATACAATCTCGCAAAGCAATCATTCCGCGAATACGGTTTTCGGCAGTAACGGATACTTCAACGGGATTCATTCGGGAATTCACCCGGTAGAAAATCACACCGTCCACAAGGGCGTAAGAGAAGTTCTTAACTGTTGGGTCGGCGGGAATCGACTTGTCCTCATTGTCAAGCTCATCGGCTCGGTCATAGTCTTTTATTTCTGCATGAATGTTCTGTATGGCATCGGATAGCATTACCGAAAGACTCTGCCCCGCATAGGCCACACAAGCAGGCTCCGGACCGAAGGGACCGGAGATTTCTTTCATTTCGCCCATGATCATATCCGGATGGTCGGTGAAGTATTGATTTATTGCAATTCCGTTTACGTCCGTGCCAAGATGTACCCAGTCAGGCTCGATGTCTACAATTCTGTCTCTTTTTTGTAAAAACAGAATATCCGAAGTAACTTCTGTTCCTGCATTAGCCTTGAACGTATTGTTAGGCAGACGGATTGCTCCCAAAAGGTCAGCCCTCTGAGCTATGTACTTTCTGACTGTTGGGTTTTTCTTGTCCATTGTGAAGCTTGAAGTTATAAAAGCTATCACACCGCCGGGACGAACCTTGTCCAGAGACCGGGCAAAAAAGTAATCATGTATGGAGAAATTGTGCTTATCATAGCGTTTGTCCGGTACCTTGAACTGACCGAAGGGAACGTTACCGACCATCACATCGAAAAAGTTATCCGAGAATTCCGTATTCTCAAAGCCCTGCACTGCAACGGATGCCGTAGGATAAAGCTGTCTTGCCATCCGGCCGGATACGTCATCTAGCTCCACTCCGAACAATTGTGAAGATTTCATGCTCTCCGGCAACAGTCCTAAAAAGTTACCAGTGCCGCAAGCAGGATCGCAAATATTACCCTCAGAAAAACCCATGTTAGCAAGTGCTGGGTATATAGACTTTATTACAACAGGAGGGGTATAGAAAGCTGTTAAGGTGCTTTCTCTTGCGGCTGCATATTCACTATCCGTGAGAAGATTTTTAAGGGTTGTGTATTCCTGCGTCCATGCGGAATTGTTCTTATCAAAGGCATCAGCAAGTCCGCCCCATCCAACATATTGAGATAAGGTTTTCTGCTCATCCTCAGTAGCGGTGCGAACTTCTTTTTCAATAATTTTTAGAGTTTTGATGGCTTCAATATTCCGCTGGAACTTCTCTTTCGGGGTTCCGACGCCTAAAGTATCGTCTGTTATAGAAAAGTTGACTCCGTTTTTGTACAGAGGTGGAACAATATAGCCTTGCGTCTTTTTTCTCAGAATTGGCGGATCAAGCTTTTGTTTCTGGTATGGTTCTTCAACAACTTCGGCTATGTCATCAGTGGACTGTTCCTCTGATGCCTCAACCGCTTCTGGAACTTCTATTTCAGCGCTGGCTTTCGCCTGTGGCAACTCATATTGTATTCTGTTCCTGCCGTTAAAAAGGTCAAAGCTGCCCTTCGCAAATTCAGTCAATTCCCTTTGTCCGTTAACCCGGCTCTCGAAATAACGGTCATCGGGTGCAGTGCTGTCTAAAGCAGAGGTCAATGCAGATAGCATATCCTGAACCTTCTGTGGCTCTTTAAGCTGCTCACGGATCAAGGGTATTGCTGCATAATAGTCAGCCGTTACAGGGAATGGCCTAGGAGTTTCCTGTGGTACGTTAGAAAAAGCAAAATAAACTGTTCTCGCCAATTGTTCCACTTGATACTCGGGTATACGCGCGATTGCATCATCACCAGGGAAGCACTTTTCGGAAATAAGTCGCTCATATACCTTTACTATTTGCGGAAATGTAAGTTGAACCGTATCATAATTTTTCCTGCCATAGCTTCGCACATAGCTTAAACCTTTACGGCTTTTTGTAGTTTCATAGCCATCACAGCAGCTACCACTATACTCTCCATAGCCTTTTTTCACTGCGTCCTGTTTTTCCTTTAACGTGTGTGAATTGCAAAAATACGAATAGGTTCGTAGCCTTTCATCCCATGATCCGCTGCAAAGATATCTATCAAGCTCATCCTGTGTAATAAACATCTTTGCAGTCCGCTGAAAGCCCTCCTGTGCTTTATGATCGCGCATGGGCAGGTCTATGCCGTCTAAAATGACGCCGATACGATGGGTATTATATTCCGATACGCGAAAACGTGATATGTTGCGGTTCCCGGCGTAACATTCACGGAACTTCTTATACTCTCCTTTTATTTCCGATATACCCTCATCCGTCCGCATGTAAGCAGCTAGATTTTCGGCACACTCCGGAAAGCCCATTTTTTGATGATATATTTCAAGGGTCTTAGAAAAAAGTCCAAGCGCATGGCCCTCATCGCTTAAATCTCGTGCAATGAATAAAAGCGCTTCAGCACTACTATGAAGCACAGCGGCATAAGCCTTTTCAAGCTCATCCTGAGAGGCATAGCAGCCCTCGTTGAGCAACTCCAAAATACGTTTAGAACAATCAGCCCATGATACCGTTTTGCAACTTACACCCGTTCTTACGCTGTTGCCCTCGGCAATTTGTATTCCATCTTCGATAAACCATACGGCATATTTTCTTCCATCATGTTCTATTCCTCGACCGTTTTCAGTCCCGAACTCGCGCTTCAAAAAGGCGATATTATCGGCTTCCGGATATACTCTCATATAGTGTGAGGTTATGCGGCAAACGCTACCCGATTCGTTTCCGGCAGTGTAAAGCGCCTTGTCGATGACTTCCTGTGGAATTTCTCGCTTTGGGAAAAAGTCTTCCTGTATAGGTGTTTCATCAAAGTTCATGCCAAACAGTGTAAGCTGATCCGACACTGTTGGAAGATTTGGTTTCCCCAGCTTAATTCTATACTTGCCACGCTCCATGAGGCTTTCGCTTAGCTCTGTGACTATTCCCCACGAAAAAACGGACTCTGATGTACGGGAGAGGTATGCTCCACTCCACATCAGAAGCCCGTTTTCTTGTTTTTTATAGCCTACGCGCTCATCGTCAACCTTAATTTCAACATATGTGTCAGTGTAGGCGTTTTTTAGAAACTCACAGCGCTCATTGTAATTCTTGCAGCTTTGGAAATAGTTGAAAATGTCTTGACGCTTAATTCTTCTGCCGTTCTCGTCCAAGACGATAGCTTCCATGAGGTGTTCATTTAAAAAGGCAGGAAGCTCATTTTCGCCTCCCGCCATATCATTGCTTAGCTGAAAATCAGATCTGCTAAAACTATTTCCTCCGCCGAGTGCCGAAAGTTGTTCATCAGTCCCGTCCATTTCATCGGATCGGTAGCTTTCAGTTCCTCCGTCACTCCTTCTGTTTTCGCCATCTGCTGTACTATTCTGGAGATCATATCCGTAGCCTGCTGCTCTACCTCTTGTAAGTGCTCCGTCAGTTTGCATGTGGTCTTGAGGTTGGTATAATACACTCTGCGGTGTTCCTTGAGGTAGTTCTTCCTCATTTCCGCGTATTTCCCCAAGCTCACCTCCGGTTCCTGCGGCATCATCAAGTTCGGTAGCAGGTAGTCTCCATCTTGTCTGTAAGTCACTTCCATAGCTAAAACTCCTTTCGTGTTCTTTTGTATTCTCTTTACCTTCGTCATAGTTAAAATTACTTTGTTGTGCAATAAGGCTCTGCCTGTTTGCCTGAATTACTGTGCGGGCTATCTCTCGAAGCCCCATTTCTGCAATGTCACTGGTTGCAACGCCCAATGCGTTTATTGTGGGGAGCGTATTAAAATCATGGATGAAAATAAAATCCTCATAACTAAAATAATCATCGGCATTTATATCGAGCCTTGTCATCAGCATATAGGCAATACTGCTTTCGACGCTACGGCGGTACTGCACTTCTAAATTGAGCTCATCGAGTTCTTCTAAAAAGCTATCATCAAGGCAATTTTTTAAATCATAGAGATAATCCGGCAAATTATCCACAACAGCATTATGGCTAGCAGAAATGATTGCATCGGCTAAAGTTTGCTTTTCTGAGAGTGTGCCATAGGTGCTTTCCAAAGCTTCAATGACATCACTATTATAAACTTCGTCCATTTTCCAAATGGGGAGAGGTCTGCTACGGATAGATTCATGTGTGTCCGAAACGTCAAAATAATACTTGAGCCTACCTCGTTCTTCGGAAAACACCGCTACGCCTTTTGCGCCTTTGTTTATCCACCTGCCAAATTGAGCGTTCCAACGCTCAATCTCCAAAACAGCGGTTGCATCGGGTCGCTGAGCATAGATCAATACTTGCTCATCAAAAGGGCATTTGTAGTTAAAGCTTGCGGCACGGAGGAAGGCTGTCCATCTTTCGCGGCTAATCGTCATGGTTTGCAGTGTTTGATTGTATAGCTCGGTAATAAACTGAAATTTACTTGCCAAGTTGATTCACCTTTCTTTATCTTGGTTTATCTGTTTGCTTCTTCTGGAAGTATTCTATCAGCACTTCAAGTATTTCTTTCTCAACATCCTTTGTGAGCGCGTTCGTGTCCAAAAGCTTAATAAGAGGCTTTGTAGGAATGAAAAACTTACTGGTCTGTTTTACCGTCTTCCCCTCGGAATGCGGCAGCAGAGCCGTTATGCTCTCATCCGTCAGATCCTCTGTACGGCTGTGTTCCTTGAGCTGCTTTGCAAGCTGATCGTCTATGTAGAGCTTGTGCAGCACATAGAAGTAGTTATAAACAGTTTCCTGATTGACAGGGGACATATACGAAAGCTCGACTGCGGGCTTCAGCTGGAGCGTATTGCCGTCCACAAGATCGAGAAGCGGCGAAACTAGAAATGTCAGCCGGATATATCTTTGGATTTGCCTTGCGCTCTCATTAACGGCATTTGCCAACAACTCGTCTGTGTGTGGTATTTTTAACTTTTCGCCCCCAGGGCCAAGAGTCAAATCCGTCCTTTGGCCCTGATGCTTCAAGGCTTCGAGCTTCAGCTTATACGCAAACCCTTTCTCACTAGGCAGCAGACCCTTACGGGTTTGCAGATTGGTTTCCACCATTTTTATATCCGCTTCGTCGTCTGACAGGTTTTCCACAATACAGGGCAACGTCTCAAAGCCGGCCTGAGCCGCAGCCCGTTTTCTCTTATGTCCGCAGATTATCTGATATGACCCTTCAATACTCCTGACGATCAGCGGCTCAATGACGCCGTTCTCACGTATGCTGGCTTCAAGTGTTCTAAGCTTTTCCTCGGTATACGGTTTGAACATCTGCTTAGGATAGTCGCTCAGCTCCGTTATGAGGACATCTGTTATCTGTCTGGGAGCAGGCCGCGGCTTAGGCGTTTCTGCTTGTATGGCCTCCGTAATTTTAGCTTCAGCAGCCGCTTCGGACACCGGCCTGTCCGCCCCTAGCGACGTCTGAGCGAAGAGCCTTTCAAGCGCTTTGGGATCGTAATTCATAATAAAAGTCTCACGCTCCTATTCATTTTCCTCACAGTATTGCCTTATCGTCTCCGCGACACGCCGGATAAGCTCGTCGTCCGCTTGAACCT
>JAYFQM010000064.1:0-2138 GCA_034927185.1 Oscillospiraceae bacterium | reverse complement strand
TTCGGCATCGAGGACGGACGTTCCCGCACTCTGGAAGAAGTCGGGAAAGAATTCAACGTCACCCGCGAGCGCATCCGTCAGATAGAGGCCAAGGCGCTGCGCAAGCTCCGCCATCCCTCCCGCTCCAAGAAGCTCAAGGATTTTCTGGCATAAAGCACATTTGAATTTTTTCAAAAAACGCAGGGCGGGATGCCTGTATCCCGCCCTGCGTTTTTCTGGTTATACTGCTCTAAGCATTCGTCTTGTTTCCCGCTCGGCCATTTCCGCCACCCCGTCAAAGTCCACATGCGGATTGTACACGGCCTCGAGCTCATCGTGATATTCCTTCGCCTCCGCAAGGGAGTGTACGCTTTCCTCGCATAGCGCGTCGGCGATGCGCTGAGAAAATCTGCGGCGCGCGCGCGTAGCTCTGACGCGTCCCGCGTCCGTCGCCGTCTGAAAACGCACCCGCCTCTCCGTCCTTGAAAATTTCAAGCTGCCGTATGTTCTGACAAACGCGACTCCGCACCCCGGCACGGCTATGTGGTCTATCGTTTCCGGCTCTAGCGGATCCATAAAACAAATTGCGTTCCATCCGCGCGACGTTATTTCTGCAAGCGCTTCACGCATAGCCGTCCGCCCGAAGCCATAGGGATCCTGAAGCTCGAACACGCTTCCGCAAAGAGTGTTTATCGTGTCTTCTTTCCAAAGCTCGCCCCGGCATGTAATCCCGCCGAGGAAGCGCTGCGTGACCTTTCCGTCTTCGCCTCCGCCTCGTTTTACCTCGCGGCAGACCAGGCTCTTTGTCCTCTCTTCTACCTTTCTTATGTCGGCGTCGGCGCCCATCATTTCCCGGATTCCTTTTTCGACCTGAGCTTTAGCCGCTATGCAGCGATATGCCGCTGCATAGGACTTACCGCACCTATTCGTAAGGCGAACTATCTCTCCCGCCTCCGCCTTAAGCGCGTCCACATCGTAAAACATCCCCAGATTTAAGTATCTGTCGACAGCCGCCGGATATTTCGGCTCCACAACGTGCGGGGCTGTTCCGTCCACAGCCAGCGTCCCGGCCTGCGGTACTATCACTGCATCCAGTGAGTCCGGGTCGCTCGAGCACCATACATACTCAACGTCGAGTCCCGCGCTTGAAGCCGCCGTGCCAAGTATTTTCATAAATGTTGATTTTCCGACTCCCGGGCCACCCTTGAGCACTATCATATCGCGCATCGGCACTACTTTTTCTATCTCTCCGTACAGGCTCGCGAACCCGCCCGCGCTGTTCGCGCCAAGGAACGTGTTTATCGTTTTTGCCATAAATACCCTCCCAAAAAAGCTTTCCTCTTATAAGGTATGCCGCGATGGGAAGTCCTGACAAGAAAGTGACACGTCCATCAGAGATTTTATCAATGATTTAAGCCTTTTTCCTTTATTAAAAAAATATTGTCGAACAGACATATCTGTGATAGTCTGTGGTTGTAAACGATAATCACAAGCTCCATTATAAAGAAAGGTCGTCTTGTTATGATTGATAAAAAAGTTTCACAGCTGCTGAACACGCAGGTCAACAAGGAACTTTACTCCGCCTATCTGTATCTCGATTTTTCAAATTATTACGCCGACGAGGGGCTCGATGGATTTGCCAACTGGTACAAGGTGCAGACACAGGAAGAGCGCGACCACGCCATGCTCATGCTTCAGTATCTGCTGAACAACGAAGAAAAAGTGACGCTAGACGCCGTCGACAAACCGGACAAGCGCCTGACGAAATTCGAAGACCCTCTGAATTTCGGGCTCGAGCACGAGCAGTACAACACCTCGCTCATAAACAACATCTACGCCGCGGCCAGCGAGGTCAAGGATTTCCGCACGATGCAGTTCCTCGACTGGTTCGTCAAAGAGCAGGGCGAGGAGGAAAAGAACGCCGAGGACCTCATCAAGAAATTTCGTCTCTTCGGCAGCGACCAAAAGGGACTCTACATGCTAGACAACGAGCTGAAAACCCGCGTGTACGCGGCTCCGTCGCTGGTGCTGTAAGGCATTTCGGATACGAAAAAATCGAAATGATGCCAAAGGGCGCATGGATATGCCATGCGCCCTTCTTTTTTCGTTCTTATTATTTTGCTTTATATCTAATTGACAAACACGCCCAAAAGGATAGA
>JAYFQM010000148.1:0-3142 GCA_034927185.1 Oscillospiraceae bacterium | reverse complement strand
CGAGCACCTGCTGGCAGTTGAAAAAATTCTTTGACAGGAGGTTCGATTGGACGCTGGAAGGAAAGCTGGCAGCCTGCTTCGCAACTGCGGGCTGTTTATGGGGAGGACCGGACATTGCCATCCAGAGCGTTCTGGAAATGTCCTTGACGCGTGGGATGCTGGCATATTCGTCAGGTATGGAGTTCGGAAGGCCATACATACATCTCGGTCCCATTACCCTGATGAGTAATCCGGAAGAAAACAGGGGAATATTTGTTCTTTTCGGCAGGCGTATTGCCCAAAAGGTGACCGAGCTGTTCGGGGAAAAGATGGAATAACAAAAATGGCGCTCATTTTTTAGTAATGAGCGCCATTTTTCCGCAAAAACTTTGATAATAATTTAAATACCTAAGATTTTCGGGGATTTTGACCCGGCATATCCCCCCCGGGAGCTTGCGCGAGATTAGCGTATATGCGAAAATTACATATAATTGTGGCCCGGCAGCGAATTCGGCAGGGTAATGCCTGCTGAGTTTTATGTCTGTTTAGCGCTAAAAGAGAAAGGAATACTGTCTATGAAAAAATCTGTTGCTATTGTTTTGGCAATCGCTCTTGCAATCTGTATGCTGACAGGCTGCGGAACCAAAGCCGAACAAACTGATGCCCAGCCCTCCGCTTCGTCGGAGCAAACTCCGGCAGCGGCGACCCGTACGATTACAGATATGGTCGGGCGCACGGTCGAGATATCCTCGACAGTCGAAAAAATTGTTCCGCTCGGAAATACGCCGCGCATGATCACTTATCTTGGGCTGGCTTCAAAGGTCGTGGGAGTAGGCGGCATGGCCTCGGACCAGATATCTCCCGTTACGGCCTATGCATATGCCAATAAGGACCTCTGGGCAAACGTGCCCACCGTCGGAACTGACGCTGCTGGAGCGACCGACTACTATCCTGAGCAGATCATTGCGGTAAATCCCGATGTAATACTTTGCTCATATACGGCGGAGCTGGCGGACGAGATTCAGACGAAAACCGGCATTCCGACGATCGCCGTTGCCATGGGTACTCTGTTCGGTGAGGACTATGAGCAGGCTCTTCGTATTCTGGGCGATGTCTGCGGCGTTTCAGACAGAGCGGAAGAAGTTATTACTTACATAAACGATTCCCTTGCGGATCTAACATCTAGAACAAAGGACATTCCAGATGCCGATAAGCCCTCCGTTCTTGGCGCCGCGGCGACCTTTAAAGGAGCGCACGGCATAGAGGGAGTCTACTCAAAGTATGCCGTATTCGAAGCGATAGCAGCCAATGACGTTACCGAAGGTATTTCAGACACGGTTGGAGGTATTCTGATCGATAAGGAACAGGTTCTCGGCTGGAATCCGCAGTATATTTTCCTCGATAGCGGCGGGGTCGGCCTTGTCAGGCAGGATTATGCGGCAACACCTGATTTCTATGCGCAGCTTCAGGCCGTCAAGGAAGGAAAAGTTTATCAGTACCCCAGCTCGACAAGTTATTATTCGAATGTGGAGATTCCGATCATTAACGCATATTATGTCGGGAGCCTGATTTATCCCGAGCAGTTTAAGGACATTGACTTCGAAAAAAAGGCCGACGAAATCTTTAAATTCTTCCTCGGCGCTGACAACTATCTTAGCATTATTAATGACGCGGGGGCTGGCTACGGAAAGGTTGAGCTGGGTGCGTAATAATGGCAGATAACCGCATAAATCAGCTTCAGGCCTATGACGCATTTATCCGCCGAAAGAAGATCACATTTATCGTGACGCTCGTCGCAACGGTCGTTGTCGGGTTGTTTGCGATAAGCGCAGGGTCACTGGAAATCCCCATATCCGAAGTGCTCAGGAGCTTTGTTGGCAAGGGCACTCCCCAGTCACAGATTGCCGTAATGGGCATCAGACTGCCGAGAGTCGTCGCCGCAATAGTCGTGGGTGCGACTCTGGCTGTTTCCGGCGCAGTTATGCAGTGTGTGCTTCAAAACCCGCTGGCGTCCGCGTCGACGCTCGGCGTGTCACAGGGCGCCGCCTTCGGCGCGGCCCTGGGCATAATCGTTTTTGGCGGCGGCGTCGTTAATTCCGACTCCGCCGCAACGGCGGTATCAATCAACAATCCTTATATCGTAACGATTTGCGCCTTCGTATTCGGCTCATTGTCTACCGTTGTAGTTATAGTCCTGTCTCAATTCAAAAAAGACCTTGGTCCCGGCGGGCTGATTCTGGCAGGAGTTGCGCTCAGCTCCCTGTTCACTGGCGGGAGCACCCTGCTGCAGTACTTTGCCGACGAGACGAAAATCAGCTCCGTAGTCTTTTGGACCTTCGGAAATTTGGGCTCAGCCTCTTGGACAGAGCTTTTAATCCTCGCAGTTGTTCTTCTGGCCTCGCTTGTCTATTTCCTGCTCAACCGCTGGAACTACAATGCAATGGAAAGCGGAGCGGACACGGCGAAAAGCCTTGGTGTAAACACCAGAGCCGTTATGCTCATCAGCATGGGCATCTGCTCGCTGGCGGCGGCGGTGGCGGTATCCTTTGTCGGTATTATCAGCTTCGTGGGCCTTGTCGCGCCGCATATAATGCGCCGCTTCGTCGGCAACGACTACCGCTATCTTATTCCATGCTCCGCAGTTGCCGGAGCTCTGCTGCTGATTCTGGCGGACACTTTCGCCCGGCTAGTCATAGCACCCGTCATTCTCCCGATCGGCGCCATAACGTCCTTCCTAGGCGCGCCGCTGTTCCTATATCTTCTTTTCAGGGGGTTTAAGAGCAATGGTTGAAATCAAGGACCTTACCTTTGCCTACGATAAGGGCGCGGGGAATATTCTCGACGATGTTAGCTTTGACGTTCTGGAAAACCAGTGTATCGCCATTCTTGGCAATAACGGAGCGGGCAAAAGCACCCTTCTCAAGTGCATCGACCGCATCTGTCCGCCCGAAAAGGGCGTGGTGCTGGTCGATGGCCGGGACGTCTATAGAATGAGCAAAAATGAAACGGCACAAAACATTGCATATGTGCCGCAAAACAGCACGTCCATTAACATGACTGTGTTCGACTCGATCCTGCTGGGCCGGAAGCCCTATATCAAATGGGATGCAAGCTCTGAGGATCGTCAGATCGTGTCTGATATCATTCGTAAGCTGGGGCTGGA
>JAYFQM010000112.1:0-7204 GCA_034927185.1 Oscillospiraceae bacterium | reverse complement strand
CTTTTTAAACATGAGGACCCGGTTGCGGACACTTATGAGATGGAAACGGCCTGCCTGAGCTATCCTAGACGACGCTTTGCGATGACGGCAAGGGACGCCCTGCCGATGATACTCATTACGGTGATTTACGCGGCCGTGGCTTTCTATGGTCTGGGCGACAGAGAAGACCCCGAGAGCTTCTGTCACTTTTCGGAAAAAGGCAGATATGTCATAATCGAGCTGCCGGAGGAAACGCCGCTTTCGAGAGTTATGTATTATTCCGGCCTTTACACCGGCAACTATTTCCTTCAGTACTCTTCGGACGGAGAGAACTACACGGACGAGTCCGTGATGGAGCAGAAGTACTCCGACATTTTTAAGTGGAACGAAGCGAAGCTGGATACTGCCAACAAGCCCGCAAAATATATCCGTATTATAGGCGACGCTACGCTTGAAATGGGTGAGCTTGCCGTTTACGGAGCGGACGGGAAGCGCATATCGCCGGAAGTCATGAAATTTGATGAAGGTTGCGCTCCGCTTTTTGACGAGCAGGAGACGGTTCCGGACGTTATGACCTATATGAACAGCGCATATTTCGACGAGATATATCACGCGCGCACGGCCTATGAGCATATACTCGGCATCAAACCATATGAAAACACTCACCCGCCGCTCGGCAAGCTGATCATTGGACTGGGAATCAGGGCCTTCGGGCTGAACCCCTTCGGCTGGCGCTTTATGGGAACGCTGTTCGGCGTACTGATGCTGCCGCTTATCTATATTTTCATTAAAAACCTATTCGGTTCCACGGCGATTTCGACTTGCGGGACGCTTCTCTTCGCTTTCGATTTTATGCACTTTGTTCAGACCCGCATAGCGACTATTGATACCTACGGCGTTTTCTTCATCATCCTCATGTATTATTTCATGTACCGGTATATAACCGCGCCGAGGGACGACCCTTATATGAAAAAGCGTGAGGAGGTCATTCCGCTTTTCCTTTCGGGACTTTTCTTCGGGATCGGCGCCGCCTGCAAGTGGACCGCTGTATATGCTGGAGCGGGGCTGGCCGTGATATGGCTGCTGTTTCGCATAGCAAGAGGCAGGGAGCTTATTATGACCGGACACCGGGCAGAGCACCGAAGGGAGCTTATATCGAGTATTCTCCAGTGCGTCGTTTTCTTCGTAATTATTCCGTCCATCATCTACTATGCAAGCTATTATCCTTACGGCAAAGCCCAGGGAATGTCCGGCTTTGGAATGTACTTTGATAAGGACTTTGCGAAAATAGTGCTGGACAATCAGGTCTCAATGTTTAAATATCATGAGGGTGTCCACGCATCACACCCCTATTCCGCACGCTGGTATCAGTGGATAGTCGACGGAAGGCCGATACTGTATTTTCTCAGGTCCATGCCGAATAACATGAAGTCGGCTTTTGCAGACTTTATGAACCCGCTGGTTTGCTGGGGAGGCCTTCTTGCAGTCTTTGCGATGGGATGGAAAACTGTCCGAAACAGGGATGGAAAAGCTATGTTTATCCTTCTGGGATATTTGGCGCAGTTGGTTCCGTGGATGTTCATCTCGCGCATAACTTTCGAATATCACTATTTCCCCTGCCTTATTTTCCTCGTCTTTGCGATCTGCCATGTCTTCAACTCGTTCAGGCTGAGGGATATACACTGGAAGCCGAAGGTATACGGCGCGACCGCGCTTTGCCTGCTTCTGTTTATAGTTTTTTACCCTGTATTGACTGGGCTGCCCGTACCGAGGGCGTATTCGGATCTGCTGGCATGGATACCGGGTGCGTGGCCCTTCTAAAGATTTTTATCAGTTTCAAAATAAAGACAAGAGGACTGAAAATGCGGCTTATAGACTATCATATCCACAGCACATGCTCGGACGACGGGCACAATACCATGCTTGAAATGGCACTTGCCTCACGCAAAATGGGTGTTTCACAGCTTTGCTTTACCGATCACTGTGATCTTGACAGACATTCGACAGGGTTGCCGGACCCGGACTGCTTCTGCAAACGCGACACGATGCTCGAAATGTACAGACAAGTGTCAGCGGCAGTTCCCCCAGATATGAAAATCCTGCTTGGACTTGAGCTTGGCGAGGGCAACCATGACCCGGAGATGGCAAAGTCGATTGCCGGGTCCGAGGAGTTGGACTTCGTTCTCGGCTCAATCCACAATCTAAGGGGCAAGCCTGACTTTTACAGTACCAGGTACCAAAGCGATGAGTGCAGCAAAAAGCTTATCGACAGCTATATGGACGAACTGATAGAGCTTTCGCTTGTCGACTGCTTTGATGTGATGGCACATATCGGCTATCCTGCCCGCTACATCCGCAAGGAGGGCGGAGCCGCTATTAAAATCGATACGGGAACCTACGGTGATATGCTCAGGATTCTGCTCAAAAACCTTATTGATAGGGGAAAAGGCATCGAGATCAACTGCTCCGGTTTCCGCACTCCGCCCGGCGGCGGCCCCCTGCCCTCAGTTGATATACTTCGCTTATACAGGGAGCTGGGGGGAGAGATCATAACCGTCGGAAGCGACGCTCACAGAATTGGGAACGCGGGAGTCGGTCTTGCCGAAGGCTTTGACATTCTTCGCGATTTGGGGTATAAATATGTTACGGTTTTTGAAAAGAGGAAACCGGAATTTGTGAAAATATGAGATGTTGAGCTCCGGCAGTTTTTTGTTGGATTCTGAAAAATGAAAGGGACAAAAGAAATGATAGCACTGGGCAGCGACCACGGCGGGTTTGAACTGAAAAACGAGATCATGAAACACCTTGACGAACAGGGTGTCGCGTACAAGGACTTCGGCACATATTCAAAGGACAGCTGCGATTATCCGGTTTATGCGGAGCAGGTCGGCAAGGCTGTCGCCTCCGGCGAATATGAAAGCGGCATTATCCTTTGCGGAACGGGTATCGGCATATCGATCGCGGCCAACAAGGTCAGGGGCGTCCGTGCTGCGCTCTGTCACGACTGTTATTCAGCAGAATACGCGCGCCTTCACAACAATGCAAACGTCCTTGCGCTTGGAGGGCGCGTCATCGGCGCCGGGCTTGCGCTTAAGATAGTGGATATATTCCTCAGCACGGGCTTTGAGGGCGGAAGGCACGCAAGGCGCGTCGGCCTAATTTCAAAGCTGGAGGAAAACAACTGATTTTTTCGGAGGCCGCAAAATGGCGATCAGACCTAAGGACATCTATCAGGGCAGAAAAAAATCGCGCTCGCGGGCGGGCGTGATCATTGTCGTTATACTGGCTGTTCTGACGGCTCTCGTACTGATTTTCTACGGCTTGAGGAATTACGCCGTATATGACGAAAACGGAAACGCGACGATAATCCTTCCTTTCTCCCATGAGACGGATACCGAAAGTCCGGCTCCGAGTACGGGCGAAAGCCCGCCGGCAAGCCCCTCGGAAAGCGTATCGCCCAGCCCGTCGTCAAGTCCGGGGACGGGCCCTTCGCAGGGCGCGAACGCGGAGCGGGAATGATTTCGGGCATATTGTAACTTAATGTAACATAAATCGAAAAAGTGCTTGCAAATATTAAACAGCTATGCTACAATACAACTTGCGCGTTAATTATGCGTTTATATTGTATGCTGAACTCATGAAAGAGGTGAACATAATGAAGGAAGGTATCCATCCCAACTACCAGCAGACCACAATCAGGTGTGCTTGCGGCGAAGTTATTGAAACGGGTTCTACAAAGAAAGACATAACGGTTGAAATTTGCTCCAAATGTCACCCTTTCTATACGGGCAAGCAGAAACTGGTCGACACCAGCGGACGCGTTGAGAAGTTCAACAGAAAATTCGGCCTGTAATATTCGTCAGTAATACGTCTCGCGCCCTAAGGCGCGGGACGTTTGCGTATTATCATGATACCGCCTTCCGCTGAAATAGCGCGGCAGGCGGTATTTTTGTGCCTGTTATTAATACGGTTTGATCTCTGATACCAACCCCGCACGAAGAAAGCACAGCAGGCAGGAGGAAACAGGTTTGCCGAGAATACGCGACATTGCGTAAGCATAGGCGAGGAGCTGCTTTTTGTAATGTTCTGTGAGCTTATCAAGTGTATCCGGTGTTGCGAAGTCTGTTTTATAATCTATTATCGTCAGGGAACTATGCTCTTCAATGCAGCAGTCAACCACGCCCTGCAAAAGGATGCTTTCATTTCCGCCGTCAGGGAAGAATACACCTGCGGGACAAAGAAGAGAGAAACGCTTTTCGCGGTGCACCCTGTCCGCTGACTTGAGGCGCACGCCGGTGTCAGACGCGAAGAAGGCGAGTATAGAGGCGCGGTCGACGGCCTTTGCCTGCCGGTCGCTAAGCTGGCCGAGGGTTTTTATCCTTTTAACCTCAGTTTCGATATCGGAGAGCGTTCCGGTATTCCAAAAATTTATAAACTGCATTACAATATGCGTTGCCGTTCCTCGCTCGGAGCCACTCAGCGGACGCTCGGCACCACCGAGGTCCGGCAAACGAAAAGAGCGGGTGCGCTCCTTTGCGACTTTTTGACCGTCACAATCCTCCTCGTCTTGAGGAAGTGAGGTCGCGGTGAGCTTGGAGGGCAGACCGACCGCGCTCCCATATGGGTAGCGCCAGCCGAGGGTACGGCGCAGCGCGAATAGCTCCGCCGTATCGGCGGGTTCAATCTTGGAGAAGAGCGCTGCCGGGTCCCGAACAGGCTCTTCACCGGAATTGGGAGCTTCCTTTCTGATAGTTATTAGGCCGCCGTTCTCAATGAGTGCGGCGGATATCAGCCAGTGCGCCATGGACGGCAGGGCTTTAAGTATCTCGGGGTTCATGGGCGACGAAAGATTTTCACCAAGTTTTGCCGTCAGCGCTTCGGGGTCCTTTGAAGTGCAGGAAATATAGAGCCGCTGACTTGCCCTCGTCATCGCAACATAAAGAACCCGTATCTCCTCCGAAAGCATCTCGGAATTGAGTCTGGAGGCAATCGCTCTCCGCGCCAGCGTCGGGTATTCTATCCCACGCTCAGCATCGGTTTTTTTACAGCCGAGGCCAAGCTCCGGGTGGATGAGCACAGGAGAACGCAGGTCCGTTCGATTGAACTGGCGTGAGACGTTTGCAAGAAAGACGACAGGGAATTCAAGACCTTTGGATTTGTGTATGCTCATTATTGCAACCGCATTTGCTCCGTCAGCCGGGCTGATAAGTGGCTCTTCGCCGCGCTCCTCCATGCGGGAGAGCTGTTTTAAAAAGCCGAAAAGACCTCGGTAACCGTCTTCTTCGAATTTTGCGGCGTATTCAAGCAGGAGCATAAGGTTTTCACTTCGGGGATTACCGGCTCCAGCTGCAAAGAGCGCGGGTAGTTCCAGCCGCCCGTATATAAGGCTGAGAAGCTCGTGCACTCCGATGCTCTCCGACAGCGCGCGAAGCTCCATAAGAGATTCCAGAAAAGACTGGCACTTATCGCTCATATCTGCTGCCTTCGTCAGCGCCGCGAAGAAGTCTCCATCCCTGTCCGCTGCCCTAACCTGCGAAAGCTCGTCCGCCGTGAAGCCGAAAACGGGCGAGGATAGGATTGAAGCGAGGGGAATGTCCCTGTTGGGATTATCTATGACGGAAAGCAGCGACCTTACGATCTGAATTTCCGGCGATGTAAAGAAACCGCCGCCCTGCTCGGCGAAAACAGGTACGCCTTCCTCGGAGAGCGCACGGCGGAAAGCGACGCCGGCCGCGTTCGGAGAGCGAAGGAGAATTACGATATCTCCGTATCTGACAGGGCGCGTTTCACCGTTATCGAGCACTGCCTCTGAGCCTTCCACAAGCCGCCGTATCTGCTGCGCGACCATTTTCGCTTCAAGATAGGTCTTGTCAGGACGCTCTTCACCGTCCTCGACCTGAGGGACGGAGAGAACGGATATTTCAGCTTTGCCCCTGGATAGAGGCGCATCGTCAGGAGGCATCAGAACGCAGTCCGCACCATAGTTTATCTCGCCCAGAGACTCCGACATGGTGTTGGAAAAGACATGGTTACAGGCGGCAAGGATGTTTCTGTCCGAGCGGAAGTTGCTTTGCAGGAGTATCTTCTGCGGCTCCTTGTCCACGAGAGATACAAAATCTTTAAACTTATAGTATTTTTCAATAAAAATTGAGGGGTCGGCAAGCCGGAAACGGTAGATAGACTGCTTTACGTCGCCAACCATGAAAATGTTGTTTTCTCCTTTTGAGACACAGCGAAAAATGAGGTCCTGAACGGCGTTTACGTCCTGATACTCGTCCACCATGATTTCCGTATACCGGCGCGAGATATCCCTAGCCTCTTCCGTAGGCTCATTTGTTTCGGGGTCGCAAAGGAGCTTAACGGCAAAGTGCTCAAGATCCGAAAAATCCAGAAGGCCCCTCCGCCTTTTTTCGGCGGCGTAAAGCCTGTCCGCCTCTAGCGTAAGCCGAAGAAGACCCCTCATTGCGGGGGCCGTTGAGGAAAGGTCCCGCAGGAGCTTTTCGGAGGGGGAATCAAACACGGCGCAGAGATTTTCCGCTGCCTTTTTGCAGCCCTCCCGGGCTGAAATGAGTGTGTTTTTTCGCTCTTCAAAATCGTATTTACGGAGCGGACCAAACCGGGGAAAGGGTATGGGCAGGGCTTTTTCTGCCTTGTCCCAGCCTTGGCCGAGAGCGCTAATGAAGTCGCGCAGCCCATCCAGCGTCGCGCCTATGCTCGCGCCATACGCGGCAATGATGGGAGCGTTCTCGGATTCATCAGCACACAGAGCGCCCCAGACGCTTTCAAGACGCTCCAGCCAGTACTCCGCCGTATCTCCGGCGCTTTTCATCAGCTCACGTCCCCAGACCGTGCATCCCGCGTCGCTTAGTCCCGAAACATCGAGAGAGGCGAGCTGAGAGGCGGCCCATCTTTCGGGATAGGGGTGGCTCTGCATCTTGCCGTGGAGGTCGCTGACCGCGGATGAAAGACGATGGTCGTCCCGCCCAGCGCCGACGCTGTCCGCCAGCGCGGAAAACTCGGCGTCCTCACCGATGTGCTCGTAGGCGGCTTCCAGCGCTCTCTCTATGGCTTTTTCTCTGAGTTCGGAGCACTTGTCCTCATCGCCTACGCGAAAATCCGGAGTCAGCCCGACTTTGTGGGAGTATTCCCGAAGAATTTGGGTACAGAAGCTGTGAATGGTCCCGATCTGCGCCCTGTAGCAGAGCGTCGCCTGACGGCGCAGACG
>JAYFQM010000030.1:0-5810 GCA_034927185.1 Oscillospiraceae bacterium | reverse complement strand
GACAGCGTGTTGTTGTCCGGCCGGTTTATGCGTTAAAGCGTTTTCTTTTGCCTCAAACAGTCTACATGTTTTTCGTGGGGGACAAAGAAATAAGGTTATTCGAAAAAGCCGCAAATGTATTTCCACGCATTTTCAAATGTGGGGCAGGCGTTTGATACTACTGTACAAATGCCTTATTGATGTTATAATACCAATATAAATAATGCGGGCATATTTTTATGCGTGCCGCAGAATCGGCACGTGATTATATTAATTCGCAATTCCTCCCGTGCATTTCGGGATCGGCGGACAGAGGTTGCAATGGATAAATGTCAGGAAATTGAAAGAAGTATTATTAAGAAATACCGTAAAGAAATATGGAACAGGTTTATTGACGCGGTTGTGCAGTATCAGCTTATACAGGAGGGCGACAATATCGCGGTTTGTATTTCCGGAGGCAAGGATTCCATGCTCATGGCCAAGTGTATGCAGGAGCTCCAGAGACACGGAAAGTACAAAATCGGGCTTGAGTTTCTAGTTATGGATCCCGGTTATAACCCGGCAAACAGGCAGAAAATAATTGGCAACGCCGAGCTTATGAACATCCCAATCAGAATTTTTGATTCCGATATATTCAGTATCGTATCATCTGTGGACAGGTCGCCCTGTTACCTGTGCGCCAGAATGAGAAGAGGCTACCTGTACAGTCACGCGAAGGAGCTGGGCTGCAACAAAATCGCGCTCGGCCACCACTTTGACGATGTTATAGAAACCATTCTTATGAGCATGTTCTATGGCGCGGAGTACAAGTCCATGATGCCGAAGCTCCACAGTACGAACTTCGAGGGGATGGAGCTTATACGTCCTATGTACATGGTCAGGGAAGAGGATATCCTTAAATGGAGAAGGTATAATGAACTCGACTTTATTCAATGTGCCTGCCGCTTTACCGAAAACTGTGCTTTGGACGAAAATGCGGTCACCTCAAAAAGGAAAGAAATGAAGGTGCTTATTGAAAACCTGCGCCGGGCCAACCCCGGCATAGACCAGAACATTTTCAACAGCGCGCAGAACGTCAACCTTAATACGGTGATAGGCTTCCGGGACGCAACAGGAAAGCACAGCTTTCTTGACAATTATTAAATCCGACGAGAGAAGACGGCATGAATTGTTCGATAAGCCATTGTCATTAAAGTCCGTGCATGTTATCATAAACAAAACTGAGAACAAATAAAAATGGGGGATTTAAACATGATAGACCTGAGCATAAACCGTGAAAATCTGAAACACAACATTCAGAAAGCAAAAGAAAACAACGTTATAATCCCGACATATAAGCAGATGAAGGACCCGAATCAGATACCGGAAGGTATTCACAAAAAGCTTGAAAATGTCGGCTTGTGGGACGTTAATCCCCTGAACCTGTTTCGCATTACATGGAAAAACGAGCCCAAAGAAAAAGGCGGGCTTTATAATAAGGTTCCGAATTTCATCGAGCTTCCGCCGGAGCTTACAGGCGTACCGGCACGTATCATCTGCATGGTCGGCAAATGGTTTCCGACGGGCTGCCACAAGGTTGGCGCTTCCTTCGGCTGCCTAGCGCCAAGGCTCGTAACCGGCCAGTTCGACGCGACGCGCCACAAGGCCGTATGGCCCTCCACCGGCAACTACTGCCGCGGCGGAGCGTTTAATTCCAAGCTTCTTGCCTGCGATTCCATAGCTATACTGCCTGCGGAGATGAGCCGTGAAAGATTTGACTGGCTTTCAGAAATCGCCGGAGAGGTCATCGCCACCCCTGGCTGCGAATCGAACGTCAAGGAAATATTCGACAAGACCTGGGAGCTAAGAAATACCCGAAGCGACGTCATGATCTTCAATCAGTTTGAGGAAATGGGCAACTACCTCTGGCACTATCAGGTCACCGGGAGCGCTCTTGAGGAAGTTTTCGAAAGTGTCAAGCGTCCGGGCGATCATTTCGCCGGAGCATGCTTCACCTCAGGCAGCGCGGGTACAATGGCAAGCGGCGATTACCTCAAGGAAAAGTTCCCGCATCTTAAGCTCGCAGTCGGCGAAGCGCTTCAGTGCCCGACCATTCTTAACAATGGCTTCGGCGGTCACAGGATAGAGGGAATCGGCGACAAGCATATACCTTGGATACACAATGTGAAAAACACCGATATGGCCATCGCAATCGACGACGAGGACAGCCAGAGACTACTCAGCCTCTTCAACGAACCGGAGGGTAAGGACTACCTCAAAAATGAGCTTGGCCTGCCCGGAGATTTTGTCGAAAAGCTGACTTGGCTCGGCATTTCCGGAATAGCGAACGTTCTCTGCTGCATCAAGATGGCAAAGTATTACGAGCTGACGGAACATGACGTCGTCGCAACAGTTCTGACAGACTCCGCCGTGATGTACGCGTCAAGAGTCGAGGAACTGCGTCAGGAGCATGGCGAATACAGCGGTAAGGCCGCGGCGGTTGACCACAGCCTGCACATGCTCGGAATGCGCACGGATAACCTCATGGAGCTGACCTACACAGAGCGCAAGAGAGTTCACAACCTCAAGTATTACACCTGGGTCGAGCAGCAGGGCAAAACTTATGAGGAGATCAACGCCCTCTGGTACGATACCGAACACACATGGGAAGCCATTCACTCTCAGGCCGACCAGCTTGACGAGTTGATCAACGAGTTCAACGAGGAAACCGGTCTTCTCAGGGATATATAAAGGCATTTCGGGAGGCAGTTATGAAAAATGTAATTTGCGCTCGCTGCGTTAAGTGCGGCAAGGAGTATGAGGCTGTCCCCAAGCTTGAAAACTGCTCCTGCGGTGGAATTCTCGATATTATTTATGATTACGACAGCATCAAAAAGGAGCTGACAAAAGACGTTCTGAAAAACAGGGCCGATTACTCAATGTGGCGTTACCGCGAGGTACTACCCGTGGAAGACGGCACGCCGGTACCACCGCTCAGAGTTGGCTGGTCCCCTCTTTACGAGACGCAGCGGCTTGCGGATATGCTGGGTATCAGGAAGCTCTATATTAAGGACGACGGTCTTAACCCGACCTCCTCTCTGAAGGACAGAGCCTCGGCAATGGCGGTTGCCAAGGCAACCGAGGCTAAAGCAGGCGTGATCGCGTGTTCCTCCACAGGGAATGCAGCTTCATCCCTTGCGGGAAACGCCGCAGCGGCGGGAATGAAAACATATATTTTCGTTCCATCCCGCGCACCGAAGGGTAAGGTCGCGCAGCTGATAACCTTCGGCGCAAACGTCGTATCGGTTGATGGCAGCTATGAGGACACTTTCAGGATATCGGCCGAGGCAATAATAAAGTGGGGATGGTATAACAGAAACGCTGCTATAAACCCGTATCTTTCCGAGGGCAAAAAGACCGTGTCGCTCGAAATCGGCGAGCAGCTCGGCTGGGAGTGCCCGGACTATGTGGCGCTTTCGGTAGGGGACGGCTGCACGATCGCGGGCGTCTGGAAGGGCTTTAAGGACCTGTATGCGCTCGGCCTCATCGACAGGCTGCCAAGGCTTATCTCAGTGCAGGCATCGGGCTGCTGCCCGATAAACCGAGCGGTTGCCGAAAACAAGCCGTGGTATCCGATGGAGGAGAATACTCTGGCGGATTCCATAGCCGTCGGCGTGCCCCGCAACCCCGACAAAGCCATTAATGCAATCATGGAATCCGAAGGAATCGTTATAAACGTCTCAGATGAAGAAATCATGGCGGCGCAGCGGCTTCTCGGTGAGACCTGCGGAGTGTTTGGCGAGCCGGCTGGAGTTACGGGTACCGCAGGACTTAAAAAGGCCTGCGAAATGGGCCTTATTCCGAAGACTTCGACAGTCGTATCAATCGTGACCGGAAACGGGCTCAAGGACGTTGACAACGTTATTAAAGCGACAAAACCGCCGATAATCATTAAGCCTGATATGGTGGAGCTTATCAGCGCTTTTCAGGAAAGCGGAATACTTCCGGAGACTTGAAAACGGCACTAAGGTTTACTCATACATATGGCGGGGAATAGTCCCCGCCATATGTTATTTTTTAGCAGATTGACCAAGATTTTTGGCTTGTTTGAATGGAACATGCATAAAACTCGGCCTTGACAATCAATAGTGATTCGGATATCATAAAATTCTGGAGAGCTTGTGATATTTCGCCGAATAATAGGATAAATTACATGTTAGAATTCTATATACTCGGCAAAAAATATATATAAGGTCTTTTGTTTTAGATCAATAAATAAGCCTTTTTCTTTGGAAAAAGGCTTGCAACGTATTTTTTCTTTTCGTTTATGCTTCGAGGACATCATACTATGAGAAACAACAATAAAGGCATAACTCTGCTTGAGCTGATAGTAACATTCGCGATTGTTGCTGTTCTGGCTCTGGTTGTCGTGCCGAATTTCACGCAATATATCGGATATTCCTCAAAAGGCGTCTGCGAAGCCAACAGACTTGAATTTATGCGCGCGTATCAGGTCTACCTTGCCTCGGGAGAGGGCAGTCAGACTCTTGCGCAGGCAATGAACGGAGAGGTTCCTGGCCTTGCAGGGGACAGGGGCAGACTCAAATGTCCGGACGGCGGCACGTTCTCTGTTGTAAACGGTAGCATTGTGTGCTCCGTTCACGGCGCGATCGGGTCCTCCGGTGGAGGCTCAGGCGGAACAGGCGACTCAGGCGGTGGAACTGGAGGCGCAGGCGGGGATACAGAGCTTCAGGCCGGAGATGTTATATTTGGAACCTCTGCGACGCATGAAGTTGTACTTGACAGCTGGACAGGTGAGTGCTCTTCGGTTACCACTTACTGCAAAGATAACCCGTATGAATCAGGCTTAAAGCTGGCTTCTTTATTAAAAGGCTCAGTAGTAGTGCATAATGGAAAGACATATGTAGTTAAATGGGATACTCCGTGGCTCACTGAACAGGAAGCCATAGATTTTGAAGATAATCCTTCTGCTGTAAGTTTTCTTAAAGAATTCTATCCGACCCATGTTATCACTTCATCCGCTCACAACAGTTCCAATGAATGGTCTCCGCGCCTAATGAACGGAGATGTTTTTTATGAAGGCGGCGTTGCGTATGTATATATGGGAAGTGACAATACGCAATGGGAAAGCCTTCCGCAGCATGGTGGGAATTGGATAAGGCTCGTCTGATATTCACAGAAACGGATCTTAATATGCTTCAACACAACATCCCCCCGATATTTAACAAAAACTCAAAAATACTGATACTCGGTTCGTTTCCGTCGGTCAAGTCACGCGAGACGCAGTTCTTCTACGGTCATCCGCAGAATCGCTTCTGGCGGGTTTTAGCCGCGCTTTTTTACTGTCCTGCGCCATCGACGCTCGAGGGAAAAAAGGCTATCCTACTAGATAACGGGATAGCCCTCTGGGATGTCATCGCAAGCTGTGACATTACAGGTTCCGGCGATGCTTCAATCAAAAACGTCGTTCCGAACGACCTCCGGCGGATAACGGAAGCGGCGGATATCGGGAATATTTTCACAAACGGCGGTACGTCGGACAGATACTACAAAAAATTCTGTTTTCAGCAGACGGGAATTCACGCTATAAAGCTTCCCTCCACAAGTCCCGCAAACGCGGGATGCAGCCTTGAAAAGCTTGTCAGAGCCTGGGAATCGGTTCGGGAGAGTCTTAAATAATACATAAATAATATATATCAGCGGCGCAAGGCTAGGCCTTCGTGCCGTTGACTTTTTTTACCTGTGGATGTACTATGCTTAAAGTGGGCACTACCGAATTGTAATATTATGGGGGGCTTAAATATGGTGGAGAGAATCAGGATAAGATATGC
>JAYFQM010000091.1:0-3977 GCA_034927185.1 Oscillospiraceae bacterium | reverse complement strand
ATCAAAACAGGTGCTCCCAGCCGCATCGACAGGGTTGCAAAGTACAACCAGCTCCTTCGCATTGAGGACGAGCTTTTCGATGTCGCCAAATATCTCGGCAACGACGCTTTCTACAGCATCCGTCGGCCGTGAAAGCGGCTTTTAACGATAAATCATCCTTTTAGCTGTCTGCAATCACTGAAAATGCGAATTGGACGCATCTCTCCTTCTGAATATATATGTTGTATAAGCTGTCCATCCATATTTCTCCTCTCAGTCTCTCTATACTTTTCTCTCATAATTATTGCAAATTAAATTTCAGCGGAAGCCCTGATTGCAGCAGCTACATTTTAAAAAAGTTAAGCGCGGTCAGCATATCACCGTCGAACTTTTCAGAAATAAGATGAATTTACGCCGCACAGCATTTTGATAGCCGTGCGGCGATATCGTGGAGCTTGGCCAAGCTGAGCGTATACGACGTTGACTACTCATTTCTCCAAATTATTTTGGTATGATATACTTTGCAAGCCTCCGATGGGTATGTGAAATAATAAAATTCGGACAATTATTCTTGTATAGGTTTCTTCCCCCGCCTTGGCTTGCAAGGTCGTAAATTCAGGATATACTGAGGACGCTATAGTAATTCCAGTCATACTCCTTTACAAAGAACGACCCAGGGGACGCTCCGCCTCAGGATCGTTCTTTGTTTATGGTATCCGATGACAAAATTCTTGCTATGAAGCAGAATAAGCATGTGTATAGCGGTATTCGGGAAAATGTGTCCGTATCACATGGCAGGTCCGGTCACAGCAGATGCAGTTAATCATAAAGCCGGGATGATAAAGCGGAATTGTAATTGACCACTCATAAACAAATAAACTATAATAGTTGCAAGGTCTATGTGGGGTGAGCCGAATGAAACTTAAAGCTTTGACAGTAGAGGATAATATTCTTCTGAACAAAAGTATTGTGAATATGCTAATGAAAGAGGGATACGAAGCCTTCAGCGCCCTCGATATCGATGAAGCTGTGAAAGTGTTCGAGGAACAGAAGCCGCATATCGTATTGCTCGATGTCATGCTGCCCGGTGGAAACGGCTGTGATCTTATAAAGCACTTCAGCACAAAACATGATACCCGCATCATCATGCTGACCGCGGTGGACGACGATCAGAGTAAGCGCACGGCCTATGAAAGCGGGGTCGACGACTACATAACAAAGCCTTTTGACCTGTATGAGCTTGTGTACAAGCTTTCGGCAATTCGAAAAAGAATAATATCAAGTATGAAGAACCTATCTGTAGGGGATATCTCGTTCGATGTAGAATCAAACCTGCTTTCCTGTGGAGAAAGAGGTTTTTATATCCAGCCGAGCCAAATGCGATTATTAAGATGCCTTTTTGCAAAGTATGAGGAAAAAAGTTTTCTTGATAAAGCAGAAACCTGTAATTACCACGTAGAAGGCGTTGACGAAAGTCAGCGGCTTCAGACCATGATTGCGAGGCTGAGAAAAAATCTGTCCGATGTTGGAAGCAAAACGGTTACCATTGAAACGATTTATAACAGGGGTTATGAGCTAGTCGTTGCTGGGGGCAAGCCCAATGAATAACACGGTTAAAGCATTCAGCCTAATTTTGACCTTTTTTCTTATCTTATCTGTGTGCATCTTAGGGCTTGCTGCCTTGAATTCCGGGGTTCTAAATGAAATTGCCGTGGACGGGAATAGCGTGGTACTCGACGAGTCTTTCGAAAGAAAGCTGTATAAGGTGGATGGCCTCACGCCGGAAAATGCGAAGAGCGTAATACTGACAATTGATTATGCGGAAAGTGTTGAGCCCTATTCAATCCTAATTGACCATTTGGCGTTTGTCCATGAGATTTTTCTGGACGGCGTCCTTGTAAGCCAGAATGCCGATAGTAATGGAGAAAAATATAATGGCGGCTATGCCTATAAAGTATATGACCTCAACGCCTTCCCTGTGGTGGGGGATAAAATAACTCTTCAAGTAAAAGGAACTGGTGTTTTGGGAATCGATTTCTATCTGGCGCATAGCAGAATTCTGCATGACAGAGTGGAAATACGAATAATCTGCAGTACTGTTATGCTCCTTCTTATGATCCTTATGACGCTGACCGCCGTATTGTGGTATATCAAGAAACGAAGCGCCCGTTTCTTTCTTGTGTTTGCCCTGATCGGCGCAGTCTCGGTAATAAAGGCCGTATGTATGGGGGAATTGTCGGTTGTCGCCGGAGCACTCGGGTTTTCTGCAAAAAACTATACCGTGTGGAATCCCGTCCTGTCCTCCGTCAATCTTTTTTTACCGCTTGCGGTCATGATCTATTTACTTAAATTAAAAATAGGCCGAAAACTGAATATGGCTTTACTGGCACTTGGTGTGGGTCTCACTGCTCTTAATGGCATTGTAGGAAACCCCAGCCTGTTTTACCTTTTTATGACGATCGCAGTATATATTACCGCTTTGGCACTTTCTGTTTTTGGCTGCATAAAGGGAAAGCGGTACTGTATGGTGATCTTCATAAACAATGCGATATATTCTGCTCTTGTTATCTATGCTTTTTTGATAAATGCGGGAATTCTTCACAGCGGAGGTCTTGATTTCTATGTCTATCCCGCATATGTGGGTGCAGAGATATATCTTTTGTTGTTCTTTACGGTTTTTATCAAAGGATTCTTTCGGGAGCATAAGAAACTTGAGGCAAAGAAAAAAGAGTATGAGCGTATTACACTGCTGCGCGGGATTGGTCACGACCTCAAACTGCCGCTATCGGTGATAAAAATGAATAATCAGATGTTGGCTACATACGATATGACGTTGGATGAGCGCAGAGAGTGCGCCGGACTGAGTTCGGAAGCGGCGCTGGAACTGGAAAAGATGACGGACAACATCAACAGCTTTCTAAATCTGCAGGCCTTTACAGACGAGGCTTATTCGGCAAGTCTCCGCGGCAGCTTTGACAAGGTGGCACGCCGCTATTCCGCGCTGAGCGAAGCAGAGGGGTATTCTTTTTCCGCATTATGGGAGGGGAATGATACGGTTCTTTCGATAAACCCGCTGCAGCTTGAAAGAATGCTTAGTAATCTGTTGGACAACGCGCTGAAATACAATCAAAAAGGTGGCAATATTTTGCTGTTTTGCCTCGTGGAATCCAAGAAGGTACTTCTAACCGTCCAAGATAATGGCCCTGGAATGGAAAAGCAGCAGGTTGAAAGAATCTTCGAGCCGTTTTACCGAGCCGACAACAGCCGTGCAAGGGACGGATTGGGCCTTGGTCTCGCAGTCGTCAAGGGTGTCATCGACAGCCTGAACGGGCAAATCAAGGTGGAAAGCGAACCGGGCAAGGGGACCAAAATCACAGTATCTTTGTCATTGGAATAATTGCTGAACTGTATATAACTCTAAGGCATGATTGAAAACCCGAAACCTTACCATTTGGTAAGATTTCGGGTTTTTCTCTGTGTTTATGATAGAATTGATTAATAATGAAAAGTGTAGAAACCGACAATAATGCAAAGGAGAGACAGCAATGAAGAAAAAAGTTCTAAGCGTGCTGCTTGCAGTCTGCATGTCAGCGGAGCTGCTGCCCGCGATAAGCATAGGGGCATCGGCCGAAGGGCTAAACAACACCTCCACTTTGACGGAATTTGCATATTCGACAGGGACGACATATGCAAGCGGTGCTGTTTATAGGATAAGCGGCCCCGAGTCGTCGACGGCCTTGTCGGACGCGGTCAATGCGGGCAAAACCTTGCCTGGCGTGACGATATATCTGGACGATATCGTATTGAACTCGGGCGTCACGTTTACTTATGAAGCTGACGCATCTGTCGAATTTTCGGATGCAGAGGGGAATTGGGCGAAAAACGCAATAAACGATATGGCCTCGCGCAAAATTATCTGCGGATACCCGGACGGCACATTTATTCCGAACGGGAGTGTTACGCGTGCAGAGTTTGCGGCGCTCATTGTGCGGGCAATG
>JAYFQM010000040.1:0-9754 GCA_034927185.1 Oscillospiraceae bacterium | reverse complement strand
ATGATATTAATAGTAAAAACAACCGCCGACATCAGAAAAGCCATCAGGACGACATTTTTCTGGATAAAGCGCTGCACACGGTCCCGAAAAACCCTATTCATGCTGTTTCCCTCCCAGTGTCAGATACTTCATCTGTTCCTTCATGGACCTGAGCATGGCCTTGTTTGAGAAAACGGTCATAATCAGGCCGATCAGAATGATCATATCGGAAGCAAAATTCTGCCAATAGGTCGTAACCGCAAAATTCGGTATCACACGGCTCAGCAAATTAAAGAGGCTTGAAACCCCATTCTGCGTCAGAATCAGGACCAATGCACCGTATAGCGCACAGTACAGAGAACCCCATCCTCCGCTCATGGCAATACCGCCCAGAATACAGGCCGCAACCGTCTTCAGCCCGTAGACCTCGCCGGCGTTTGGATCTCCGGAGGCCGTCATTGCGGTCATACACAGGCCGGCCAGACCATTGAATAAGCCCGCAATGGCATAGACCTTCATGCGCGTTGCCGATGTATTGATACCCGATGAATAGGCATGAGTAATGCTGCCGCCGGTTGAATAAATCGCCTTTGAAAATGCGGTACGCCGAAGATAGCCCCAAAAAAGCAGCACAGATACCAGAATCAGCGCAGAAAATGGCAGAAAACCAAGCAGCAGCGAATCGTAGGTCTTGTAAATCACCGAGGGAACCGTGCCCTGCGGCTTGGACATGATCAAAACGTTTATACCCTTTACCACATATACCATTGCGTAGCAGGACAGCAGCACCGGTATGCGCAGATAAGTGGTGACAAAGCCGTTAAACAGAGAAATCAGTACACAGCCCGCCACGGCACAAAGCCAGCCCAGCCAGATCGGCGTACCGAAAGTCTGGGGAATCATGATCGCAATCACGTTGCTCAAAGATACCTGCACACCGACTGAGAAGTCTATAACTCCGCTAAGCATCAGCAGGCCCGGGGATAGAGTAATCAGGATAAGCGGCATATTCTTAGCGAGAATGGAATTGAGGTTCGCTGCCATAAAAAAGCGGCCGGGCGTCTGTATGACGATGTTCATCACGAGAATCACGAGAAAAAGCGTCAATCCTGGGTAGGATGGGCTGCTTTTTAGTTTATAAATGGTTCTCTTCATTGTTCTCCCTCCCGCTTATTCTGTATCTCCGACGAACCGAGCATCGAGCGTACCAGACACGCCTCCGTTTTGTCCGCACCTGAAAGCTCGGCCACAATTCTTCCTTCATAGAAGGTATAGATCCGGCTGCAGACCTCCAGCAGCTCCTCATTGTCGCTAGAAACCAGAATTACGCCCATGCCGTTCTGGCTGCAGCTCTTGAGAATCCCGTGAATCTCCCTGCGGGAATGGATATCAACTCCCTTTGTGGGATCGTTGAGCAGCAGCAGCTTGGGTTTGGCCGCAATGCCGCGCGCGATGGCCAGCTTCTGCTGATTTCCGCCGGACAGGGAGCTGGCCGCGTCCGTCAGGTCGCCGATTTTGATTTTGTACTTCTCCACCGCGTCATCGGCAAACTCCCGCACGCGTCGGCTCGACACCCAGTCCCAGACGCTGCCGAGCGCTATTACGCCCGCATGCAGGTTTTCCTCAATACTCCGTATGGAGAAAACCGATTCCTTCGTGCGGTCGCCGGATACATATGCGATGCCTGCCTTCGCAGCTTGCGCCGTATTTTTAGGCCGCAGCGGATTTCCGTCAAAACGCATTTCACCGGAATCCACTTTGATTGCCCCGAAAACGGCCTTGATGTATTCCGCCTGCCCCTGACCCTCCAAACCGCCGATGCCGACGATTTCGCTCTTAGCGACATGGATGGAGATGTCCCTTAGGCGAGGCGCAACGGAAACGTGCTCGGTTTCAAGCAGCGGCTCGCCCAAAATCTCCGTCGCATCCGTCGTGCAGCCTGTTTCATCGCATTTTTCCACCCTTGTTCCGGTCATATAATAGATTACGTCGTCCAGCGGCAGATCCTCCATCCGTCCCTGGGCGACGGTTTCACCGTTGCGGAAAATGGTCGCGCTGTCACAGAGCTGGTAGATTTCGTTCATTCGGTGTGTGACGATCAGTATGCTGGCGCCTTTTTCTTTCTCTTCGCGCAGGACCCGGAAGAGCACCTCCACCTCATCGTGGTGAAGAGAGGCAGTAACCTCGTCGAGCAGCAGAACCTTCGGATTCCGAGCCAGCGCTTTTGCAACCTCTACAAGGCTCTGCTCCGAGGGCGATAGACTTTGCACTAGTGAGTCCGGGCTGCATTTAAGCTGCAGACGCTCCAGAAGCTCGCCGACAAACTGCCGCGAGGCCCTCCGGTCTATTAGTCCAAACTGTCCCTGCCTTTCCTGTCCGAGTAGGATGTTGTCCGTTATACTCATTTGCTGAAGCAGACTCAATTCCTGATATGCAACGGCAAAGCCGTACTGCCGTGATTCGAAGACAGAGCCGATGTGAATCGGAGTCCCGTCCATAAGAAGCTGACCCTCATTTGCCTGGACCACGCCGCCCATTATCTTTACAATTGTCGATTTTCCGGAGCCGTTTGAACCAAGTAAAGCCTGAATTTCTCCAGGCCTTACTTGCAGAGAGGCTCCGTTCAGCGCCCTTACGCTGCCAAAGTGTTTTACGATCCCGCACAATTCAAACACAGGTCACGCCTCTCCTTTCAGTGCTTTTGCTTAGTTCTTGAAGTACTCCGCCCGTGCTTCCTCCACGTTCATCCATGCCGAAACCATGGCGGTGTCTTCCATTCCTTCAAGATCAGCAAGCTTTTCTTTCATATCGTCATAAGTAATTGTCCAGAAGGGCGTCACAGAAATGTCACCGTTGGCGTCGAGCACGCTCTCGTCGATCTCGTGCCCCTGTGCAAGATTAATGGCAACGGACAAAGCCGTCACACCAATTCCGGGAGAGTTTGCCACGCAATAGAAGGGCATAACTTCTTCCTCTGCATTGATTTCGCAGAGACGGCGGATAGCACCGGCCGTAATATCGCCTGTGATTGCCTTAGGATAGGCAACTTTGTTGTCCTCAATGGCGTTCAGAATGCCGTTAAGTCCGATCTGGCTGATGATTCCGTCGTATTCGACGCCGCTGGAAATGGCCTCGGACATCTTTTGATAGGCTGTCGCATCGTTCCACTCGTTGTAAGCCTCATAAACAATCTCAATACCGCCGGCTTTCAGAACGTCTCTATAGGCACTTTCGCGAAGCTCGGAGGCGGAATTGCCTTCCTTGCCGTTAAACATGATAACTTTTGCGCCCTTTCCAAGCGTATCCACAATGAACTGTGCCTGCATCTGCGCCCAGGCATACTGGTCGTTCGCAACGCTGATAACCTTGTCTGAGTCATACACGCAGTCCGCACACACCACGGTTATACCGGCGTCAAGCGCCTTTTCAATCTCCGTGTCGATGCCGGTGCCGGAGATGGGGTTGATGATCATGATGTCCACGCCTTCGTTGATGCACTGCTGAACCTGCTGAGACTGCGTCGCCGTATCGCCGTTGGAGCAGTAGGTATAATACTGTGAAATCAGACCGGAGGACTTATATTCGGCCACAGCCTCATTAAGGTTGTCCTCATAGATTGCGCGGAATGTAGTATCAAGCGTCGGGTTGTGCGAGGCAACCACGAAGCCATCCTGCTTGGCAGCCGAAGCTGCGCCGGGGTCAGCTGTCTGCGTGGTTCCGGGCGTTGATTCTGCTCCGCCACTCTCAGCCGTGCAGGCCGCAAGAGAAAGCGCGAGAAGCAGGGTCAGTATCATAGCGATTACTTTTTTCATGTTCTTTCCTCCGCAAGTATTTTGTTGTCAATTTTTCAATTGGCAACTCAATTATCAGACAAAATTTTCATTATGTCAATCATTATTTACATGTTGTTTTCATATAAGCGCCTATTTCTACAATATATCTTAAAATATTACACTATATTTGTACATATTACTGTTATGTAAAATTTTTCTTTACATTTTTTACATTTTCTATTTACTTTTATATACCCCCGTGCTATAATCGGCTCAAGAATCGAAACATCAAAGGGGAACCGACATGGACGGAAAGGTAACCATAACCGACGTAGCCAAAACGGCAAACGTATCAATCGCAACCGTTTCCCGCGTACTTAACCAGCCCGGCGTAGTCAGGAAATCCACAATCGACAGGGTGCATCAGGCAATGAAGCAAGTCGGCTTCTCCGCCCCGCTCGACCCCGCTCACGGTCTCCTCGACGCCGAGCCTTCTGCGGGTCAGAAATTAATTTTAATCGTGGTACCAAACCTCAGCAATCCCTTTTATTCAGCCATTATTGATGGAATACAGGATTCAGCTTTGCGGCAAAACGTACATTGTATCCTCTGTCAAGCTAACAAGCCCTCGTTCAGCACAGAGCTGCTGTTTTCTCTTATACACGATACTCACGCATCCGGCTTGATCCTGCTTAATCCGCTTGCCGACGCGTCTGCCCTTCAGCATCTGGACGAGATACTGCCGACAGTCCAATGTGCCGAATATCTCGAAAACTGTAATGTTTCCTATGTTTCCATTGACGACTGTGCGGCAGGAAAATCGCTTGTGGAAATGATGATCAGCCGCGGCAAGCGGCGTATAGCCCTGATAAATGGTCCCCTGCGCTTTAAATACGCCAGGCTCCGCCGGGAGGGATACCTCGCAGCTCTCAGAGACGCCGGAATCGAGCAGGACGAAAGCCTGATCATTAACCTGCCTGAAATCAGCTATGCCTCCGCCTTTTCCGTCGTTACGCAGTTGCTCAATTCCAACAACCCACCGGACTCCTGCTTCGCGGTCTCAGACATTCTGGCCGCGGCCGCCCTCAAGGCTGCAAAACGCTCCGGGCTCCGCGTTCCGGAGGACTTCGGTATCGTCGGCTTTGACAACACTTTTGTATCTACGATCTGCGATCCATCTATCACTACGGTCAGCCAGCCCTGCTATCAGATGGGCTTTCTTGCCTGCGAGCTTTTGAGCGAAAAAATGATGGATCCTCTTACCCCGCCCAAACAGCTTCTGCTGGAAACCGAACTGATTATCCGTGATTCACTCTAACAAGCACATAGAGAGACGACCGGGCCTCGAGGCTCCATCGTCTCTCTTTTGGCATTTCCTTCTCCCGCCCGTCGGCATAGTAAAGTAAATCCGACGCCGCATATACTATACGGCACTGTCATGTATGATAGATAACTGTTTGCAGATTAATAAATCCACAGGCCCATGTTAATTAACATAGGCCTGTTTTAGTTTCTTCTTACCTTCTTCAGTTCTTTTACAATAGTGCGCACAACGTCCAACTGCTCGGAGTTTAATGCCATCAAATCCTCAGTAAGCTCATTAATTTTAACGGGATGTATATTAGCTTCGTCAAAAAATTCCTTTGGTGTGATTTCAAGATAATCGCAAAGATTAAAAAACGCCGACATTGACGGCAGCGCATTTTTGTTTTCAATATTGTTTATGTATCCCGCACCTTGTCCGAGAGATATGCTCATATCACGTGCGGAAACGCCCTTGTTTATCCGTAGCTGTGCCAGGCGCTTATAGAAAAAGTCATCATACATTATTATCACCACCTGCGCCTTATTATATCCTAGATATTTTGTAATTATATCCTATTAAATCATTAATTATGCTGGACATATCTGATATATGCGGATATAATTTGACATGCATGCTGTTGTACCGGATGTCGACAGATTTCGCCATCCGGATTGTGAAATGTAAAAAAAGTAAAAATACTGAAAAAATGCCGAATCCTAAGTACTACTGGGCAACAACACCAAAACAGGGCATAAAAAAAGGCCGGAGGCCTTTTCCCGATATACGAATATTTATTCCTGCTATCCAGCAGCACGAGTAACTCGCCTCTTTCGTCCGACAGGAGCGGGCATGCATTTGAGGTTTCATAAGATAAGCAGACGTTCCCGTAATAAAGCGTTTAAACGCTTATGCGTACTGCTTCTGTACTTATATGTTTTACTGGAGGGTAGAAAAGAAAATGTCCGAAACACTTTACAGAGAAACAGATGTGAGCCAGATAATTAAATCTCTTCCAAAGGAGCAGCTCCAGCATTTATCTCATGTTGAACACTACGTCGAGATTTTAACTGAAAAGCTTTTTAACGCCGGTATTTGTCCGGAAATTATAACGGCGAACGGATACAAGCATTTTGGTAAATCTGCCTACTACCATGACATCGGCAAGGCCTGGGTGCCAAGAAAAATCCTTACAAAGGCGGGAATGCTTACTCCGGCAGAGCTTAACATGATAAGAAAGCATACGCTTTTTGCCGAGGAACTTTTTGATTTAATCAAAAGAGGATCTGTTTCAGGTTTCCCATCTGAGCTTTTCGATTTGGCGCATGATGCCGCCGTATTTCATCATGAATGGTGGGACGGAGAAGGCTATCCTTATGGTATAAGCGGAGAGAAGATCCCAGTAATAGCCAGAATTGTATCCGTTTGCGATGTTTACGATGCAATTACGAGCGACAGGGTCTACCGTAAGGCGCGCCCCCATGAATTTGCCTGCCGCGAAATTGAAACCCATGCTGGAACACAGTTTGATCCGATTATGGTAAAACTGTTTTTAGAAAACGAATCTGAGTTTTTGATAGGCAGACGATAAGCCCCACGCCGAAAACAGTACGGCATAAAAAACGCCGAATCCCTGATATATAAAGGGTTTCAGCGGTACTGTATTGAAATTATTTTTAAGGACAAGCTTCCCCCTGCTCTCAGACGGAAGGACAGGCCTGTTTATTCGCGTCGGTGGCTCCTGACAAGAGATATCTGTTCCAAATAAAAGATGTCCACTCAAAGGTCATATTGCCCGTATATCGACGGCAGACCTGTCAACATAGGTTGTATTCAGGCCATTAGATTCTTATCTGGTCCTGCAGAATACCGTCTTTGAACTTCTTCTCATACATTTGCTTGTCAATCCTTGCCAAAACATCAAATTTTGAAAGGTTTCCGCTGCATTCGAAAACTTCATATCCGATGCTGAGATGGACAGTGTACATGGCGGAGTCCTGCTTATTGAACGCCTCGATGTTTTTTTCAATTTCTTCCGCAATTCTTTCAAGCTCGGATATATCGCATGCGGGAGCTATCACAACAAACTCGTCGCCTCCATAGCGCGCAATAAACGCACCCTTCCCCCCACTTTTCTTCAAAATACCAGCCGTATCGACAAGAGCCTGATCCCCTGCCAAATGACCATAAGCGTCGTTAATCTGCTTAAAATCATCGATATCAAGCATTAAAACACCTATTCTGTCATGTTTGTAATTATTCTTGAGACATTCATCCAGATGCATATCGAGAAGCCTGCGGTTATATAGTCCCGTAAGATGGTCGGTATACAGCTGGTTTTTCTGAATATTTATATATATTATAAGAAGAGATACAGAAATTCCTGGCCATATTAAGGCGATCCCGAAATGAAATACCTGTATTATGCTTCCTATGAGCGGCGGGAGAGTGAATACTATAAGAGAAGTAAAAATATCCCTTTCCGTTTTCCTGCGGTTTAAAAAAAGGTACAGTAGCGCGTAAATGAAATAGCTATATGTCATCACTACAGATATCCAGAAATAGTCTCCTCTATGGTAATAATTCCTGCTGTCGATATAAAAAAACAAACCATTGAAGCATGTTATGATCGTCAGCAATATGTTGATAAAAAACGGAATAAGCAGCAGCCATTTTGCCTTTAATGTTTCTTTTATATCCATTTTTATCTTATAGCGGACATACAGGCACCATAGAAGATATGGGAGCATTTGCAGAGCGTAATAAAAAGTGTTGGAAATATAGTTTACATAATAAATTAACAGACCGGGATGCCCATCGCACAACCATTGAGCGGAATCAAGAATTATAATAACAGCGACAGAAAAGCATATATAAAAAAACAGTTTCTGGTCTGGAAGATACTCTCTTGTTCTGCTATACATGTTCACGATAATGATTGCAAGCAGGACCAAGGAAAATATGTTAATTTCCACGTTTGCGTAGCTTGACATTCAAATCCAACCACCCTACTGAAAAATACTCTTATAGGATTCATCTAATTATTTTTATCTATTAATAATTTCCCATATTATGATATTATAAGAGCAGTTTTCTATTTGTGTCAATAGTGTGTGCCTGTTCGCCCTGATAATAAGTCATTTAATCTCAATTTAATCTGTTTGTTTCGTGTAATCGACGCTATAAGAATAAAGCAGCGTGTCTTTTTATGAAAGACACGCTGCTTTATGGAGCTATCAGGAAAATTCTTCCAAGGAAGCGGTATATTTCTCGCTGCATTGCCTCAACAGGCTGGAATTTATTGAAATCGTACTGCCCCGAATAAGATTCAGCAATCAATCCAAACAAAACTCCTTATTTCATTCTTTCGTTCCATTACGCCATGATTTGCAATGGCAACTTTCAATGAGTATAAGTTTTCATTCTGTATTGTAAGCAGCATTTTATCGATACCCAGTTTTTTAGCTTCTGTTCTTAGTTCTCTCAGCAGAATTGTTGCATACCCATTATGCCTTGCGCTTGGGCGTATTGCATAGCCTGTATGACCACCCTCCTCACGGAGCTTATCTGTTAAAAAGTGGCGTATACGCCCCATACCAACAGGCCGGTTGTCGATATACAGCCAATATGTGCTTGTTGGTACTTTCCAACCATCTTCTAAATTCGTAGCATTTGAAAAAGCTTCATTGTCAGCGAGCCATTGTTTGTATTCTTCAAATGTCTTGCCGCAAACAGCGTTCAAAAAACCGTTTTCGTCCTTTGGTATCTCTTGCAGCATCTCATAAATGTCGATTCCATCCTCTGCAGAAAGTTTTTTTAATACTATACTCAAAGTAAGCTTCTCCTTTTGCTTTAATTGAGCTAAATTTTCAATTCATTGTCCAAATAGATACGTGAGCCTGTTGCGCCCTTTTGGCCCTGATATTTTCCACGGTACGGATTGTCCGCATCCTGATCGAGCTGTGCAAACACTAATTGTCCGACACGGCGGCCAGCTTGCAATTCAATGGCACATCGATTGGCGTTAAAGAGTTCCAATGTAATCTCTCCTTCAAATCCGGGATCAACCCAGCCTGCATTTTGTATAAATAACCCCAATCGGCCGATGGAACTTCTGCCTTCAACAAATGCAGTCATGTTATTCGGCAATTTGAAGTATTCCATTGTCGTGGCTAAAACAAATTGCCCGGGCATTAGCAGATATTTATCTGACCGTATCGTCTTATATCGCATTTCCCCTGATAGTTGAATTACACTGGAAGAAGTATCTTCCACAATCGTAAATGTGTTTCCCAGACGGATATCGACACTTGCCGGTTGAAGCTGTATATCTTCTAATGGATAGATCTCCAGATCTTTATTTTGTAATAGTTTTTTTATTGTTTTGTCCGATAATATCATTTTACCGCCCCTTTAATATCGAATTGCATTTATAGTATCATGCTTTTTAGTATAAAAAAAGACATATCTTTCCCTTGGCGGGGAGATATGTCTTTTCTTTGTCATTAGCTCAAAACATATGCACTAACCAGCTGTCTAGTTCTTTCCTATTTTTTAAGCACCCCGTTATCGCTTACTATAAAGAACTCATTGTGAGATATTTTTTCAGTGCATTTACATGCATTGGATAAAATCCATTAATTCCATTCGTTAGCATCTGAAAACACTCCATCCGGGTTACCCATCTCATATTTCTGGT
>JAYFQM010000152.1:0-2482 GCA_034927185.1 Oscillospiraceae bacterium | reverse complement strand
AGTACAGACAGTTTTATCATAATTCAAGTACTCGTTTGCCTTTAGAACTGCTATTTGCCATCAACACTATAATCTCTGTATGCCTTGAAGATACAAAAGACAAGCTTTCAAGGCTGAGCCTAGTGGCACATTACAGGATTTCTACATACCCTTCAGTTCCATGCACACGAATTCGCTGCCCATCTTTTATCAGCCTGGTAGCATTTTCTACTCCGACAACTGCCGGTAATCCATATTCACGGGCGATAACCGCTCCATGGGTCATCAGTCCGCCAACTTCGGTGACCAGGCCCTTTATGGATACAAACAATGGGGTCCAGCTAGGGTCAGTAAAGGAGGTGACCAATATATCTCCATCTTCCAGATCAGCGTCTTCCATGCTTAAGATAATTCGTGCCCGTCCCTCTATAACTCCGGAAGAAACAGGCAGACCTGCAAGAGATCCGGTCGGGAGATTTTCCCGCTTGTACTTACCGGAGAGTGTTTCACCGTCAGACGTAATAACACGCGGAGGAGTTAGTTTTTTATATAATTTGTACTCGTCTTTTCGTTTATTGATGATCTGATAATCCAGTTTATTTGTGCCAACTACCTCGCGAAGCTCTTCGAAAGCGAGATAGTATATATCTTCTTTTTCATGAATAACGTTGGCATGTACCAGTTGTTCGGCTTCTTTCAGTAAAGCCTGCTTATAAACAAAGTAGCGATTGATCATGCCATATTTTGGATATTCCCTAAATCCGCTGAAATTCCGGATCAGGTCGATCATTCGTTTTGTCTCGATGGCTTTTTCTTCACCATCCGGTAATTGCTTCAATCGATCTAATAACTCTTGCTCTTTTTTCAAAGCTTCCTGCCGTCCTTGCTCAAATTTCCGGTTGCCGGCATTGGGCTCAAAGTTTTTGATGTTACTGAGGATCATTGGGACAAGTGTAGCAGGTTTTTCGCTCCAGCGGGTTTTAGTAATATCGATTTCCCCGACACACCGCATCCCGTATTTGTTGAGATAAGTATAGATAGCATCCCGGGTTTCCTGTCCGCCGTCAAACTTAACCAGTTCATCCAAAAAATCATCATCTTTCATATGTTGTAAAAACTCAATTACTCCCGGATAAGGGCGGATCACATCTGCGACATCCAACAGCTCCAGACCCATTTCCGAAGTAATATTGTTCGGTACAGATTGGGAAAGCGTGTTCGCTGCGTTTTGTTCGCCCAGCCACTCCATCATTTTTTCATTGATCCATGAGGCCGCATCCATAGCAGCCATATACACACCCGAACTTTGCGGGTCAAATAAAATCTTCTTTAATTGCTTGATATCTTCCAGGATAAAATCAAATAAATCCGTTCCTGATTTCCTTTGGATGTTTTGTTTTAACTCTGCTATCAATGTTTGACTACGCTTAATCAAAGCAGAAACGATTGCCTGATCGTATTCTGACACAACTTTATTGCTTTTACCGGGAACTTCTTTCTTATCATTTGGTAACGATTTTATAAAATCTCCCCGCTCTATTATGGTCATAAGTGCGTCTTTCATGAGCGGATCGTGTTGTCCCATGGTATCTAATAAAACTTCTCTGCTGTCAGGCGAAGCCAGCATATGTGTAACATCAACAAACAACCTTCCACCGGCTTTACGCATGGGTGCAGGAGTCGTTAACAGGAAAAAAGACAATCCCAATGGTTTCATGGGGTCAGTCATCATTTGTTGATGACCCACAGATACATAAACGTGATTTTCCTGATCATTTGCTTCGGGGATGGGATATAAAGCAGTGATAGGCCGGCTCTGGACAATATAAAATGTATCATCGGCCAGACACCATTCGATGTCCTGGGGGCAGCCGAAATGCTCTTCGATCTTTCTGCCCATGCCCTCAAGCTGCAAAATCTGCTCATCCGTCAGTGCTTGCCTGTTCTGCCGCTCAGGCTCAATCTCCTGTTCTTTCGTACCGCCATCTTTTAGGGCATAAATCGCCAGTTTCTTGGCAGATATCTTCTTATCGATGATCTTGCCGCTACATACTTTATAGATATCGGCATTCACCAGGCCGGAGACCAAAGCCTCACCAAGGCCGAAGCCGGCATCAATGGATGACACCTTCCTGTTGGAAGTGACAGGATCGGCAGTAAACAAAACTCCTGCCGTCTGAGGGAAGACCATCTTTTGAACAACCACAGACAAATGGACCTTACGGTGGTCGAAACCATTTTGAAGGCGGTAAGTCACTGCCCTCTCGGTAAACAGCGATGCCCAGCACTTACTGATATACTTCAGGATTGCCTCCTTGCCGATAATGTTCAAATAGGTATCCTGCTGGCCTGCAAAGGAGGCCGTAGGTAAATCCTCCGCGGTTGCGCTGGATCGTACTGCATAGGCATTTTTTTCTCCAAGCCGGTCGAGGAAGCGGGTGATCTCTTCATTAATGTCTTCAGGGATGGCCATGCCTTCTATGAGCCTGTGGATTTCACCGCT
>JAYFQM010000037.1:0-5861 GCA_034927185.1 Oscillospiraceae bacterium | reverse complement strand
AGTCAACCTTCTGGTTGTAGTCGCAATCGACGGCGAGTCCCTCTCCACTGTTCTGCAGGCTGCGGCGGATGCTAAAATCCCCGTCATATCCTATGACCGCCTGATCATGAATACCGACGCTATTTCCTATTATGTATCGTTCGATAACTATACGGTCGGCAAGCTGCAGGGCGAGTATGTTGTCGATACTCTCAAGCTTGATCTCAAGGATACTTCCAAGAGCTACAACATTGAGTTTACCGCAGGAGATCCCGCCGACAACAACGCGGGCTTCTTCTTCAACGGCGCGTTCGACGTACTCAAGCCCTACATAGATGCCGGCATCCTCAAGGTTCCTTCGGGCCAGACCAAGTTTGAGGAAGTTGCGACCGCAAGCTGGAAGACCGAGAAAGCTCTTGACCGTATGCAGAACATTCTGGCCTCCTACTATGCCGACGGAACGGTTCTTGACGTCGCACTTTGCTCCAACGACTCCACGGCTCTAGGCGTGACACAGGCTATCGGCTCAGACTATAAGGGTACCAACACCGTTATCATCACCGGACAGGACGGCGACGAAGCCAATCTTGCAAACATAGTTGACGGAAAGCAGTCCATGACGGTTTATAAGGCTGTCGCAAACGAAGCCGTCGTTACTGTTGACCTTGCCGACGCCATTCTCAAGGGCGAGACACCAAACGGCGACCTGATTAAATCTGCGGGCTGGACCTTTGATTGCACCTATGACACAGAGTCATACAACAACAATAACGCTACTATTCCTTCCTACCTTCTCGTTCCGACAGTTGTCACAAAGGATAACATCCAGAAGGAGCTTGTAGACACCGGTTACTATACGATGGGCACCGATGGCTATCCCAAGGCAGCCGGCTAAGCTTCGAATAATCGAAACAACCCGGACATAGTTTGTTGCACCAGATGGGCGGGGCTAAAGCCCCGCCCATTTTCCAGTTTGAAACTTAACTCAGGTGCGAGGCAAGTGCCCGACAAAGCATAATAAGGGGGCATCATTTTGGCAGACAATATTCTTGAAATGAAAGAAATAACAAAAATCTATCCCGGCGTGCGTGCGCTGGACAATGTCAATCTCGCCGTTAAGCATGGGGAGATTCACGCGGTCGTCGGTGAGAACGGCGCAGGCAAATCGACGCTGATGAACGTCTTGAGCGGTACCATTCCGAGCGGGTATTATGACGGTACAATTCTGTACGAAGGGCGCAGCTGCCATTTTAAAACCGTACGCGACAGCGAGGAACTGGGTATAGTTATCATCCATCAGGAGCTCGCGCTCATTCCTGAGCTTTCAATTGGCGAGAATATGTTCCTTCGAAACGAGCGTAAGGGCAGGTTCGGCATCGACTGGGACGAAACCTTCAGCCAGGCGGCGAAACACCTCAGGCAGGTGGGACTTACGGATTCCCCCACGACGCTTATCAAGGACATCGGAACAGGCAAGCAGCAGCTCGTCGAAATTGCGAAGGCTCTTTCAAAGAACGTGAAGCTCCTTATCCTGGATGAACCGACTTCATCGCTTAACTCAGAGGATTCAAAAATGCTTTTGGATATGCTGCTTGATTTCAAAAAGCAGGGCATGACGTCGATTATCATCTCGCATAAGCTCTCCGAAGTGGCCTATGTAGCGGATAGAATAACCGTAATGCGCGATGGGGCGACGATCGAAACCATTGATAACGCAGACCACAGCATAGACGAGGACCGTATAATCCGCGGAATGGTCGGAAGGGAAATGACGGACCGCTTTCCGAAACGTGAGCACAAGATAAGCGACGAATTCGGTATGGAGGTTTCCGACTGGTGCGTGAATCACCCGGTCTATACCGAAAAGCGCGTTGTAAACCATGTGTCGTTCAACGTCAGAAAGGGCGAAATAGTGGGCCTTTCAGGGCTTCAGGGCGCGGGACGCACGGAGCTCGCGCGGTCGATATTCGGGAAAAGCTACGGCACGGCGATCACCGGTACACTGAAGGTGTCGGGAGGCGAAGTCAAGCTCAAAAACGAGCGGGACGCAATCGAGGCCGGAATTGCCTATGTAACTGAGGACCGCAAGATAAACGGCCTTGTGCTTGTCGATTCCGTTGCGAGAAACAACACGCTGGCAAGACTTGAAAAGGTCTGCCGCAGAGGTATAATAGACGTAAATAAGGAAAACAAAGTGGCAGAGGAATATAAGGAGAAGCTGCGTATAAAGACGCCCACGGTCCAGCAGTATGTTAACAACCTTTCCGGCGGAAATCAGCAGAAGGTTCTCCTCTCGAAATGGATGTTTGCCGATCCTGAGGTGCTGATACTGGACGAACCGACGCGAGGAATTGACGTAGGCGCAAAATACGAGATATACTCAATCATGAATGACCTTGTGGCGCAGGGAAAATCGGTCGTAATGATATCCTCGGAGCTTACGGAGCTGCTCGGCATGTGCGACCGTATTTATGTTATGAATGAGGGCGAGATGCTGGCGGAGATGAGCGCTGCCGATGCCACTCAGGAAAAGATTATGGGTGTAATCCTCAAGTCAAAAAAAGGTACAAAAGAAGAGAGCAAGGGAGCGTAAGACAATGAAAGCATCAGCAATAGTAAAAAAATACACAATGACGATCGCCCTTGTGGTGGTTTTCATCTTCTTCGCCATACTGACCGGCGGCAGGCTACTGTATGCTCAGAACATCTCGAACCTGCTGCTGCAGAACGCCTATGTTTTGGTCATGGCCTGCGGTATGCTTCTGTGCATACTGACCGGCGGCAACGTCGACCTTTCGGTTGGCGCAACCCTTTGCCTAGTTGCGGCTCTGGCGGCGCAGCTTTTGTCAAAGACCGCGATGGGGGCGGCGGCCGTCATAGGCATATGCATGGCCGTCTCGTTCGGAATCGGTGCGTGGCAGGGCTTCTGGATAGGGCATATGCACATCCCGCCCTTCATCGCTACACTCGCGGGAATGTTTTTGTTCCGCGGCCTCGGCCGTGTACTTCTGGCATCAAAAACAGTCAGTATTTCCAACAAGACATTTCTTAACATTTTCTCGTCATATATAACTGTTCCAGGCATTGACGGAACGGTCTACTGGTCGGCTCTGATTGTCGGAGTGGCCGTCGCCCTCGCACTGATTGTACTTACCGTCATCAACCGCTCAAAAAAAGCCAGAAAGGGCTATGAAATGAAGTCGGCGATTGCGGAGTTCACTCAGGTTGTCGTTATCGATGTTTTGATAATCGCGTACACCTGGCAGCTGGCACATTACAAGGGTATCCCTGTCATGCTACTCTGGATTCTGCTCGTTGTGCTATTATTTGCGTTTATTACCTCAAAGACTGCTTTCGGCCGCTATTTTTACGCGGTTGGAGGTAACGAAAAGGCTACGAAGCTTTCCGGAATTGATACCAGAAAGGTCTATTTCTGGGCATATTGCGCAATGAGTATTCTGGCGGGCTTTTCCGGCCTCCTGGTTGCCGCACGCATCGGCTCCGTCAACGGTGATACAGGCCTTACATATGAGCTTGATACCATCGGAGCCTGCTTCATCGGCGGCGCGTCGGCATATGGCGGCTCAGGCACGGTTTCGGGCATCGTCGTCGGTGCGATCCTGCTCGGAGTTATCAACCAGGGTATGAGCATATTCGGTCTGGACAACAACTGGCAGTATGTCGTAAAGGGTACGGTACTGCTCATTGCCGTTATTTTCGATGTTGTTTCAAACCACAAGACCGGCAAGGCATAATAAGCGTACAGACAAAAATGGGGCGGTGCGCGAGCGGTTTTACCATTTTTGAGGACGCCTGAATCCCAAGGAGGTAATCGAGATGCTGTATATCGGAATTGATCTGGGCACTTCGGCTGTAAAGCTTCTGCTCATGGACGGAGAGGGGAGCATAAGGAAGATAGTTTCCCGTTCGTATCCTATATCGTTTCCGCATCCCGGCTGGTCGGAGCAGAATCCCGAAGATTGGCTCAGGGAGACAATCGAGGGAATCAAGGAGCTAACGAACGCTTGCGACAGGCGGCAGATAGCCGGAATAGGCGTGGGAGGGCAGATGCATGGCCTTGTCGCGCTCGACAGGGACGACAGGGTTCTGCGCCCCGCGATTTTGTGGAACGACGGGCGCACGGCCGAGGAAACCGACTGGCTCAACACGGCGGTCGGCAAGGAAACGCTTTCCCGGTATACAGCGAACATTGCCTTTGCGGGTTTCACGGCGCCTAAGCTTCTTTGGATGCGGAAGCACGAGCCGGAGCTGTTTGCCCGGATCGACAAAATTATGCTGCCCAAGGATTTTATTAACTATAAGCTCTCCGGTGTACACTGTACCGACTATTCCGACGCTTCCGGTATGCTGCTTCTCGACGTTAGGAATAAGCGCTGGAGCAGGGAAATGCTCAATATCTGCGGAATTAAGGAAGAACAGCTACCGCGGCTTTTTGAAAGCTATGAGGCGGTCGGAACGCTGACCCCGGAAATGGCAAAGCTGCTTGGTTTTCCGGAGAACGTTAAGATCGCCGCCGGCGCAGGAGACAATGCCGCGGCCGCGGTGGGCACCGCTACGGTCGGAGACGGGCGTTGCAATATTTCTATAGGAACATCGGGTACGATATTCATTTCGAGCGACAGCTTCGGTGTGGACAGTAACAATGCTCTGCACGCCTTCGCACACGCGGACGGCGGGTATCACCTTATGGGCGTCATGCTGTCCGCCGCCTCCTGTAATAGATGGTGGATGGAGGACATACTGAGGACAGAGCGCTATTCCGAGGAGCAGGAGAAGATAACGCGCCAATGCCTCGGGCGCTCGCAGGTGTTTTTTCTTCCGTATCTCATGGGCGAGCGCTCGCCGTATAACGATTCCGAGGCTCGCGGGGCCTTTATCGGACTATCGATGGACACGACCCGCGAGGACCTCACTTTGTCAGTTCTCGAAGGGGTTGTCTTTGGTATCCGCGATTCCCTTGAGGTCGCGCGATCGCTCGGAATTGATGTCAGACGCAGCAAAATCTGCGGCGGCGGAGCGAAAAGCTTGCTTTGGAAAGAGATTATTGCGAACGTGCTGAATCTGGAGCTCGACAGCGTAGAGACCGAGGAAGGCCCCGGCTACGGCGGAGCAATCCTTGCGTCTGTTGCCTGCGGGGAGTTTGGGTCCGTGCGCGAGGCAGCCGAAAAGCTCGTCAGGGTCAGCTCAACCGTCAGGCCTGAAGCTGAGCTTGTCGCTCGTTATGAAGAGCGTTACATAGCTTTCCGGCAGATATATCCCGCCCTGAAGCCGCTGTTCGGAACTATTAAAAATAAGCGGGACGGGGGCTGATAAGAATATGAAACACAAGAAGGAATACGACATGTCGATGATGGGCAAAGCTCTGACAGGCCTAGTAGTGCGGCTTGCCGTGGCTGGGTATATAGCATATCTTGCATGGCAGATATTGACCAATACGCTCAATGGCGGCAGCCCCATACCGGATTGGGGGGCATGGCTGATTTTTGCGGCTTTTATCGCTGCGGGCGTAGCGTTTTGTGTATATGCGGTAAAACAGTACCTTATTATAAGAAAACTGGCAGAGCTGCCCGAAATTAAAGAAAACGACATTGAGAATAAGAGCGAAACAGATGGGAAAGACTGAACGCCGCATCCCGGAGGGGTCATTATGAAGATTTATGAGGTTACGGACCGCGAATTTAAACAGTACGGAAAAATAATAGAAGGCGTCAATGTGAATTCCCTGCTGAAGGCGCTTGGAGAGGAAACCCCGCTTCCCGAAGGCACAGCTTATGTCCCGGAGGACACCGTCCTTTCGTCCCTACCGGAAGCTCAAGCGATCGGTAAGGCCGTCTTCGGCGGGCTGCCCGCCCAGTTCGGCT
>JAYFQM010000149.1:0-24582 GCA_034927185.1 Oscillospiraceae bacterium | reverse complement strand
ACACGGCGGGAAGTAAGGCGGAGAGGCTGCCGATACCCGCGATGGTCACGATCCCGATGTCGATGCATATAGGTGCCCCGGCCAAGCCTGTTGTGAACGTAGGAGACGAGGTCAAGGTCGGGCAGCTTATAGCGGAGGCCTCCGGCTTTGTGTCTTCGCCTATATATTCGGGCGTCTCCGGCAAGGTCAGGAAGATCGACGATATGCTTATGTCGGGCGGCCAGTATGTGCCGGCGATAACAATCGAAACAGACGGAATGCAGACAATGTCTGAGAGTATAACACCTCAAAGAGTGGAAAGTCTTCAGGAATTTGTAGACGCCGTTCGCCGCAGCGGAGTCGTCGGTTTGGGCGGTGCGGGCTTTCCGACAGCGGTAAAGCTTGCGGTCAAGGACCTTTCAACGGTGGAGGCCGTCATAATAAACGGAGCGGAGTGCGAGCCCTATATAACAAGCGATACCAGAACGATGCTCGATGACAGCGAGCTTGTCTGGGAGGGGATAGAGCTGCTCAAAAAGCATTTGCAGGTCAAACGCATTATCATCGGGATAGAGGACAACAAACCCGAATGCATCGCCGTATATAAAAAGCTGTGCTCCTCCGGGAGCGGCGTTGAGGTGAAGGCTCTGCCCGCCATGTACCCGCAGGGCGGCGAAAAGGTACTTATCTATCATACGATCGGCCGCATCGTACCGGAAGGGAAGCTGCCGCTCGACGTAGGGGCGATAGTGATTAACTGCACGACGCTCGCCGCAATCGCGAAATACATTAAAACGGGGCTTCCGCTCATGGAAAAATGCGTGACGGTAGACGGCTCCGCAGTCAAAAATCCCAGAAACGTTATCGCGCCTATCGGCACGCCGGTGAAGGAAGTTTTCGACTTCTGCGGCGGCTTCAAAAGCGAACCCAAAAAGGTTCTCTACGGAGGGCCGATGATGGGGCTTGCGGTTCCGGATATGGATGCGCCAATACTCAAAAACACGAACGCGATCCTCGCCTTCGACGAAAAGGACTCCGTGCTTCCCTCGGAGACAGCCTGCATCAAATGTGGGCGCTGCGTCGCGCACTGTCCGCTGAATCTTTCGCCGACAGATATCGAAACGGCTTTCAAGCTCAAGAAACCCGAGGATCTGGAAGTGCTGAAGGTCAACCTCTGCATGGAGTGCGGCTGCTGCGCCTATGTGTGTCCGGCGAACCGTCCTCTTGTTCAGGTGAACAAGCTTGCGAAGGCAATGCTCAGGGATTACCAGTCGGCGCAGAAGGCAGCGGCAGAAATGCTTAAAAAGAAGGAAGAGACAAAGGAGGAGAAAAAATGAGCAGCATGAACGTTTCGGTTTCTCCTCACATTAAGGACGGAGCAAGTACCGCGACGATAATGCGCGACGTACTTATCGCGCTTATCCCCGCGCTAGTTGCCTCGGTTCTGATCTTCGGAGCGCGCGCCCTTCTCGTAACGGCCATATGCGTAGGCTTCGCGGTCGCGGGCGAGTGGGGCTTTAACAGAATAGTGAAAAAACCGTCCACGATAGGCGACCTTTCCGCCTGTGTTACGGGTGTACTTCTGGCGTTTAACCTGCCGGTCGGCATACCGCTTTGGCAGGCGGCGTTCGGAAGCCTTGTTGCGATCATTGTCGTAAAGCAGCTTTTCGGTGGGCTGGGACAGAACTTTGCAAACCCGGCGATCACCGCGCGTATCATTATGCTGATCGCGTTTTCCGGTACCATGACATCCTGGGTCATCCCGGGAGCAGCGGACGCCGTATCGAGCGCGACTCCGCTTGCAATTCTCAAAGGCATGGAGGGTGGCGGAACTCTACCGAGCCTCACGAATATGCTTCTGGGCGTCCGGGGCGGATGTCTGGGCGAAACCAGCGCCGCGGCGCTCCTTCTCGGCGGAGCATATCTGCTGGTACGCCGCGTGATCACATGGCATACGCCGGTCGCCTTTATAGGCACCGTGTTCCTGTTCACGCTCATTTTGAAGGGAGACATCAATTATTCGGTATATCAGGTGCTTTCGGGCGGGCTGATGATCGGAGCTTTCTTCATGGCCACGGACTATTCGACAACACCCAATACGGACTGGGGACGCATAATTTTCGGTCTGGGCTGCGGTCTTATAACGGTACTCATAAGAGTCTGGGGGAACTACCCGGAGGGTGTGTCGTTCTCGATTCTGCTTATGAACATACTTACGCCCTATATCTCCAAAGCCACGCGTAAAAAACCTCTGGGAGGTGTCAGGGTATGAACAGCATCGGAAAAGATTTTGTAAAGCCCATTCTGGTTTTGACACTGATCTGCCTTTTCATCTCCGCGGCTCTTGCCTTTACGAACCAGAAAACGGCGCCAATCATTGCAGCAGCGGAAAAGGCCGCAGCGGAAGCCGCGCGGCAGGAGGTGCTGCCGGAAGCGGACAGCTTCACGCTGATGGAGCTCAGCGGACTTCCCTCGACCGTCACGGAAGTGTATAAGGCGGACAACGGCGCGGGCTTCGTGTTTATGCTGACGGCCAAGGGCTACGGCGGGGATATGAAGCTTATCTGCGGCATTGACACGGACGGGAACATCACCGACTGCAACACCCTGTCGCAGTCGGAAACAAAGGGACTGGGAACAAAAACGACCCTCCCCGAATTCAGGCAGCAATTTGCCGGTAAGGATTCCTCGCTGTCCGGAGTGGAAACCATTTCGGGAGCGACAATATCCTCCAAGGCGTATATAGGCGCTATAAAAGATGCCTTTACGGCATATGAAACAGCAAAGGAGGCGGCATAGGTGAAGAAGCTCGGAATACTGTTAAAGGGTCTCATAAAAGAAAACCCCGTGCTCGTTCTCGTTCTGGGCACCTGCCCGACGCTCGCAATTTCGACCCAGGCCTCGAACGCAATCGGCATGGGACTTGCGGCGACCGTCGTACTTCTCGGCTCCAATGTCGCAATTTCGGCGCTGCGGAATGTGATACCGGATAAGGTGCGAATCCCGTGCTATATCGTCCTGATAGCGGGCTTCGTCACGGTCGTGCAGATGCTGGTGCAGGCTTTTGCGCCTGCACTCAACGAGAGCCTCGGCATTTATTTGCCGCTTATCGTCGTCAACTGCATAATCCTCGGACGCGCTGAGATGTTTGCAAACAAAAACACGGTGATCGATTCCGCGCTGGACGGCATCGGCATGGGGCTGGGCTTTACGCTTACACTGTTCGTCATGGCCACGATACGCGAGATTCTCGGCAGCGGAACATGGTTCGGTATGGAGATACCGGTTCTCATAGACAATAATATTTCAATAATGACCCTCGCGCCGGGAGGCTTCTTCGTTTTCGGCTGCCTTATCGCGTTTGTCAATAAGATCAGCAAGGGCAAGGCAATAAAGAAGGACGATTTCGGCTGTGCGGGCTGCCCCTCCGCCGCTGCCTGCGGGAAGCTTAACGGAACTGAAAGCGGAAAGGAGAGTAAAGCCTGATGGAAGGACTTCTGCATTTTGATTTTAAAGGACTAGTCGTAATCCTGATGTCCGCCGTTTTCGTGAACAACTATGTTTTACAGAAATTCCTCGGCATATGCCCTTTCCTTGGAGTTTCAAAAAAGCTGGACCAGGCAACAGGCATGAGCATCGCGGTTATCTTCGTCATGATACTCGCCACGGCCGTAACCTGGCCGATACAGTATTATCTTCTTAATCCCCACGGTCTCGGCTACATGCAGACCATAGTATTTATTCTTGTTATAGCGGCGCTCGTTCAGCTCGTTGAAATTATACTTAAAAAGTATGTTCCCTCTCTGCATGCCGCACTCGGAGTTTATCTGCCGCTTATAACCACAAACTGCGCCGTTCTCGGCGTTACGATCCTCAATATAAGCAGCAACTACGATTTCGTTTCGTCTCTCGTAAACTCTTTCGGTTCGGGCCTCGGCTTTTTCCTGGCGATGGTCCTGTTCTCCGGCGTCCGCTCCCGCATGGAGGGCGGAGATACGCCGGAAGCCTTTAAGGGACTGCCAATAACATTGGTTGCCGCATCAATCGTATCGGTCTCGTTCTTCGGTTTTGCCGGAGTGATCGAGCGACTGTTTTCATAAGGGGGGCAGACAATGGAAGGAATTGTATTTGCCATTATTCTGGTCAGCGTAATAGGCGTGATCTGCGCCGTAATGCTCGCGGTAGCCTCAAAGCTTATGGCGGTCAAGGAGGACGAGCGTTTTCCCGCCGTCCGCGAATGTCTGCCGGGCGCAAACTGCGGAGCCTGCGGCTACGCCGGCTGCGACGGCTACGCCCACGCGCTTATCGAAGACAGCGGCGTTAAAACCAATCTATGTGTTCCCGGAGCCGACAGTGTAGCCCAAAAGCTCGCGGAAGTGCTGGGAGTTGAGTTCGAGGATGTAATCGAACAGGTCGCCGTTATAAAGTGCAGGGGCGACTGCAGTGTCACCTCGGACAAAATGGACTATCAGGGCATACAGAGCTGCAAGGCCGCGAAGCTTCTTTTCGGCGGTACGGGGAAATGTACCTTCGGCTGCATGGGCTTCGGGGACTGCGCGGCTGTCTGCCCGAACGACGCAATATGCATCGAAAACGGAATCGCGCACGTCAACACCCGCCTCTGCATAGGCTGCGGAATGTGCGCCTCGGTCTGCCCGAACAAACTCATCAGCATCATGCCTGATGTGGAAAAAATGCTCGTTACCTGTTCAAATACGGAAAAGGGCGCGGTCACCAGAAAGAAATGCACTCACGGCTGCATAGGCTGCAAAAAGTGCGAAAAGGAATGTCCCGCCGGTGCGATCACCGTGGTGAACAATCTCTCGCAGATCGACTACGACAAGTGTACGAACTGCGGCCACTGTGCGGAGGTTTGCCCAACAAAATGCATCATGAAGGGCGATTTCAGCGGTATACACCGCCTGGATCAGGCTTGAGCCGATCAATTAGGCTCCGTTTTTTAAGCGGAGCTTAATTATATGCAATATAATGACCGCAATCGGGTCATTATATCGCATATGGTTTTGAGCATATACAGGCGGTGCTCCGCACCTGCGGAATACTAGCCGCTTTGCGTCTAGTGTCAGGGATTTTTATGAAATTCCGCAACGGTGCTTTTCATCTTCGGAATAATAGTACAAAAGGGGGACAGCGGCGGTGAAAAAACGGAAAAACGATGTTATGCTCATCGCGGCTGTCATACTCGCCGCCGCCCTTATCTGGGTATTTACGCTTGTTACGCAAAATGAGGGCGCATTCGCTGTCGTCACAGTAGATGGGGAGGTCTATGGCACATATCCGCTGGATACGGATGCCGAGATACGCATCGGAGACGACGATCACTACAACGTTCTTGTTATTAAGGACGGAACAGCCGAGATAACCGAGGCCTCTTGCCCGGACAAGCTGTGCGTGAAGCAGGGAAAAGCGGAATATGACGGACAAAGCATCATATGTCTGCCGAACAAGGTCGTCGTCGAGATTAAGGGCGGCAAAAAGTCTGATTACGACGCGGTGGTAAAATGAAAAAACAAACGACAGGGAAGCGGATCGCGGAATACGGACTGCTGATAGCGCTTGCGATGGTTCTGAGTTATGTCGAATTTCTGATACCATTTTCCGTTGCCGTACCCGGAGTAAAGCTGGGGCTTGCAAATATCGTCGTTGTGTTTGCCCTGTACAGGCTTGGGGTAGCCGAGGCGTTTGTTATTTCGATATTGCGGGTGCTTCTGATGACCTTTATGTTCGGCAACGCTTTTGCGCTTTTCTATAGCCTTTCGGGGGCGATACTTAGCTTCGCTGTGATGCTGCTCCTGATAAAAAGCGGACGCTTCAGCCAAATCGGGGTTGGAATAGGCGGTGGAGTTTTTCATAATATCGGCCAGATCGCATGCGCAATGGTGCTTCTCGGAACAAAGCAGATCGCCTATTATCTCCCAGTTCTCCTGATCTCGGGTACGATTGCCGGAATTGCAATCGGAGCTATAGCAGGGGTTCTCATAAACAGGATAAATCCCGGAGGGCCGGCAAAAAACTCATCACGGAAAGAGGCAAAATAAATGCAATATGAGGGCAGTGTTTATCGTCCGCCCAGTGAGGCCTACAGCCTAATAATTCAGGTTACAATCGGCTGCTCACACAACGGCTGCACCTTCTGTCCCATGTACTGGGACAAGAAATTCAGAGTACGTACGTTTGAAGAAATTTATCGTGACCTAAAGGAAGCCCGAAGAGAGCATCTGGGCATCGAACGAATTTTTTTCGCCGACGGCGACGCTTTTTGTTTGACAGCGGAAAAGCTCCTGCCGATTCTTGATGCGGTAAAGGCGCTTTTCCCCGAATGTACGCGAGTTGGAATCTACGCCAGAGCGGACAACATTCTGCGCAAAACGGACGAGGAGCTGATTAAGCTGAGGGACGCAGGGCTGGGGATGATATATCTGGGCGCGGAATCGGGCTCGGCCGAGGTACTGAGGCGCGTCAACAAGGGCGAAACTCCAGAGGACATGATTAAAGCTGTGCGCCGCGCTGAAAGCGCCGGTATACCCGTCTCTGTGACCTTTATTTCGGGTCTCGGCGGGCGTGAGCTGATGGAGGAGCACGCGGTCGAAACCGGAAAAATGATAGGTGCCATGAGCGCTTCCTTTATAGGACTCATGACGCTTATGGTGGCTCCAGGCTCGTCAATTTCAGAGGAAATCGCGACGGGCAGATTTGAACCTCTGGACTCCCAGGAGGTGATGCGCGAGCTTGATCTTATACTATCCAATGCTGACTGCATAAAGGAAAGCGTCATAAGAAGCAATCACGCCTCAAACCGCCTTGTCTTGAAGGGGACGCTCCCGCAGGATAGGGACAGGCTGCTGGACCAGGTGCATCGGGCTATGAAGGACGAAAAAATGCTCAGGCCCGACAGGTATCGCGGATTCTGAGCGATGTCACAAATAAAAAGAGAGCGGTTCTGCGGGCCGCTCTCTTTTTATAAGGAGAAACATGATAAGGAGTGTAAGAAGTTTAATTACATTTCAGAGTATAACACCGCTCTGTTTATGCCGCAAGCCTCCTCGGGGGTTGGTAATAAAAAATAATCACTTATTTTTTATAGCAAATCGGGCTACGCGGCAAAAGTCTCAAAGGATACGGTTTCCGAGTTTTCAGGATACATTTTTGTTAATACATACGAAATGTATGGAACGTATGCAACAACATTGAAAAACTCCTTTAAATATTTGGGATAATGTGTTATATAGAAGCTAAGGGGCAATACTAACACAGCCGTTTGAAGAGACAATCCGTTTTTCTACAGAAAGGAAGATGACCTATGGATAAAGCGAAAATGCTGAAAAGATCCATCGTGACGACAGAGCTTCTCACAAGGATGGATGCATGGTGGCGGGCCGCAAACTATCTTGCCGCCTGCCAGCTATATCTGCTGGACAACCCGCTTCTCAAGGAAGAATTGAAGCCGGAGCATGTCAAAAAGAAAATCGTCGGCCACTGGGGTACCGTACCCGGGCAGAACTTCATCTATACCCATCTCAACCGTGTCATCAACAAATACGATCTTGATATGATATATATCTCCGGGCCCGGCCACGGCGGCAACGCAATGATAGCGCAGGACTGGCTGGACGGCAGCTACAGCGAGGTCTATCCGAATGTCAGCCAGGATCTTGAGGGCATGAAAAAGCTCTTTAAGCAGTTCTCCTTCCCCGGGGGAACGTCGAGCCATGTTGCGCCGGAGGTGCCCGGATCTATAAATGAGGGCGGAGAGCTGGGCTACAGCCTTGCACACGCCTTCGGGGCAGTAATGGATAATCCGGAACTTATTGCGGCCTGCGTTGTTGGCGACGGTGAGGCCGAAACCGGTCCGCTCGCTACGGCGTGGCACTCAAACAAATTTATTAATCCGGTAACGGATGGCACGGTGCTTCCAATCCTTCACCTGAACGGTTTCAAGATCAGTAATCCGACCGTATTCTCGCGCATTTCGCACGAGGAGCTGCAAAAATTCTTTGAGGGCTGCGGCTGGAAGCCGTATTTCGTTGAAGGCGACGAACCGATGAAAATGCACGCGCTTATGGCGAAGACTCTGGACAAAGCCATTTCTGACATCCTGAAAATACGTAAAAAAGCAAGGGAAAAAGGTGACAAAACCAGAGCGGTCTGGCCGATGATCGTCCTGCGCTCGCCGAAGGGCTGGACGGGCCCGAAGGAGGTCGTGGGAAACAAGATCGAGGGCTCCTTCCGCGCGCATCAGGTGCCGATCATGATGGACGACCCCTCCCATCTGGAGATACTGAGAGGCTGGCTTTCAAGCTACAGGCCGGCTGAGCTCTTCGATGACAACGGAAGGCTGCGCCCCGAAATAAGGGAGCTTGCGCCGAAGGGCACCCAGCGTATGGGAGCAAACCCTCACGCGAACGGTGGCCTGCTGCTGCGCGATATGCGCATGCCTGATTTCCGGGATTACGCGGTCGAGGTGCCCTCGCCGGGTTCTGTCAACGCGCAGGATATGTCGGAACTGGGCGGCTTCGTAAGAGATATTTTCAGGCTCAACGAGGAGAGCCGCAATTTCCGTATCTTCGGACCGGACGAAACGATGTCTAACAGACTGACGAAGGTTTTCGAGGCAACGAACAGGGCCTGGAACGCGGAAAGGACGGAGGACGATGAATTCCTTGCTCCTGATGGCAGGGTCATGGACTCGATGCTCTCTGAGCATATGTGTGAGGGCTGGCTTGAGGGCTATCTGCTCACCGGACGCCATGGGTTTTTCAACAGCTATGAGGCATTTATACGGATTGTGGACTCCATGTTCTCGCAACACGCAAAATGGCTCAAGGTCACAGGTCAGCTCCCGTGGAGGCAGAGCATCGCATCCCTAAATTATATTCTTTCATCCAATGTCTGGCAGCAGGATCACAATGGGTTTACGCATCAGGACCCCGGCTTCCTCGACCATGTAGCGAACAAAAAGGCGGACGTTGTGCGGCTTTATTTGCCGCCCGATGCCAACTGCCTGCTTTCGACAGTCGACCACTGCCTGAGAAGCCGCGACTATGTGAACGTAATCGTATCCTCCAAGCACCCCCGCCCCCAGTGGCTTACTATGGAACAGGCAGTCAAGCATTGCACGCAGGGCATCGGCATCTGGGACTGGGCGTCGAACGATCAAGGCTCCGAGCCGGATGTTGTAATGGCCTGCTGCGGCGATACGCCAACGCTTGAGACGCTTGCCGCTGTGACCATCCTGCACCGTGCGCTGCCGGATGTGAAGATAAGAGTCATAAACGTTGTCGACCTCATGCGTCTGCAGCCCCGCGCGGAGCATCCACATGGAATGACTGACGATGACTACGATATGCTTTTTACGAAGGATAAGCCAATAGTTTTCGCTTTCCACGGCTATGCCACGCTTGTTCACGAGCTGACATACCGCAGGCATAACAAAAATCTGCATGTACGCGGTTACAAGGAAGAGGGAACAATAACGACACCCTTTGATATGCGCGTGCAGAACGACATAGACAGGTTCCATCTTGTCGTGGACGTTGTCTACCGTCTGCCGCAGCTCGGCAACCGCGGGGCGGCGCTTGTGCAGAACATGAAGGACAAGCTTGTCGAGCATAAGCAGTATATAACTGAATACGGCATGGATATGCCTGAAGTTCTGAATTGGAAATGGGAAGTTTAACATTATAAATTTTTTGGAAGCGGCGTTCGGTCTCGAACGCCGCTTTTGCATAATTCTGCCTGAAAAAAAAGAGATTATTGCGCAGATACCGACAGATAATAAATATATGATTCGTTGCTGGGAGGCGCAAGAATGTCGATCTTAAAAAAAGGCGATGCGGATGAAGCGAAAATAAAACCAGATAAGCTCGGAGAGTTTCATTTGGACCGCGGCATGATGCACAGGGAGCTCGAAAAAAATATAGAGCTTATGAGAGCGCTTTTCAGCGAAAACGATTCTCTGATCATAAGACAGTTCGAAAACAGGAAGCGCGAAAACGTCCGGTGCTGCATCTTTTTCTTTGACGGAATGGTGGACAGCAGTACCGTCGACGAGTACGTTATTCTGCCGATAATGGAAAGCACTGCTCTAACAAAAGGCGAAGATGGTGCCGACGTTATAATATCAAGGGTCATTGCAACAAACGACGCGCAGAAGACCCGCGATATAAACAAGCTGGCGCAGGATATTATGAGAGGGGACACCGTTCTTTTTGCGGACGGCTGCGATAGCGCGGTTGTTATCAGCAGTAAAAGCTGGAAAACAAGAAGCATCACGGAGCCGGATGCGGAGCGGGCATTGAGGGGTCCACGTGAGGGCTTCAACGAGGCTCTGCTCATCAATCTCTCGATGCTGAGAAGAAAGCTTCTGACTCCGGATCTGAAAATCAGGTTCAGAACTCTGGGAACAAGAACGAATACGAAGGTCTGCGTATGCTGGCTTGGGAGTCTGGTGGATGAAAAGCTGATGACCGAGCTGAACAAAAGGCTGGACGCTATCAATATTGACGGAGTGCTGGATACCAACTATATTTCAGAGCTCATTAAAGATAATCCCATGTCGCCTTTCAAGACCGTCGGCACCAGCGAAAGGCCGGACGTCGTAGCCGCGAAGCTTCTTGAAGGCAGGGTTGCGATCTTACTCGACGGCTCTCCAGTCGTGCTGACAGTGCCATATATTTTCATTGAGAATTTTCAGTCCGCCGACGACTATTATCTAAATTTTTATTTTGCCTCGATCGGGAGGTTCCTGAGGATATTCGGATTTTTCCTGTCCGTCAGTGTACCCGCGATTTATGTCGCGTTCATAACCTTTCACAGAGAGATGATCCCGACGACTCTTTCCCTGAGCATAATGCAGGCCCGTCAGGGAGTCCCGTTCCCAACGGTGCTGGAATGCGTTATCATGCTTGTCGTATTCGAAATAATAAGAGAAACGGGAATCAGGATGCCTTCCAACATCGGACAGGCTTTAAGTATAGTCGGTGCGCTGGTCATAGGGCAGGCGGCGGTCGACGCAAAATTCATCTCGGCTCCCATGGTCATTATCGTCGCTATAACGGCGATAACGGGCCTTATCAATCCCAAGATGAAGGGTGCCACGATTCTGCTCAGATTCCTGTGCCTTTTCGCGGCTGCTTTTCTGGGACTTTATGGATATGCATTTATCATTATCGCAATGCTCATGCATCTGTTTTCGATGGAGTCATTTGGCACGGATTATACGTCTCAGATAACTTCATATAAGTTTGCCGAAATAAAAGATAATGTATTTCGTGCTCCATGGAAGCTCATGAAGACAAGACCGGTTTTTGAACAAAGAGATATTGTAAGGAAAAGCTGATATGCGGAAAAAAGCGGTTTTATTTATTCTTGTTTTTATGAATATCTTTCTCCTGTCTGGCTGCTGGAACTATGTGGAGATAGACCAGACAATCAGTGTCGCGGGCTTTGCCGTGGACGTGGGACAGCGCGGATACAAATACCACCTGTCGGCAGAAACCATCTCAGTGGGTAAGAGAAAAGATGGGGAAATCGAAGCCGAAGTAATTGAAACGGACGGAAATACGGTTTTCGAATGCGTCAGAAAACTGATGGAGCTTGCTTCAAAGAAGCTTTATTTCGGGCACTGCAAAACTATTATTATCGGAGAGGAACTTGCTGTGCGGGGAATCACCGAGGTAATCGACCTTCCAATAAGAAACCATGAGATGCGTAGCGAAATAGACCTAATGATCGCCAAGGACAGCACGGGAAGGGACTTTATGATGACGGAAGGGCTGACCACTCCCATTGCTTCCTATAAGCTATATAATCTTACCAGGACCTTTCCAATATCGGTAGGTGAAGCTCTGACCCATAAGATGTATAAAATCTATAATAACGTGCACACGGACGGAGTGTCGACGATAATTCCAGCGCTTGAAATCAGAATGGCGGAAGAACAGAGACTGCTCAAGCTTGCAGGAGGCGCTGTCTTCTGCGGAGACAGGCTTACGGGCTACATTGATAATGTACAGGTGAAGTATCTTTCCATAATAACGAACAAACTGAAAACAGGACTGATTACCATAGAGGACAAGGATAATACCGAAAGCTTTATGTCCTTTGAAATTTACCGGACAAGCGCCAAAACCAGGCTGAGCTTCGGAGATGACGGACCAAAGGTGAACATTTCTGTAAACATGTCCGTAATTGTCGGCGAAATTGAATCCGAATTCGATTTTTCAAAATCGGAGGAGATTGAAAAGACTAGGCATCTACTTGAAGATGAAATTCAAAAGAAATGTACCGCCGTAATCGAGCAGGCACAGAAAGACTACGGCTGCGATCTGCTTGGAATATGCGTCATAATGCAGCGGGACTATCCGGAAAAGTGGGAGCTTTATAAGGCGGAATGGAGCAGCAGTTTCGAAAAAATTCCTATCAGTGTCGAAAGCACGATAAGAATTACGGGAAGCGGTGTTAACAACAGATCGACAAGGAAAAGGTCGGAGTGAAGGAACCCGAGCCCGGGTGCCTATGATACCGACAGGAGTGTGAAGCATGCTTAACGGAAAAATAAACGGCAAACAGGCCTCCCATATGCTGGTGCTGTATCTGCTCGGCAGCTCGCTTGTGACCGGCGGCAGCATGACTGCAAAACAGGATTCGTGGATTTGCATACTGTTTGGAACCGTCATTACCATTCCTCTGGTGCTGGTCTTTGCGGAACTCAACAAAACGGCTCCGGGAAAGGATTTTTTTGAAATGTCTTACGAGGCCTTCGGAAAATTTGGGGGTGGCGCGATAACGGTGCTGTTCATCGCCTACACGATACACCTCGGCGGATTGGTTATAAGAAATTTTTCGGAGTACTTTCAGGTTGTGACAATACCTGAAACGCCTTTATGTGTCACGGCGATATGCATCGGAGCACTCGCGCTTTACAGTAATCTGAAGGGAATAGACGTTCTGGGCCGGGGGTCCGTGTTCATCATGCCCTTCGCGCTGGGCGTTATAGTTCTGCTGAACCTTTTTCTATTCAAATATATGGATTTTCGGAATTTGAAACCCATACTTTATCAGAGCCCCAAAACAATTATTGACGGAGCCATTTCGGTATTCACGTTTCCGATGGCGGAGTCGGTACTGTTCATATCTGTTTTTTCATTTGTCGATGGAAAAAAGCGCTTTGCGAAGCTGTATTTGACGCCGCTGATGATTTCCAGCTTCTTGCTGACTGCCATCGTCGCGGGCTCCATAGCGACGATAGGTCTGCCTCTTGTTTCTATGATTTATTTTCCGTCATATACGGCTGCGGGAATTATAGACGTCGGAAATTTTATATCCCGGATAGAGGTTCTGGTATCAGGAAACTATATCATATTCGGGGTGATAAAGGTCAGCATCTGTCTGTTTGTGGCTTGCCGGGGCCTAAAAAAGCTCTTTCACACAAAAAGCCACGCCATATTTGCTCTGCCGGTGATAGCCGCGATGATTGTTATTTCGCTTCTTGTATACGAAAACACAATGCAGATGTTTGCATTTTTGAGCATATACGAATTGTACGCTCCCCTTTTTGAGGCCGTAATTCCACTCGCGCTTCTTATCGTGTTGAAAGCCAAAGCAAAGAGACAGAATAACAAAATGCCGGAGGAGCCGCAGAATCCTCAGGAGGCAGTGCCAGAATAGGCTCCGGACAGCCTCTTGGAAGCCACAAAACAAGCATGGACTACGAAGCGCCCGTCTCTTTGCTCTGAGGTGCAGGTTGAGAGGGTTATCAGCCGTGCGTATTCGGCAGGAGCACCCGCGATGTTTTCACCCGCGCAGTTTTTAACATATTCGATAAAATCTAAAAAGACCGGTTCTTCAGAAAAAGAGGCAGTATAGCTCGCACTGTCGGCCTTTGTCTTATAGGCAGCAAAAATGCGGTATTTCAAAATCTGTGTTTCCGTAAAGATATAGAGTTCCGGGTGCTCATTCAGATAATCCGAATCAGCGAAGTTCTTTAGCTTTCCGAACATTCCTCCTGATTTCATGTTATGCCCGTATATGATCGTATTGTCGTCGCTGAAATTCGCGGAATTCCTGAAATCCATGAAAATACTGCCAGAATTGGTTTGTTGAAGATCATAGCTCAGACTAAGATACTTCCAGTTGTCGGACGAACGGAGCAGAGGAAAATTAATCTCCGTATCAGGTATCCACAACCAGCCGACGACCTCCGGATTGGTATCTTCAAGCGCCTCTAAATCGACGGATGCCTCCGGAAAGTATTCTTCCGGTATCTCCGCTGAAGCTGTTTCTGGAGAGCAGTCCGGAGCGTGAAAGCTATCGTCCCGGACTTTGTCATAGATGGCATCGGCTTTTTTGTAATCGCTTACCGTCATACCGATACCTGCAAGGCTCCAGATCAGCACAGTGGAAAGAACTGTAAGCAGCACCGCACGCAGTATTTTGTTCATATTATGTTCCTCCGTCTGATAAACGGCGTAAGGGCAACCCTTACGCCGTTTATTTTTTTACTGTATTTGCTTTTGCCTACTTATCGCGCTTTTTCTTCCTTGTTATGACTCCGACAGCTCCGAGACCCGCTGCGCTCAATACGGCGAGCAACGCCAATAGCGGGAGGCTGCTGCTGTCGCCTGTCTGCGGCGTGACGCTTGGCGGCGTCACAGGGGCGGCCGCGCCGGGAACCTCGCCGTCCGGGATGATTATTTCCGATCCGGGATCGGGAGATGGAGCCGGCTCAAGGGGAACCGGCGATTCCGGGATCTCGGTCGGAGGCGTTTCGGTGCTCCACTGAGCCGTATAGGTCTTGCTTCCCGTTACGGTCGGGTCGACGGTGGGGCTCCAGCCTGTGAACGTCCAGCCGGATTCACCCGTGGGAGTACCGCTGAAAGTGGGGGTTGCGGTTCCGGAAGCGCGCTGATACGTCTGAGTATCGAAGGTGCCGTGATCTCCGGGCGCATAGGTCACGGTATATGCAATATTGTATATGGGAGGCGTAATGGGCGGTACATAGTTGTTAGTCCAGCTTCCGACGATAGTGACGTCCGTTTGGCCCATTTCGAAGTCGCTTGCGGTGGCGCCGTCAATTTTCCAGCCGTTGAAAGTCCAGTAGGAAAGCGATGTCGTAGGAGCCGGAGCAATCGTCACGGGATCACCCTGTTCATGGCTGGCCGAATCGGGAAGGACGGCGTCGCTTGGGTAACTGCCGCTCCAAGTGTAGCTTACAGAATGAGTCACGATAACGGGCGTCGTATAGCTGCGGTAGTATTTCACGGTAAAGGTTAGGTTTTCTTCATCAAACGTAACGTCGGTCTCGTCAGAACCTTTAGTATAGCTGTTTTCGTTATATTCGGAAGTGCCTGCAGCGTTTTCCAGAATATAGCTTGAAGTGGGTGCGACGGCAACAGGCCCGATGGTTGAGACCGTCACGGTCCAGTTGTGCGCGGGAGTGCCGCCGTCCGTGCTGGTGTAATAGGCGTATTTTACCTGATAGCTGTACAGCAGAGTATTCTCGATTTCGCTTTCGCTGATCACGAAGTCTAGTCCTGTGTGAGCGGGGCACAGCGCGTTTGCCCTGAAGATGGCCTCTGCACCGGCCGGCGTGGCCCCGTCGTAAGTCAGGCTCAGCTCTTTGGTGAACGTATCGCTCGCGTCGTCACTGTTAACGGCGGTGACGTTGCACTTAATATATATTTTCGATTGCAGAGTGGAATACATATTCAGGAACCTGAATTCTGTGCTGCTGGTGGAGTTGGGAGTACTGTCCCAGGAACCGCCGTCAACCTTGACCTGCGGGCTGGAGACGGTGAGATTATAGTGCTTTACATTGGTGACCGTACCGTTCTCTTGATACTCGATGGTCAGAGTGCCGGATATCTCTACATCGACATGGTCAAACGTTGTGCTGTTACTGATCCACACAGCACTCAGTGTCGTATCCCCGGTGATAGTGAAGGCGTCGCCGGTATAATAATATGTACCGGAGGAGTTCCGCCAGCCAGCGAAGGTGTAGTTTCTGCGTGTCATGCTGCCCGGTCCAAGCACGGTTACGGCAGCGCCGGAGTAGTAGCTGCCGCTGTCTTCAGGGACATTGGAAAGCTGGGTGCCGCTGACACCGTCGTTGTATGTAACAGTGTATTTGGTGTTTGTGAGCGCGATATCGTCAGAGGCGGAATCGGTCCCGCTTGTCGCGGTGGCTCGGACGGTTACCGAAGCGTTTCTGGGGGCGGTATCGGCCCAGGTAACGAGGCCTGTCGCCGCGTCGACGGAAGCGTTCGTGCCTCCCGACGTAACACTCCAAACGATAGCCGGCGTACCTGTGAAGTTCGATGGGGTCGCGATAAGCTGTACCGTCCTGCCGCTTGCGGTACCCCGCGTAACCTCAAGCGATGGGGCTACGACAGTTATCGTTTTCCAATCGTATGAGTCTCTCCAGCCGCCCATACCGCTTTTCCTTTGGAATGTGTGCGTAATAGTCACCTCCCCGGCAGACGCGCCCGTAACAGTCGAGGTGCTATCGGTGCCGGAAACGGTGGCTATGCTGTTGTTGGAGCTACTCCAAGCATGGTTTCGTGTTTCGGTATAATTATTATTGTTTGACCTCAAATCGATGCTTGCGCCGACCTTGACAATAGAAGACCCTTCAATAAAGCCTCCGCTTCCAAAGGTTCCGCTCGAGCCGGTAATGACATAGATTGAGAAGCTCTCCGCTGTGAAGCTGACTTCGTCGCTTACGGCGGAAGCTAGCGGCACTTCCTCCGGCGGGGCGCTCTCATATGCCATGTGGTAGACTGAAATGTCGGTTTCTTCGTCATTCACGGCCCTTTCAATTTCAGGTGAGCTGATGCTTACCTCAACCGGATTGTCCTCATCCGGCTGGAACTCAAAACCGTCGGCATAGTGAATAGTGATGTCGTATGCGGCGAGCACCGTCTCATCATCGATATCGACGATAACCGGCACAGCCGTGACATAAGCGCCGTACGGCAGAATGCCGCTGATGACTATGAAAGCTTCCTTGGAAGCCGAACAGCTTATTTCCCTGTAAGAGAGTTCTTCGCCGTCCAAGGATTCATTTCCGTCCGTACGCTCGTCTCCGCCAGAAGGCTCTTCACCGCCCGAAGGATCCTCGCCGTCCAAGAGCTCTTCACCACCCGAAGGTTCCTCGCCGTCCAAAAGCTCTTCACCGTCGGAAGGTCCTTCACTGCCCGAAGGCTCTTCGCTATCCAAAAGCTCTTCGCCGTCCTCGGGCGTTTCAGTACCCGGCTGTTCGGTATCATGGCCTGCCGTTCCGGCAATCAGTTCAGATTGATCTTCGCCGCTGTCTTCTGCCTGCACATAAAATCCGAACAGACTTGTGAGCATAACGGCCACAAGAACAAAAGACAGTATTTTTTTTTGACCTGCTCTCTTCAAATATATTCCTCCCCGTTTGTTGTATAACAGAGCCGCGCTCTGCTTCGGCACTGGGTATTTATAACATCGGGGAGTTTCATTTCGGTTACAGATTGCACTTTCGCCTGCAGCGATTAAAAAAATATATTGGAATTCTGATAAAAATAAAAAATTCTTGGCGGTTTACGCATAAGTTGGGGTCAGGGAATACTTTCACCCGTCCAGACCTTCAGCGACTCATCTGGGATCCATTCGTCCGTACGTGTCTGGACCCAGGAGTTTACCTTGAGGCTGCCGTCTGTTTCCGTGAGGCTTACGGTTATGGCTAGATTTTCATTTACTGGTACAGAGAAAGAGTATTGCCCGCTGTTCTCGGTTTTTATTGCTATTTCGCCGATTTTTTCGGGAGCCTCGCCGTTGCTGATCTCCTCGCTCAGCGCGGCCGCCGTCTCAACGGCAAGGCAGTCGGCGGAGTGGTAGCTGCGAACGCCGCCGCAGACCCTTTCGGCAAGCGCTCTGTCCCTGCTCGCGGAGGACAGAGTGGTCAGAGCCGAAACCGTCAGGCAGAGTATGGAAAAAATCAGAGCAAGCATAGCGCTACCGGCTCCAAAGCAGCGACCGCCGTTCATGAAAGTGTCTCCGCCGGTTTTTTCGCCGTCAGCGCGAAAAGCTCTCCGCTTTTATCCGTAACCGATATGCTTGCAGATTCAATTCCGCTTTCCACAAAAATATCGAGAATGACGATATATTCGGCGTTTTCATTATCCGACGGAAGCCAGTCACCGTCGTAATATAAAACAGGTCTTTCGCCAGCCTTGAAGCATTCCGCGGCGTTTTGAGCGGCAATTGCGGCGTGACTCATAGTGCTGCTTTCCGTTTCGAGTCTGCGCGCTTGAGCAAAAATCCGGAGGTCCAGAGCAGCGAAAACCGCGAACAGGCCGATTACTATGACCAGCTCCAGCAAGCTGAGCTCCGAGCCGAAGCCGATATGCTTTTTCATGTTTCGCCTCCGTTTCTCAGAAAGACGTTAAAAATGGCCGCTTTTCCATCCGATTCTGTGAAACTGACCTGAAAAAGTCCAGCCCTCGGCTCGGTAAAATTGACTGCGTCCAGAGTTACCAGCCGCGTTCCGTCACCCCGCGTAAAGGCTGCGCCTTTCTCACAGAACAGCTCGTAAAGCCAGCCGTCATAGCTGTAGATTATGTCCGTATATAAAACGCCTTCAAAGGACGATTCGATGAAAAGTGCGCTCGATCCATTGAAATCGCCGGTATATACGGCACCGCTCCTGTCATTTTCCCGAAGTTTTTCCGTAATAAAGGCGGGAACCGTGCGCTCTTCGAACGAAAGCTGCGAAAACTCTGAGGAGAAGGCCTGCACTCTTATACCGAGAAAAAGCGACGCTGCCGCCGAGCATATGAACAGCAGGTAAAGCAAAACCACGGCCGCTGCGGACATGGACTTGAGGTTTGGCCGCATCATGGCTGCGCACCCTGCCTTACCGCCGTGATATCCGGCATCAGGGACGGCGCAAAGGCAACGTAATGTATAGAATAAAGCGCTTCGTTTATACCCGCGGGATAATTGACCCTCAGGTATTCGTAGCTGTCAGGATAGGCACCCTCAAGCGTGTAGCAGCAGAGAGCCGACCGGCGAACGGCCTCCTCCGCCGACTGAGAGCCCCCCGAACGCACCGATTCATCTGTGCGTGAAAGCCCGGTGAGTACTAGTGCGAGCATCACGGCGAAAACCGTCAGCATGCAGACAGACCCGCGGACAGCAGAAGGGAAGGAGAGCTGCAAACGCAATTTTTTCATCCTCCTCAGATCCTTTCTCGAACGGTTTCATGCAAGAGAGGACAGTATTCCGATTGCCGGTAGCATGACGGAAAGAAGCGTCAGCCCGACAATCGCGCATACGGCAAGGATCATCGCGGGCCCAAGCCTGCCGAGCCTTGCGTCCAGCTCACTGCTGACCTTGTTGCCCGTCCTCCGGGCAATTTCCTTTAAGACCTCTTCCGCACCGCCTGAGGAGAGCGCCAGAGAGAGAAGCCTGCTTTCACGCTCGGAAAAAATGCGGGCTTTGGCCATGCAGTCCTCAAAGCTTTCTCCGTGTCCTAGGCGTTCCCGGCAGCCTTTTATTTTCCGGCACATGCTAACGGAACCGCTGCATGTACTTTCGGCAAGATCAAGCGCGCGGACGGGGTCAAGGCCCGAGGAGACTGCAACCGAAATTGCGGAGACAAGCTTTGCTGCCGATATCTGGCCGAGAACACCTCTGCCGCCGAAGCGGGCATCGAGACTTCTCGACGCGGTCCTGCGCACCGGGGGTATCAAATAGACCGCTAGGCCGACCGTGAGAAAGACGGCGATAGCCGAAAGAATTACCGCCTGCGCCGCCATAAGCCATTTTCCCGCATTCAGAAGCGAGACTGCAAATCCGTTCATCTGAGTACCCAGCTGTGCGTATATTTCATTGAAAACAGGCAGCACCCGCGTTAAGAGCACAACGACAACGGCAGCCATTGCAACGAAAAGCGTCAGAGGATAGACGACGGCGCCGCGCAGACCGTCCGAGAGACTCGATTTTTTTTCGTAGTATTTTGAAAGGCTCAGAAGAGTCTCGTCAAGCCTTCCGGACTTTTCTCCCAGCCGCACGGTTTCTGTAAAGTACTGCGGGAAAAGTCCGGAAGCCGTGAGCCGGTCGGAAAGTGGCACGTCACAGTCCGCACAGGCGCTGAAATAGTCGGCCAGAGCTTTTGAGGACTTATTTCGGCGTCCTCCGCTCAGTAATACAAATCCTTCTCCTACATCTACCCCGGCCCCAAGCAGGAACCGGAGCTCAAGACAGAAGTCCGACAAATTTTTGGGTGAAAGTGTTTTCATTTCTTGCGCCTTCTTCTAATATAGATATTTTACCGTGTAATTTTTGCCGTTGCCGATATATTTCATGATTTCCGCAGAGGATTTTCCGGTGGATGCAAAGGTGGGATCCATAAGCTTCCACTCTTTGCCGTTGAAATAAATTACTGCGTTCATCCAGCCCGTCTCGGCGCTGTATACCGAAATCCACGCGTGATAAACGCTGCCGGTGTAGCCAAAGACCATTTTTGTCGGAATTCCCTGACAGCGCAGCATTGCGGTCATGACCGCGGCGTAATCAAAGCATATCCCCGATTTTTTGTCCATGTCTGCGTCCAGATTCGGGATATATCCGCTCTGAACGGTTTCGGCAAGAGTATAGTCATAGGTAAAGTTCCCAGTTACATATTCGTAAACGGCCTTGATCTTCTCGATGACGGAGGTCTTGCCGACACAAAGCTCACTTGACTTTTTCACCGCCTTGCTGGAGGAAGTGTAGCTCACATATTTGTTCGAGAGAAGAAAGGGTGCAAATTCATCCTTTAAGGATACCGATATATAGAAAGAGAATATCGCGGCGTAGCTCACACCGGAAATGTTCTCGAAGACGGAGACTTTATAATTTCCGTTTCCCTCAGTTAGCGAATAGACGTCCCAGATACCGGCCGGCGACTGATTATAGGTGTAGGTGACTCCGTTCGGCCCCGTGATCAGAGTTTTGACTTTTTGATTCCGGCCCAGGTATTTGAGCATCACATATCCTTCCGCCGTGTTCGAATAGTCAAGGATAATCTTCTGATTCGCTTCTACTTTTAAACCGGAAGCTTCAGCTGCTGCAAACACGGTTTCAGGAGCTCCGGATGCGAGAGGAACGTCGTCGGCGCCGATATCGGGTATGTTCCATTCCGTTACAGAGCAGGCGGGAAAAAGTGTGAGCACAAGAGCGAAAATGATTGCCGCGGTTAAGAAGGATTTGCGCTTTTCCATGCTTTAAGCCGCCTTTCATAAGCCCGGAGTTCATCCCATATTATGTGGATAGTGCGAACCTGTTAACGTGGCTTTGCGGGATAACGCCTCTCTTTGCCATTCTGCGTCAGGATACTTCTCAATAAACCGATTTTCACCACTCATGAAAGAACAAATTTTACACAATGGCTCTCATATACTTTTATTGCGGCGGATTACGCTCCAATATAAGTATATGAGGGGGGAGCTTGTGGGCGAAGCAAAAAAGTTACGGGTGTCTATGCTCGGCGGCTGCAGCCTCGCCTGCGACGGCAAAACGCTGGATGGCAAAAATGTCCGTTCAAAGCGCATCTGGACGCTTTTTGAATATCTTATAACCTATCGTTTCAGGAGCATTCCGCAGGACGAGCTCATCGATCTTCTGTATCAGGAGGATAAAGAAAGAGGGCCTTCGGTTGGCGCGCTTAAGACCCTTATTCACCGTGCGAGGGCGGCGCTGACAAGCCTTGGGTTCGCAGACGGAAAGGACATGATCCTCAAATGCGCAGAAGGATACAGATGGAATCATGAGCTGCCAATGGAACTCGATACCGAGCGCTTTGAGAGCCTTTTGAGAGAGGCGTCCCTATGCACCGGGGATAATGAAAAGCGGCTTGAGCTGCGGCGCAGTGCACTGGAGCTTTACAGGGGCGACTTTTTGCCTGATGCCGCGGCGGACATATGGGCAATGTCGATAAGCACCTATTTCCATTTTCAGTACATGACCGCCGTAAACGAGGTCCTTGGAGCACTTGCTGAGCGCGGTGGCTTTCATGAAATCGTTGAAATAGCGGAAAAGGCGATAGTGATAGATCCATATGTCGAGTCGCTCTATTTTAATCTTATCCTTGCACTCATGAATACAAACCGGAGGCAGGCTGCACGCGAGCAGTATGAAAGCATGAAAAGGCTTTTTTACGGCGAATTCGGTATAGCCCCATCAAAGGAGCTTCAGGCTTTATATAAAGAGCTCGTCAAATCGGAAAACGGTGTCGAAAAGGATATAAATGTTGTAAGCTCCGAGCTTCGAAGGGAAGAAACGGAGAGCGGAGCGTTTTTTTGCGAATACGAGATTTTCAGGGATGTTTTCAAAAAAGAGCTTTCCGATGCCGGAAGACAGAGCAGGCCTATACATATCTGTCTGATAAATGCCAGCGGAAGAGGCGGTGAGCAGCTGCCGCCGAGAAAACAGAATACCGTCATGCGCAGGCTCTGCTCCTGCATAAGAAAGAATTTACGGGGGGGCGATATGTTTTCGCGCTACAGCGTTTCACAGTTTATTATTCTTCTGCCGCTTGCGAGCAGGGACGACAGCGAATGCGCAATGGAACGGATAACGAAAAAATACCGGCGGGAAAACCCGCATTCTACGGCGGACGTAGGCTATACCTTGCAGACAATCGAACCCGTGCTTGCTGAGCAAACGCGGGTGTTAAGCCGATGAAGCCCGGAAAAATTGTGCACACTTTAGTAAAAATTTGCAAATTTCTGAGAATATTTATTATTGCGTTTGACAAATTTCCTGTGCTATTATATACATGCGATTATAAAAACGCGTTGGAATTCGTCATCTCCTTATAGATTTGCTTTGTGCCGCCGGCTGAGGGGTCCGGTTCAGACGATTTGATTTTCCATCTGATGAAAGGAGGCTTATTACTATGTCAAGCTTTACGAAGAAAGAGATAATTGCCACTTTCTTTCGCCTGCTGGAGCAAAAGCCTCTTTCAAAAATCACAGTCAAGAACATTGTGGAGTCCTGCGGAATAAACAGAAACACCTTTTATTACTACTACAAGGACATATACGACCTTGTGGACGATATTTTCAATATAGAGACATATAAGGTCACATCGCAGAATCCCGTTCACGGGCACTGGCAGGAGGGCTGCCTCCAATCCATGCACTATCTTGTCGAACACTCGATGATAATCCACAATGTTTTCAATTCCATCAACATCGAAACGATTAAGCGATATCTATTCAAGACGGCGCACGGGCTGCTGATTACATTCTCAAACAATGTTACGGAAGGCAAATATCTGCCGGAGGAGGACAGAAATTTTATTGCCGATTTCTATTCCCACGCATTTGTAGGAATTTTTCTTGAATGGATACGTGGAGGAATGAAGCAGGAGCCGGAAAAGTTTATTGAGCTGATGGGAAGAATGCTTAACGGAAGCATATATGACGTTTTGAAAAGAAGCGCGGCCGACGCAAAACCAAAATAAAATATAACGCGCGGTCCTGCGGACTGTGACTCATTCAGCGATTGATGTATAGATAAACAGGCAGTGAGAAGCTCATAGTGAGCTTTCCACTGCCTGTTTTGCCTATGTCAAGCTGTTTGGTGTTGTTATACAAAGTTAAGGGCCTGGGTTGAACATGTTCAACATATTAACTAAAATCTAAACGACAAAGTGTTAATATGATGTTGACATATTAAAAAGCCGATGTTAGAATATACACGATATACCGTATACGGTGTTTTTTGTTTGCAGATTCGACGGGTAGTTGCTATTTATTATTTCTTATAATTTATAAGTGAGGGAGCTATGGAAAACATTGTTTTGGAGATGCGGGGCATTGTAAAGCGCTTTGCACAAAACACTGTCCTTGATCACGTGAATCTATCTATAAGAGCAGGTGAAGTCCATGCACTGATGGGTGAAAACGGCGCTGGCAAGTCCACTCTTATGAAGATATTGATGGGTATATATTCAAAGGATGAAGGTGAGTTGCTGATTGATGGCTCGCCTGTTGAGATTTCAAGTCCGAAGCAGGCTCTAGAGCACGGTATAGCCATGATTCATCAGGAGCTAAATCCTGTACTGGATATGAGCATTGCGGAGAATATTTTTATGGGCAGAGAACTTAAGAAGGGTCCTATAAAACTTGTTGACAAAAAACAGATGATAACAGAAGCCGACAAACTTACGAAAGATGTTGGGCTGAATGTTTCGGCGAAAAAGGTGATGAGAGGCCTGAGCGTCGCGCAGATGCAGCTTGTTGAAATAGTCAAAGCAACCTCACAAAATGCAAAAGTCATTGTCATGGACGAGCCTACCTCCGCATTAACTGAAAAAGAGGTAAGAGTCCTTTTTGGCGTTATTGAAAGACTCAAGAAGGACGGTGTTGCGATAGTATTCATTTCTCATAAACTCGAAGAAGTATTTAAGATTTCGGACCGTATAACAGTTCTGCGCGACGGCAAATTTATTGGGGAACTCGAAACTTGCTCCGCAGATCATAATCAGCTGATTTCTATGATGGTTGGCCGGGAAATTAAGGAAATTTTCCCCAAAATCGAAGTTCCTATTGGGGACATTGCGTTTGA
>JAYFQM010000137.1:0-35349 GCA_034927185.1 Oscillospiraceae bacterium | reverse complement strand
GGGGAGCGCGGATCCGAGGTCCTGTCCGAAAGGGAGCCGGAGGAAACTGTGCACGGTACGGAGAGCTGAAAATGGAAAACTCCGTCTTATCGGTTTCGGAACTGAACAATCACATAAAGGGTTTGATGGACGGCGACCCGCTCCTGATGGGACTTGCCGTCAAGGGCGAAATCTCGAATTATAAGCTCTATCCTTCGGGACATCACTATTTTACTCTGAAGGATCAGGAGAGCTCTATCCGCTGCGTTATGTTCAAGGGGAACGCCTCTAAGCTGCGCTTTGTGCCGGAAAACGGCATGAATGTCACAGCTGTGGGGCGTGTAACTGTTTTTCCGCGCGATGGGGCGTATCAGCTCTACTGCTCCGAGATATTTCCCGAAGGCATGGGCGACCTGCACGTCGCCTTCGAGCAGCTCAAGGAGAAGCTGTCGAAGGAGGGACTGTTTGACGACTCGCATAAGAAGCCTCTGCCAAAATATCCGAATACCATTGCAATTGTTACTTCTTCCGCTGGCGCCGCCGTACGCGACATGATACGGATTCTTGGGAAGCGCTGGCCGATGACGAAGGTCGTGCTTCTGCCGGTAAGGGTGCAGGGTGCCGAGGCCCCGCCCGAAATCGCAGGTGCTATACGCTATGCCAATAAATACAGGGTCGGCGACCTTATCATAACGGGGCGCGGTGGTGGCTCGATCGAGGACCTGTGGGCTTTTAACGACGAGCGCGTTGCAAGGGCGATATTTGATTCCGAAATACCCGTAATATCAGCCGTGGGGCACGAGCCGGACGTCACTATCTCGGATTACGTCGCTGACCTGCGGGCATCAACCCCCTCAAACGCCGCGGAGCTTGCAGTTCCGGACGCAAATGAGCTGAGGGAAGCCATTGTTTCGATGGAGGTCCGGCTGACGCAGGCGATACGCAAAAAACTTTCGGAAAAGCGCGCAAAGGTCAACGATATGGCGTCGCGCAGCGTTATGCGGTATCCGGCGGCATATATTGACCAGAAAAGGCTGGAGCTTGACAGCTCTCAAAATACGCTTCTTTCGCGCTATGAAATACTGTTGAACATAAAAAAGCACAGGTACATCCGTTTCGCCGCATCGCTTGACGCCCTCAGCCCGCTGAAGGTTCTGAGCCGCGGCTACTCGATCCTTTCGGACGCTGACGGAAACGCCGTTACGGACGCGGCGGCGGTTTCGCCGGGGGACAGGCTCGGTGTGTACCTGAGCCGAGGCGCGCTGAAATGTACCGTGGACGAAACGGAACCCTGTGTATAAGTGGAGGACGACCCTATGAAGAAAATGGATTTGAGCTTTGAGCAGTCGATGGAGAGGCTTGATACGATAGTTAAACAGCTTGAAAAAGGCGAAGCGCCTCTGAACGAGTCGCTCAAGCTTTTCGAAGAGGGTACAGCGCTGATAGCGTACTGCGGGAAAATGCTTGACGAGGCGGAGCAGAAGATTGCCGCGCTGAAAAAAGGAGAAAACGGCGAGCCGGTCGAAACGCCGTTCGAGGGCGGTGAATAGGCTGTGACCCCGACTTACGAAGGATACAGGGCTATGGCTGAAGCTCGGCTCGTAAAGGTACTTCAGGACGGTGAGAGCCTTCCCCAGCACCGCCTGATCGAAGCCATGCGCTATAGCCTGCTGGCTGGGGGAAAGCGAATCCGCCCCGTTCTTGTACTCGCTTTCTGCGAAGCGCTGGGGGAAGACCCGGAAAAAGCGCTGCCGGCGGCTCTTGCTGTTGAGATGCTTCACACCTATACACTCATACATGACGACCTTCCCTGCATGGATAACGACGAGCTTCGCAGGGGAAAGCCGACCAGCCACATCGTGTTCGGAGAATTTACGGCCACGCTTGCGGGCGACGCTCTGCAGGCAGAGGCCTTTGGAACGATACTTCGCTCGGGGCTTCCTGCCGAGGTTCGGGCGGAATGTGCGGAGGCCCTTGCTAACGCCGCCGGAATTGACGGAGTCTGCGGGGGGCAGCAGCTCGACATGGAGGGCAACGGCAGGACGCTCAGCGAGCGGGAGCTTACGGAGCTGCAGGCGCTCAAAACCGGAAGTCTGCTCGCAGCAGCCTGTCTCATGGGTGCGATTGTCGGAGGAGCGTCGAAAAAGCAGAGGGAAGCGGCGCTTATTTACGGCTCTGCGCTAGGCGCTGCTTTCCAAATACGCGACGACATACTGGATGAGCTTAGTTCAGCTGAAGAACTTGGAAAGCCTGTCGGCTCCGACAGGCGTGCAGAAAAAACAACGTTTATGAGCAGCTGCGGGAGGGAAGAGTGTGAAAGACGCATAGTTAGGCTGACTGAATATGCGAAGAACACAGTTTCCGAATGCCTACCGGCGCCGCTGTTCCTGATGAGCTTTGCCGACGAACTGAGTGAACGCAGCAGCTGACGTAAGATAATATTCATTTTACTATGAATAAAATTTAAAAAACGCCTGTTTACACTTGTAAAACAGGGCGTTTTTTGTTATCATATATATTACGCTTAAATATGAATATAATGCAAATGGAAGCTTTGCTTATTATAAAATTGAGGTAGTTTTATTTTGAATATTCTGGAATCCGTCAATTCTCCGAAGGACATAAAATCCCTCTCGGACAGGGAGCTTGAGGTTTTGAGCTCCGAAATCAGAGGGTTTCTGATAAAAAATGTTTCAAAAACCGGCGGGCATCTCGCTTCGAACCTCGGGGCGGTGGAGCTTACGCTCGCCGTCCATCGCGTATACGATACCGAAAAGGACCGACTCCTGTTTGACGTCGGGCATCAGAGCTATGTGCATAAAATGCTGACCGGGCGCAGGAAGGAATTTGAGACTCTGCGAAAGCTAGGCGGTTTGTCGGGGTATCCTAAGCCCACGGAAAGCCAGCATGACGCAGCTGTGGCGGGTCACGCATCAACCTCCGTTTCGGTTGCGCTGGGCATGGCAAGAGCCAGGACTCTCGCGCACGGGGATTACAGCGTCGCCGCGGTCATAGGCGACGGGGCGCTTACGGGCGGAACCGCCTATGAGGGCCTTTGCGACGCGGGCCAGTCCGGGGAGGCCATAGTAGTAATACTAAACGACAACGGGATGGCAATCGACAACAACGTCGGCGGTATCTCCGAAATGCTGTCAAGGATAAGAGTTAAGCCCTCTTATTTCCGCTTCAAGCGCGGATACAGGCAATTATTCGGGCATGTGCCGGCGCTCTACAGGTTTAACCACGCCGTTAAGGAATGGCTCAAGCGCCGTCTGCTGCCGGGCAACATTTTTGATGATCTGGGCTTTCATTATCTAGGTCCGGTCGACGGGCACGATATCTCTCAGCTTGAAGCGGTTATTGGCTGGGCGAAGGAACTGAAAACCCCAGTTCTCGTCCACGTTATAACACAGAAGGGCAGGGGTTATACCTATGCTGAGCAGGAGCCGGAGCACTACCACGGCGTGGATGCCTTTGACGTTGAATCGGGAGTTGAAAAATCCCAGCACGCCTGTTTTTCGGAGGTTTTCGGCAGCACGCTTGCTGAGCTTGCAGGGAGCGACGAAAAGCTGGTTGCCATCACAGCCGCTATGTGCGCTGGCACGGGGCTTTCAGAATTCGCAAAGAGCTTTCCTGAAAGATTCTTCGATGTGGGCATCGCCGAGGAGCACGCGGTCGCAATGGCGGCAGGGCTTGCAAGTCAAGGTGCGATACCGGTTTTTGCCGTATATTCAAGCTTCTTGCAGCGCGGTTACGATATGCTGATTCACGATGTTTCGCTCTCCGGGCTTCACGTCGTATTTGCCGTGGACAGGGCAGGAATCGTTGGGCGTGACGGCGAAACACATCAGGGAGTCTTTGACCTTGCCTATTTATGCTCTGTCCCGCATATGGCGGTCTTTGCGCCCGCAAGCTACGAGGAACTGCGCGACATGCTGGAGCTTGCGATATACCATGTGGATGGGCCAGTTGCCGTGCGCTATCCCCGCGGCGGGGAGGGAGAATATACCACAAGCTCAGGAAAAGCCCCGAGCACTGTGCTGCGCGAGGGAAAAGACATAACGATTGTGTCCCACGGCGTAATGATCAATAATGTGCTTGAAGCGGGAAGGCTTCTTGCGGCTTCGGGCATAGACGCAGAAATCATAAAGCTTAATTTTATTAATCCTCTGGATACGGAAACCGCCTTGCGTTCACTGGGCAAGACTGGCAGACTTTTGACGGCGGAGGACGTCTGCGCCTTCGGCAGCGCGGGTTCAAGGCTTCTTGCCGCCGCCGCACAGGATGGCCTTTCACTCAGTGCCGCCAGAACTCTTGATCTTGGCAACGGCATCGTCCAGCACGGCGGTGTCGACGAGCTGCTTAGGCTCAAAGGGCTCGATGCCAAGAGCATCGTTGAAGCCGCGAAGGGCCTTTTTGCAGATTCGGCAGGCGGAGCGGAGGAAGAGAGCGCCATATGAAAAAAGTCAGACTTGACCAGTTGGTTTTTGACAGGGGGCTTACAGAGAGCCGCGAACGCGCAAAGACCTCGATAATGTCGGGACTTGTATTCGTCAATGGTCAGCGTATGGACAAGCCCGGTATGTCGTTCGATGAAAACTCGGTCGTGGAGCTGAAGGGCGAGGCACTGCCCTATGTCAGCCGTGGCGGGCTTAAGCTGGAAAAGGCGCTGCGGGTTTTCGGCTTTGATCCGAGAGGCCTAGTCTGCATAGACTGCGGAGCGTCAACAGGCGGCTTTACAGACGTTTTGCTGAAAAATGGTGCGAAAAAGGTTTTCGCCATCGACGTCGGCTACGGTCAGCTGGCATGGAGCCTGCGTTGTGATGAGCGCGTTGTCAGCATGGAGCGGACAAATATCAGATATGTTACAGCAGAAATGTTGGGAGAAAAGGCCGATCTTGCCGTCATGGACCTTTCTTTCATCTCGATAAAGCTTGTACTCCCTGTAGTTCGGGAATTAATAAAGGATGGAGCCTACATAATCTGCCTTATTAAGCCGCAGTTCGAAGCGGGGAGAGAAAAGGTGGGGAAGAAGGGCGTCGTCCGTGAAAAGTCGACTCACGTTGAAGTCGTGAGGTCATTTCTTGATTTTGCCTCATCCGCAGGACTTACACCGCTTGGACTCGGGTTTTCTCCGATTCGGGGTCCTGAGGGAAATATTGAATATCTATCTATTTTGAGAAAAGGCAGCTATGAGGCTCCTGCGCTTGATCCCGAAGCCGTGGTCGAAGTCTCGCACAGCGCGCTTGACAAATAAGAAAGGGAACTTACCATGTCTGATGTCGGAAAGCATATTGTTTTGTGTCCTAATCCCGAAAGGGATATTGGACTTGTGATGGCGCTCAAGGTAAGGGATATGCTGAAAAAAGCCGGTCATGAGACTGTGATGAGCCTTGCCTCGCCGGATGCGTTCAAAGGTACGCTTCCCGTCGGGGCGGAAATAGTACCGCTTGAAAAAGCAGCATTCGGCGCGAGACTCCTTATCTGCTTTGGGGGCGACGGGACGATACTCAAAGCGGCGAGAGCGGTCAGAGAAAACCCTCTGCCAATGCTCGGAGTGAATCTCGGCCATAAGGGTTTTATGGCGGAGCTGGAACCGGACGAGCTGGAGCTGATTATACAGGCTGCCGACGGAGATTATACCCCAATCAGCAGAATGATGCTGGACGTCGAGCTTATACGCGGAGGCAGGCCCATTTTTTCCGACAGCGCCCTAAACGACGCCATCATATGCGGTACGGCAACGACAATAAAGGTTTCGGCTTATGGAGACGGCTGCAAGATAACTGAATATACGGGAGATGGGATAATCGTAGCGACCCCCACGGGTTCTACCGCGTATTCGCTTGCGGCAGGCGGCTCACTCGTCGAGCCGACTGCGGAGAACATCCTGCTGACTCCGATCTGCGCGCATATTATAACCGTCAGGCCCTTTGTTCTTGCGCCGGACAGAGTCGTAACCGTAAGAGCCAATGAAAATAAAGGCAAGCAGATCTGGCTTTCCGTGGACGGAGGAGATCTGATACCATTTTTACCGGAAGACGAACTCAGAATCAGAATGTCTCAGCATCGAACGATAATGGCGCACGTTTCAAGCAAGAGCTTCTATGAAATCGCTTACAAAAAACTGGGGGAGAGAATATGAAGTCCGCTAGACAGGAGAAAATTCTGGAAATAATCGCGTCAAAAGATGTGGAAACGCAAAGCCAGCTTATTGATGAGCTTTTGGCCTGCGGGGTGAAAAGCACACAGGCAACCCTTTCACGAGATATTAAGGAACTGCGCCTAGTGAAGGAACTCACGGGAGCGGGGAAATACCGTTATATTGCGGCGTCACGCGAGGAGCTCACGGATTTTGATTTAAGGCTGAAGAAGATTTTTCGCGAGAGCGTAACTTCATACGCCGTCGCGCAGAACATATTGGTTATAAAAACAATGCCGGGCCTTGCATCGGCCGCGTGCGCCGCACTGGACGGCATGGATGTTGACGGACTCGTCGGAACGCTGGCCGGAGATGATACGGCCTTCATCGCGATGAAGGACAGGGAAGCGGCAGAGAATCTTGAAAGAGAGATTGAGAAGCTCCTTTAAATCTCCGGGATTTTATCAGGGGGAAAAGATATGCTTTCAGACCTCCACATAGAGAATATTGCGGTTATCGAACGTGCGGACATCAGCTTTTCAAAAGGGCTGAATGTGCTCACCGGCGAAACCGGGGCGGGGAAATCCATAATTATTGATGCGCTTCTGGCCGTTATGGGAGCGAGAACCTCCCGCGAGCTTGTTCGCGCCGGTGCGGACAAGGCGCTTGCCGCGGCCGTTTTTACAGGCGGAAAAGCTAATGGTTGGCTTACGGAAAACGGCATTGAGCCGGAGGATGAAATAATCCTTCAGCGGAGGATATCGGAGGACGGAAAATCCTCATGCCGTGTCTGCGGCTCGCCGGTATCGGCGGCGCAATTGCGCGAGCTGTCGAATCTGCTCCTGGATATTCACGGGCAGAACGACGGGCGTCAGCTACTGGACGAGGAGCGCCACAGGGAATATCTTGACGGATACGGCGGCTACGCAGAGCTTCTTGAGAGCTATAAAAAGGCCTATAACCTCTATATGGGTACCAAAAAAGAAATAAAAAGTCTGTCCATGGATGAGGCTGAAAAAGAGCGTCTTTCGGACAGACTGCGCGCGGCTGTTGAGGAGCTTGAAAGTGCTGGGCTTCGCGTCGGCGAGGAAGGGGAACTGACTGCAAGGAGAGACCTCCTGCATAACGCCGAAAAGCTGACTGAAACCATCAATGCTGCCTACGGCGCGCTTTACGGCGAAAACGATAACGCCGTCTCGCTCGCCGAAGAGGCGAGGGCGGAGGTGTCCCGCGCGGCAAGATACTGCGCCGACCTAAACAAATGCGAAAAAACCCTGTCTGATGCCTCATTTATGCTCCGGGACGCCGCTGAAACGCTGCGGGACTTTCTGGCCGGACTTGATTTTTCGCCGGAGGAATACGACAAGATCGAAGCAAGGCTCGCGCTTTTGCGCAGGTTAGAGAAAAAGTACGGCGGCGGTGAAAAAGAGCTGATCGATAAGCTTGAAAAATCGAAAGCTCAGCTCGATGATATTGAATACTCGGACGATAGGCTTATTAAACTTGCGTCTCTACTCGAAAAGCAGAGAGCAGACGCGTTCAGCGTGGCAAAAAAGCTCACAGAGGCAAGGCGGAAAGCGGCTGATGGGCTTGAAAAGAGGATCGTAAGTGAACTGAAGGCCCTATCAATGCCGTCTGTCAGCTTTATGGTTGACATAACACCAAATGAGAGCGCCGAAGGCTTTGATTCGACGGGCTGCGACGAAATAAGGTTTCTTATGTCGGCTAATAAGGGTGAAAAGCCTGGACCGATAAGCAAAATCGCTTCAGGCGGCGAGCTTTCAAGAATCATGCTGGCTATGAAAAACGTCTTTTCGGAAAAGGATGGAATCGAGACACTGGTATTCGACGAGATCGACACAGGTGTTTCCGGAGTCGCGGCTTCACGCGTGGGCGAAAAGCTGGCGGAGCTTTCGAGGCGCAGGCAGGTACTCTGCGTAACGCATTTGCCGCAGATAGCGGCAATGGCCGACACGCATTATCTTATTGAGAAGGAAGAACGAGGCGGCAGGACGTATACGAGCGTTACGGAGCTTGACCATGAGGGCAGAAAGCACGAGCTGGCAAGGCTACACGGCGGCGACAACATAACGGAGAACACACTCATTTCTGCCGAAGAACAGCTCGAAGCAGCGGAAAAATTCAAATTCGGTTTACATAACTAGTAACGGGGGGTAATAATGAAAGCAGATACGAAAAGAATTGCGGAACTCCATGCCTCCGGTTTCAGCTGTGCGCAGGTGGTAGCATATATGTGCCGGGATCTAAGCGGAATTGATGAGAAAGCAGCCCTGGCAGCAATGGGGGGCTTTGGAGGCGGACTCCGCTGCGGGGAAGTCTGCGGCGCGGTTGCCGCGGGGGTTTATACGCTTGGCTTGTGCTTTCCGTATAATGAGCCGGGCGACGCGGAAGCGAAGGAAAACATAGCCGCGCTGACGAGGGAATTTACTGAAAAATGCAAGGAAGAATTCGGCGCTCTGCCTTGCCGCGAGCTCATAGCGGACGGAAGCCATGAGCGCTGCGAAGGATATATGGCGAGGGCCGTTGAGCTCATACATGAGATGATTGAAAGGGAAAAGACAAATGGGAATCTATGAGGAACTGAAAGCGCGCGGACTTATCGCGCAGGTATCGAATGAAGAAGAGATCAGGGAACTTGTCAATACGGGCAGGGCAACTTTTTATATAGGCTTCGACCCTACGGCGGATTCGCTTCACGTCGGCCATTTTATGGCACTGTGCCTTATGAAGCGCCTGCAGATGGCGGGAAACAAGCCGATTGCGCTCATCGGCGGTGGCACGACCATGGTCGGAGATCCGTCTGGACGCAGCGATATGCGCACGATGATGACTCCCCAGACAATCGCGCAAAACGGGGAGGCGTTCAAAAGGCAGATGAGTAAGTTCATCGACTTTTCCGAGGGAAAGGCGATCATGGTAAACAATGCCGACTGGCTCCTGAACCTGAATTATATCGACTTTCTCCGTGAATACGGCGCGTGTTTTTCCGTCAACAATATGCTCCGCGCGGAGTGCTACAAGCAGCGTATGGAGAAAGGGCTGTCATTCCTCGAATTCAACTATATGATAATGCAGAGCTACGATTTCCTTGAGCTATACAGGCGCTATGGCTGCAATCTTCAGTTTGGCGGCGACGATCAGTGGAGCAACATGCTCGGCGGTACGGAGCTTATCCGCAGGAAGCTGGGCAAGGATGCCCATGTCATGACCATAACTCTCCTTCTGAACTCGGAAGGCAAGAAGATGGGAAAGACACAGTCCGGCGCGGTGTGGCTCGACCCGCAGAAGACCACGCCCTACGATTTCTATCAGTACTGGCGCAATGTGTCCGACTCGGACGTTCTCAAATGTCTTAGGATGCTGACCTTCCTTCCGCTTGAGACAATTGACGAAATGGATAAGTGGGAAGGCTCGAAGCTCAACGAGGCCAAGGAAATTCTCGCCTTCGAACTTACAAAGCTCGTTCACAGCGAGGAAGAAGCGGAAAAGGCAAGAGACGCGGCACGTGCCCTTTTCTCGAACGGCGGAGACTCTGCAAATATTCCGACGACGGAGCTGTCGGAGGCCGACATGGCAGACGGGAAGGTTGACATAATATCGCTTCTCGTGCTTAGCGGGCTGTGCCCCTCGAAGTCGGAAGCGAAACGGGCCGTACAACAGGGCGGAGTCGAGGCCGCGGGCGAAAGAGTGCAGGAATGCTGCAAATGCTTTTCGTGCGGGGAGCTTTCCGGCGAGGGCATAGTTATAAAGCGCGGAAAGAAGAACTATAACAGGGTTATTTTCAAGTAACCAACTTTTCATTTTATATTTTGGAACATTATGTTATAATTACCGTCAGGATAGCTGTTCTGACGGTTTTTATAACAATGAGCGCTTTTGTATGGACGGTATCAGTAACAGATGGATTATGTTAACCGTCACGGCAGACGCTTCTGCGGCAGTATAATTTTGGTCAAGTTTTGAGAAACGGAGGTGCGGCGGTGGAGAGCTTTCTGCAAAGCCTGAACGGATTTTTTGCACAGTCCGATGCAGGTGCTTTCAGCCCGTTTCTGAATTATCTGGTCTATTTCACGCGCTACATGCTTCCTGTCGCCGCAATCCTGATACTCACACGCTGCGCCTATTCGATGCTTCGCGAACGCTATGAGCCTGAGGTGTGGGGCTATCTTGACCTGCCGGACGGTTCGCGGGTGCCTCTGCGCCACTGGGAATGCACAGTGGGCAAAGCGCGGTCTTCGGACGTTGTCGTAAATGAGCCTTCGGCCGATGGTACACAGCTCGTTCTGATACGCGACGAATTTGGAAACTGGACCGCCTACGACATCGGACACAACTCGGAGGTACGTATAAACGGGGAGCTGATAACCGAGGAGGGTGCAAGGCTTGAAGACGGCGACCTTTTCAGCATCGGCAAATCAAAGATTCGCTTTTTCAACCTCACTGAGGAGGAGCGCGGCATAATTGCCGAGCGCAGAACCGCCCCCGGAAAAATAATTGCGCCGGGAGCGATGTTCCGATTCGTTACTATTTTTCAGTTTCTTGTGATGTATCAGCAGCTTTACTACTGTGATGAGAAGTACAGGGCACAGATCGCACTCTCGTTTATAGCGCTGTGCATCATAATGTGGATATATTTTATTGTAATGCGAACCATCGGCAGAAAGGGCTTTGAGGTCGAGGCGCTGGCGTTTTTTCTGAGCACTATCGGCCTGTCCGTCTGCGCAAGCTCAACGCCGGAAAATATGCTCAAACAGGTGCTGCTTATCCTTGCCGGAATTGCCTTTTTCGTAATTTTAGGGTCATGGCTGAGAAACCTGAAAAGGGTCAAGAGGATGATATTGCCGGCAGCTGTCGCCGCAGTCGGGCTGCTTGCGGTCAACGTCGTTTTCGGTTCGACCATGTTCGGCGCGAAAAACTGGCTCAGCATAGCGGGGTTTTCTTTCCAGCCCTCTGAATTTGTGAAAATTGTCTATATTTATGCAGGGGCCGCTACTATGGACAGACTTTACAGGGGGAAGAATCTGCTTGTTTTTATCGCGTTTTCAGCTGTTTGCGTGGGAGCGCTCGCGGTAATGGGCGATTTCGGAACGGCTCTCGTGTTCTTTGCGACTTTCCTCGTCATATCCTTCATGCGAAGCGGCAATATCGCGACGGTCCTCTTTGCCGTTACCGGCGCAGGACTGGCAGGCTTTCTGGCGCTAAGCATTAAGCCTCATATTGCTGCGCGCTTCGCAACGTGGGGGCATGTCTGGGAGGATGTCAACGGGGCGGGCTTCCAGCAGACGAGAGCGCTTTCCGCGGCGGCTTCAGGGGGGCTTTTTGGACTAGGCGCGGGCAACGGATGGCTTCATAATATCATCGCCGCGGACACGGACCTCGTTTTCGGGATGGTGAGTGAGGAGCTCGGCGTGCTGATCGCTGTCTGCGCGGTCGCGGCGATCATAATTCTTGCTGCTTTTACCGTGCATAATGCATCACAGGGACGCTCGGCCTTCTACGTAATAGCTGGCTGTGCGGCCGTCTCTATGATGATGGTCCAGCTTGGCCTGAACGTTTTCGGCTCGCTGGATATCCTTCCGTTTACGGGAGTTACCTTTCCCTTCGTCTCTCTCGGAGGTTCGAGCCTTATATCCTGCTGGGCCCTTCTCGCGTTTATCAAGGCAACTGATACGCGCAAGAGCGCGAGCTTTATTATGAAGGACCCTTCCAAAATGCACGACTGGAACGAGTTTTCCGAGCGTCTTACCGACGAGGACGGGGAAAACGGAGAAGACGGGCGCGACCTTTTTGACAGAAGCGACGACAAAGGGAGGCGCTCAAAGTGAAAAAGATCAAAAACAGGGCGTACTTTTCAATCCTCATCGCGCTGGGGCTGGTTTTCGGCCTTTGCGTTTTTGCCGTACGCCTTTTCGCGGATGGCAGGGACTGGACCATGCTTCGTGCCAACAGCAGCGTATACGACGAGGGTGTGCTCGATACAGGTACGATTGTGGACCGAAACGGGATTGTTCTAGCCCGCGCGGACGGCGGTGTGTTTTCCTATGCGGAGGACGAGACGGTGCGTAAGGCCTGCTTTCATGTCGTTGGGGATTACGCCGGAAACGTTGGCACAGGAGCGATAAGCGTTTTCAGCTCGAAGCTCGCGGGATATGATTTTGTAAATGGCGTGGCGAGCCTTACCGGTAACGGCTCGAAGGTCAGGCTGTCCGTTGACTCCGCGTTAAATACCGCCGCGTATAAGGCGCTTGCGGGAAGAAAAGGCGCGGTCCTCGTATCGAACTACAAGACGGGCGAGATAATCTGCATGGTGAGCACCCCGTCCTATGACCCGAATAATCCGCCGGACACCTCCGCTCCGGCTTACGAGGGTGTCTACATTAACCGCTGCATCGGCTCGACCTATACACCAGGCTCGGTGTTTAAGCTCATAACCCTTTCCGCTGCGATTGAGAACATTCCCGACCTTTATACAAGGACTTTCACCTGTACGGGCAGCGTGCTGGTTGGAGGGGACACCGTCCGCTGCACGGGAGTGCACGGGCAGGAGACGATCGAAAACGCACTTGCGAATTCCTGCAACAGCGCTTTCTCTGAGATATCCCAAGAGCTCGGTTCGGATACGATTTATAACTATGCGGAGAAATACGGCTTTCTCAAAAGCCTTTCCGTGAGCGGCATAGATACAGCTGCGGGAAGCATCGAGAAAGGGCAGACCGGGACGAGCAATCTGAGCTGGATGGGTATCGGGCAGTATGACGACCTCATATCCCCGGTTGCCATGCTGAGATTCGTTTCGGCGATCGCAAACGACGGTGTCGCAAGAGAGCCAGTGATCCTCAAAAATGGTCATTCTAACTCGACCCGCCTTATGGACACCGATACGGCGCAGAAAATACAGGAGCTTATGAGCTATAACGTCGCCTATGCCTATGGACAGGGAAATTTCCCGAACCTGAAAATCTGTGCCAAAACGGGCACAGCTGAGCTTGGCGACGGCACCTCGAACGCCTGGTTTGTAGGATTCCTCGACGACGCCCAATATCCCCTTGCATTTACCGTCGTGATCGAAAGGGGTGGCGGCGGACTCGCAAACGCGGGCCCGGTCGCTAACGCCGTTTTGCAGGCGGCGGTAGGAGCTTCGTAAAAACAGCCTCATATGCCACAAAGCCGGGTGAGGCCGATTCGGCTTGCCCGGTTTTTCATTTATAGGAGAATAAGATGTCAGAAATATCCATACAAGGCTTGGTAAAAGCCTTTGAACAGGACAAAAACATATTAGATGGTCTGAGCTTTGAGATAAACAGCGGTGAGCGCGTTGGCATACTCGGCAAAAACGGCGCAGGAAAAACCACGCTGTTTAGAATCATAACCGGCGAGGTACGGCCAGATGAGGGAAGGGTCGTTATCCCCTCAGGCAGGAGGATCGGGCTGATCTCCCAGATACCCGTGTTTCCCGATGGCTATACGGTCGAGGATGTATTGAAATCCGCTCACGAAAGAATTTTTCAGCTCGAAGCAAAAATGAACGAACTTGCTTCACGGATGGCGGGAGAGGCTTCCGAGGCCATTCTGCGCGAATATGACAGTGCCGCTGCGGAGTACGAGCGGCTGGGCGGCTATAGTGCCGATTCCGAGCGCAGCAGGGTTGCAAACGGCCTTGAAATCTCGGAAGCGATGCGGAAACAGCTTTTTTCCGAGCTTTCGGGCGGGGAAAAGACGCGAGTTAACCTCGCACGACTCATACTCGAGGATACGGATATACTGCTTCTGGACGAGCCGACGAACCACCTCGACCTGAAGGCGACGGAGTGGCTGGAGGATTACCTTCTGAAATTTCGGGGGACGGTGCTCGCAATATCCCACGACCGTTATTTTCTCGACCGGGTCGTGACCAGGACAATCGAGGTTCTGGGCGGAAAAGCCGAATTCTACAGCGGCAACTACAGCTTCTATGTTGACGAAAAACAGAGACGGTATGAAGAGCAGCTCAAGAAATACGAAAAGGAGCAGGCAAAAATTGCCCAGCTTCAGGAGGCGGCCGATAAGCTTCATCTGTGGGCGTTTATGGGGGCGGACAAGCTGCATAAACGCGCGTTTTCAATGGAAAAGCGCATGGAACGCATGAGGCAGACAGATAGGCCTAAAGCCGAAAGGACTATGAAAATGCGCTTTGCACAGCGGGAGTTTTCCGGTGACGAGGTGCTGGTTATAGACGGGGTAGGCAAATCCTTCGGAGTGAGGACGCTTTTTTCTGACCTTGAGCTTATTATTGAGGGAGGGGAGCACATAGCTCTCATAGGAGACAACGGCACTGGAAAATCGACGCTTATAAAGCTTATAGTGGGAGAGAATGTGCCGGACAGCGGAATGATCCGCCGAGGCCCCTCGGTCAAAACCGCATATCTGCCGCAGATAATAAAATTCGATCACCCGGGAAGAAGCCTGCTGGATACGATGCTGTATTCTGAAAAATGTACGCCGCAGGGCGCGCGAGACAGGCTTGCAAGCTTCCGATTTTCGGGTGAGGATGTCTTTAAGCCCGTTTCTGCCCTGTCTGGCGGGGAACAGAGCCGTCTGAGGCTCTGCATGCTCATGCGAAGTGACACTAATTTTCTCATTCTCGACGAACCGACGAACCATCTGGACATCCAGAGCCGCGAGTGGATCGAGGAGGCAGTGGACGACTACGACGAAGCGTTGCTGTTGGTCTCGCACGACAGATATTTCATAGAACGCTTTGCAACGCGAATATGGGCACTTGAAAATGGAACAATTACCGATTTCCGGGGCGGCTTCGACGATTACCGCGAATACCTCAGGCGGCGCAGCGAGCAGAACCAGAACTTAAAGCAGAAAGAAAACGTCAAAGAGGATAGCCGCAGAGCACAGAGAAAAAATCCTTCCGCATATAATGAAAAACAGCTTCAGAAAACTGAGAGGGATATCCAAAGGCTCGAAGAGAAGCTTAAGGAAATCGAGTTGCTCTGCGAGAAAAATTCTTCGGACTACCAGATGCTGATGGAGCTTGATGCTCGAAAGGCTGAAACACAAAAGGAGCTTGACGGGCTCCTTGAAAAGTGGGAGGAGCTTTCAGAACAAAGCCTCCCGGACTGAAAGGTTAGGTGACATGAAGGAAAATAACAAGCATAAGGACACGGTGTTCTGGGCAGTGGAAATCGCTCTGATGGCTGTTTTTTTGCTCCTGTTCTATGTGGCTGTCGGTTACAAGACAATCGCGATGGCTTTGTTGGAAATTACGGCTCTCGTTGGACTATACAGGCTTATAACGTACTTGGGCAGGAAGAATGCGAAGGCGGAAAAGGTCCTGAAAATTGCACTTACTTCGCTTGTGTGCATCGGTCTGGTGCTTTTCGCTATTATTGAAGTGATTGTCGTAAGAGCATCGCACACAGATAAAAACCCCGAAGCGCCGTATCTTATCGTACTCGGCGCGGGCGTCAACGGAACGGAGCCGTCGCTATCGCTTCTCTACCGGCTTGAAGCAGCGAAACAGTATCTTGACGATTACCCCGAAGCAGTTGCGGTCGTTTCCGGCGGACAGGGTGCGGGGGAAGATATCACAGAGGCCGAGTGTATGCGCCTATGGCTGACAAATAACGGCGTTTCTGAGGACAGAATAATCATGGAGGCTAAGTCTACCTCGACTTACGAGAACCTGAAAAACTCTCTTGCAATTATCCGATTGTTTGGCAACGACCCTACGGACAGGGTTGCAGTGCTCTCGCAGGAGTACCATCTTTACCGCGCAAAGTTCTACGCACGCGAGCTTGGAGCGGATGCTGTAGGTGTAGCGGCAAATACGGGAAACAAAGCGATGATGGTCAGCTACACTATGAGGGAAGCCTTCGCTGTAGGGTATATGTGGATACTCGAACGTTACCTGGGACATGCATAATTACATAATAATGGGGAGCCGATTTGGACTCCCTGTTATTATGTAAACCAATCGACAAAAAGTGCCCACGCTTATTCGGTGTAATAGACAAAATTCGTTTGCCGGTATTATTCATTACACAAAATCTATATCTAAATAGACATATACGGGACTTTTGCAAATTATTTCTGTTGATTTATCAGTGAATGGGTTATAAAATAGTCGCATAATGTTGTAATAAATGCCTTGTTTGACGCATGGGAAAGTGCGGCTTTCAGAAGCAGCTTATAGCAACAGAAAACGCAGAGCTGCTTTTGTGACGTGAAGGGCATAAGGGGGAAACAGGTATGTACGATTCTGAAACATTGTTTAACATGGGCAAATATCGAGTACGTTTTTCCGGCAAGCATGAGGCAATCTACGATTTTGACACAGGAAAGCACTACACATATTCCGAGATGGACAAGCGTTCGGACAAGTTGGCATGGTTTTTAACCGAGAAGCTGGGGCTTAAAAAGGGCGACAGGATCGGGTTTTGCGCAACAAATTCGGTAGCCTTTTTCGATGCCTTCTACACAACCTACAAAACCGGCATTATCATTACCACATATAACTGTCTGCTAAGAGAAAAGGAACTGTTTTCGATTATCGAAAACGAAGCGCCGAAGGTGATTTTTTATTCTGCGGAGTTCGCGTTTACAATTACTGAACTGGAGGAACGTGGTTTCGACACTCGCTTCGTCTGTCTGGACGAAATCGGCGAAAGTGAGCATTACTGCTACCTCCGAATCATGGAAAACGAAATCTATACTGCCCCGAAGCCGGTCGAGCTGGACTATGAGGATATTCAGATGCTCATACATACAGGCGGGACGACCGGAACTCCAAAGGGCGCGATGGTGAGCTTCCGTTCGATTTTTTATAATTCCATAGCCAGCATTACTGGCTTCCAGCTAGGTGAAAACGACAGCGTTATCCAGACGCTTCCGCTGTTTCATACCGCGGGCTGGAATGTTCTTACGCTTCCGATACTCATGATTGGCGGTCGCATTACCGTGATGCGCGGCTTCAATCCGGAAAAGGTACTGCAGGCCATCCGGGACGAGCGGCCGACAATGGGCATCTCTGTGGAAACCATGTATAAGGCTATGGCGATGCACCCGGATTTTGAAAAGACGGATTTTTCATGTTACCGCTGTTTGGTTACGGGAGCCGCGCCGACCGGACGCGAGCTGCTGGAAATCTATTGGGCACGCGGCGTAAAAATGGTCAATGCCTACGGAATGACAGAGGTCGGGCCGAACAATATGTGCCATCCTGTCGGCCTTATCACAATCGACGATGTCAGAGCCAAGTGGAACTCCTGTGGTATACCAGCGCCCTTCAGTCAGATCCGCTTCGTGGACGACGAGGGCAGAGATATGCCTAAGGGCGAGCGCGGAGAGCTGCTTTTCAAGGGCAAGACCCTCTTTTCCGGCTATTGGAACAACCCCGAGGCCTCGGCCGCAATGCTGGAAGACGGCTGGGTGCACACGGGCGATATGGGATATCTGGACGATGATGGCTTCTGCTATATAAGCGGAAGAAAGAAGAATATGTTTATTTCCGGTGGAGAAAACATCTTCCCGCAGGAAATTGAAGACGTTATAATGGCCGTTCCCGGCGTCATAGAAGCCTGCATTATTGGTGTCCCGGACCCGAAATGGGGCGAGGTAGGGCGTGTTCTGATAGTCAGGTCCCCCGGCGTCAACGTCACGCGGGAGGAAATTATCAAGACAGTCAAGACAGAGCTTTCGAGTATAAAGGTCCCAAAGTACGTTACCTTTGTCGATAGTGTTCCGAAAAACGCCGTCGGAAAGCGCGACATGGGCGAAATCAAAAAGATGTTTGGCAAACCGGAGGACTGAACCTCCGGTCCAATTGGGAGAGACTGAGGAGAGTATTGCGGCGCTCTTCCCGCTTAACGGCGGGAGAAGTGCCGTAATATTCGTTTTTTAAGTGCAGGCAGAAAAATGACGATTTTAAAAAGTATTTATCAGAGTATCCCAAAAAATGTTGCATTACGACGTTAATATGATATATAATATAAAAAAACATAAAATGAGCAGCAGGCTTTTTTTTTGTGCATTTTTGCATTATTAGAACGAAGGAGTAAAACCATGGGCTATGTTGATGAAGTAATTGAGCTGGTTGTTAAAAAGAATCCGTCGGAACCTGAGTTCCATCAGGCGGTAGGGGAAGTGCTGGGCTGCCTGAGGACGGTCATCGAGGCAAACGAAGAGATATTCCGGAGAGAGAGCCTTCTTGAGAGACTTGTCGAACCCGACAGACAGATCAAGTTTAAGGTTCCCTGGATTGATGACGAAGGAAGAGTTCAGGTCAACACAGGATACAGGGTGCAGTTCAACAATTCGATAGGGCCTTATAAGGGCGGCCTGCGTCTGCATCCCTCGGTTAACCTCGGTATAATAAAGTTTTTGGGCTTTGAGCAGATATTTAAGAATTCGCTGACCGGACTTCCGATCGGCGGAGGCAAGGGTGGCTCCGACTTCGATCCAAAGGGCAAGTCCGACAGAGAGGTGCTGGCCTTTTGCACAAGCTTTATAACCGAGCTCTACAGATACATAGGCTCAGATGTTGATGTTCCCGCGGGTGACATCGGTACAGGCGCGCGAGAGATCGGCTATATGTATGGGCAGTATAAAAAAATAACAGGCTCTTATGAGGGCGTACTTACCGGAAAGGGGCTGAGCTACGGTGGCTCGCTTGCAAGGACAGAAGCTACCGGCTACGGCTTGTTATACCTGGTGGAAGAGATGCTGCATCGCAGCGGGCGCGATCTGAAGGGAAAGGTCTGCACCGTATCCGGATCCGGCAACGTGGCGATATACGCAATAGAAAAGGCTCACGCTCTGGGCGCTAAGTGTGTGACCTGCTCCGACTCCTGCGGATGGGTCTATGATCCGGACGGGATAGATGTTGAAGCGCTTAAGGAAATAAAAGAGGTTCGCCGCGTAAGACTCTCCGAATACGGAAAGTTCAGGCCTAACTCCCAATACCATGAGGGAAGGGGCGTGTGGTCCGTCAAATGCGACGTTGCTCTGCCCTGTGCCACGCAGAATGAGCTTCTGATCGATGACGCAAAAGCCCTCGTCTCAAACGGCTGCTTTGCCGTAGCAGAAGGCGCCAATATGCCCACAACGCTCGATGCAACGAAATATTTCCTTGCCAACGGGGTGTTGTTTGCCCCCAGAAAAGCCGCAAACGCGGGCGGCGTCGCAACCTCCGCTCTGGAAATGACCCAGAACAGTGAGAGACTGAGCTGGAGCTTTGAAGAAGTCGACGCGAAGCTGAAGCAGATAATGGCCGGCATTTTCCAAAGGATAGACGACGCGGCGAAGAGATACAGTGTTCCCGGCAACTATGTGATTGGCGCCAACATCGCGGGCTTTGAAAAGGTCGCAAGCGCAATGCTTGCTCAGGGCATCTGGTAAAAACGGGATGCAGTAAAGGACACTATTGAAAGGATAGACCCGCTGCGTACGGTTTTTTAGCCTGCGCGTCCAAATTCAGCGCCCACGGGTGTTAACATTAGCTTGACAACGCACATTTTGCGTGATAAACTAACAAGGCCGCATTGAGAGGGCCAACAAGTGGAACACAGGTTTCACGCCCATAGAGCGAGACTCCGAGAGAGGCAGGTGCATTGAGTTTATGAAGCATGCAATAATCGAAACAGGCGGAAAGCAGTATCGCGTTGCCGAGGGTGACGTTGTTTTCATCGAGAAGCTGAACGTTGAATCAGGCGATACGGTTACTTTTGACCGCGTTCTCGCCGTTATCGATGACAACGGCAGTACCTTCGGTTCCCCCGTTATATCGGGCGCGACCGTAACTGCGAGCGTCGTCAAGAACGGCAAAGCGAAAAAGGTCCGCGTGTTCAAGATGAAGCCTAAAAAGGGCTATCGCTTGACAAAAGGCCACAGACAGCCCTACACTCAGGTACAAATCGGTACAATCACCGCTTAGTTCCGCAGAAATATGACACTTGGAGGTGTGAAGCATGGCACATAAAAAAGGAATGGGCTCAACCAAGAATGGCCGCGACAGCGAGTCGAAGCGCCTTGGACCCAAGAGAGCTGACGGTCAGTTCGTACTCGCCGGCAACATCCTTGTCAGACAGCGCGGAACGAAGATTCACCCCGGCACCAATGTTGGTAAAGGCGGTGACGATACACTTTTCGCCCTTAAGGACGGGATAGTGAAGTTTGAGCGTCTTGATAAGGACCGTAAAAAGGTCTCGGTTTACGAGGATCTGGCACAGTGAGCTTCAAACGGGTGGGCGTGAACGTCCGCCCGTTTTTTATCATTTGTTCATTATCCATGTATTTCCTTTTAACGTCGGGGGAATATTAGTATCAAATGCGTTTACGCATGGAGGTTTTTATGTTTATTGATAAGGCTGCCATATCTGTCAGGGCGGGAAAAGGCGGAGACGGCGCGGTTGCGTTCCACAGAGAAAAATATGTCGCGGCGGGCGGCCCGGACGGAGGGGACGGAGGACATGGGGGAAGCGTTATTGTTGCCGCAGACGACAATATGACGACTCTTCTTGACTTTCGTTACAAACGCAAATATGTCGCTGAAAACGGCATGAACGGCATGGGCGCAAATATGAAGGGCAGGGAAGGCAAGGATATTCTTATCAAGGTACCCCGCGGAACGCTCATCAGGGACAAGGAAACTGACGGTATAATAAAAGACATGTCCGATATGCAGCCCTTTGTTCTGGCTAAAGGCGGAAGAGGCGGCTGGGGAAACCAGCATTTTGCCACTCCGACGAGGCAGGTTCCCCGCTTTGCGAAGCCTGGAACGGAGGGCGAGCAGCGTGAGGTTGTCCTTGAACTCAAGCTCCTTGCCGATGTCGGGCTGGTCGGATTTCCCAACGTCGGCAAGTCAACTTTGCTCTCAGTCGTTTCTAAGGCTCACCCGAAAATAGCGAACTATCACTTCACTACGCTCTTTCCGAATCTTGGTGTCGTCTATGTTTCTGAGGGCGTTTCCTTCGTTATGGCGGATATACCAGGCATAATCGAGGGAGCGAGCGAGGGCGCAGGTCTGGGACACGACTTCCTGCGGCACATCGAACGCTGTCGGCTGCTCATACATCTTGTAGACGTTTCGGGAAGCGAGGGGCGCGATCCGATTGAGGACTTCGAGGCAATTAATGCCGAACTTCGCGAATACAATCCCGAACTCGCGGAAAGACCCCAGATCGTAGTTGCGAATAAATGTGACCTGCTGCCGGAGGGAAGCGAGCTTTTGGATGAATTCCGCGATTATGTTACGGAGCTGGGTTACGACTTTTTTGAAGTCTCCGCCGCCGCGCATATCGGAACGCAGGAACTCGTCAGGGCGGCAGCCGAAAAGCTCAGGAGCCTACCGCCGATAAAGTATTTCGAGCCAGATTATGTGCAGCCTGAGCCGGTTATCGATACCTCGGCAGAAGTAACGATTGAGAAGATCGACGATGTCTGGATAGTTGAGGGACCGTGGCTTGAAAAGCTTGTCGCCACCATTAATTTTACCGACTACGAGTCGAGAATGCATTTTGACCGCATTCTCCGCGAAGCGGGTATCTTTGAGAGAATGGAAGCGATGGGGGTCAGGGACGGCGACGCTGTTTCAATGTATGAGCTCGAATTTGAATATCAGTCGTGAGAACTCAAAACGCGCGGATTTATCCTCCGCGCGTTTTGGGTTTTATTTCATCAGTTTGCGTGCAAGAGAATAATAAGACTGCCTGTACGGATGGTATCTCAGCGGCAGGTCGATAAGTGCGGATTTCCTGTAGATCCCTTTTATATGGCTGAAGGTTTCAAAGCTGTGTATTCCGTGGTATCTTCCCATTCCGCTGAAGCCTACCCCGCCGAACCCGAGACCGCTGGTCATCAGATGGACTATTGTATCGTTTATGCAGCCGCCGCCGAAAGAGAGTTTGTTCAACACCCTTTTCTCGGTTTTCCTGCTTGATGTAAACAGGTATAGTGCCAGCGGCTTTTCACCATTGAGCACAAAGTTCTCCGCCTCGTCAAGCGTATCATATGGGATTACCGGCAACAGCGGCCCGAATATTTCTTCCTCCATTACCGGAGAAGTCTCCGTCACATCGACGAGCACGGTTGGCTCAATGCGCAACCTATCCCTGTCGAGGCGGCCGCCACTGAAAACCGTGGCTCCCTCAAAAAGAGCCGATATCCTTTCAAAGTGCTTTTCGTTCACGATACGTGGATAATCCTCGTTCATGAGCGCGTCTCCGATCATTTTTCTGAACTGTACGCTTACTTCCGTACAGAAGCGCCCCATCAAAGCTCTGTCTACGAGAACATAGTCCGGCGCAACACAGGTTTGCCCGCTGTTCAGGAGCTTTCCGAAAGCAATACTCTTTGCCGCTTTTTCTACATCGGCGTCTTCGGTCACTATACAGGGACTCTTTCCGCCGAGCTCCAGCGTAACGGGGGTCAGGTTTTTTGCGGCATTCTCCATAACCTGCTTGCCTACGCCTACGCTGCCTGTGAAAAATATGTAGTCGAAGCGCTGCTCAAGAAGCTGCTGGTTTTCCGCGCGTCCGCCCAGAACAACGGCGACGTATTCACGTGGAAAGGCGCGTTCAATGATTTTCGCAATGACGGCCGAAGACGCGGGCGTATACGCCGACGGTTTGACGACGCAGCAGTTACCCGCGGATACAGCGCCGATCAGCGCACACATTGTAAGCTGTATCGGGTAATTCCATGGTGACATTATAAGTGCGATCCCGTAAGGCTCTGGCATTTCATAGGCGATGCCCGGAAAGGTGTTGATACCGGCGGCCCTGCGCTTCGGACGCATCCATTTTTTCAGATTGTGCATGGAGTGGGTTATGTGCTGAAGGGAAATCCCATATTCGGAAATATAGGTTTCCATCGCCGCTTTGTTAAGGTCTGCTTTCAGCGCTGAATTGATCTCACCTTCATAATGCTTCATTGACTCTTCAAGGGCCTTCAGCGCGGTTATCCTGTATCGGTAATCCTTTGTCTTGCCGGAGGCGAAGAAATCTCTCTGCTTTTTCATTAGGTCGGAATAATCATTCATAATGTCACCTCACAACGTTTAAGCTTGTTGACAAATCAACATGTGTTAATTATACTATAGTTGTATACAAAATGGTAAACACATTTTGCATGAATGTTAATTATCGTACGTAAAAGCGTATATTGTATTGAGAGGGTATCAATGAGTGGAAGGCAGGATTTGCGGACGGCAAGAACGCAAAAGCATTTGCGGCAGGCGCTCTGCGAGCTTATGCTCCAGAAGCCGATCAACAAGATAACAATACGGGAGCTGACCGAAAGGGCTGAGGTGTCCAGATGCACTTTTTATTTATATTATGACAGCATTTTCGGCATGGTAAAATCTATTGAAAACGATATGCTTTCTGATTACAGTGACGGCCTAAGAACGATACTGAGAGAGAACGTCGATTCAAAGAAACTGATTTCGGAGCTAGTAACCTTTACGTTCCGGCATAAATATGACAATCTGCCTTATTCGAGGCTTCTGTACAGCAGTGCCGGTGATCAGGAGTTTATCAGGCAGTATCCAAAGATGATAATCGAAGAATTCGGCAGAGCCTTCCCAGGAAAGCTGAAGCCGGAAATGATAACGATATTCAATTTTTATATAGCCGGTATAACCGAACTCCTTCACGAATGGATAGTCAACGATATTAAGGTTTCGCCGGAGGAAATGTCGGCGAATGTTATGAATATAATTGTAAGCGGAAATATTTTTATAAATATATTTGATTCCTGCAGGAGCAAGTAAAAGCAGAGAGGGAAACCCCTCTCTGCTTTTACTATAGGTATTCCGTTCAGTCCTCGCAGACCTTGTGTGGATTAAGAATGTCGTTCGGATCAAAGACTTTTTTTATGCCTTGCATAAGCATCAAAAGCTCAGGTGGAAGAGCTTCCCTGAGATAAGGCTTCTTCGCAAAGCCGATACCATGCTCGCCGGAAACCTGTCCGCCAAGCTCGCGGCCCTTCGCGTAAAGTTTCTCCATTGATAGAGACATACGCGTTTCCCATTCCGCATCGGAAAGTTCGTCCTTCAAAATATATGCGTGCAGATTCCCGTCACCCGCGTGACCGAAGCTCTTGATGCGGATTCCAAGCTCCTTTTGAAGACCGTGGGTGTACTCGACAAGCTCATTTACGCGGCTGCGCGGTACGACGATGTCAACCTCGTCCATATAGCTGGTCGATGCTTTTATTGCCTCAAGGAATACACCGCGCATATTCCAGATCGCTTTCTCACGTTCCTCTGTGTCGGAAACAAGGGCATCCACCGCGCCGTTTTCAAGACAGAGCTCGGCAATGCTCTCATAGGCCTTTTCGACCTCCTCTGAGCTGTTGCCGTCAAATTTTAAAAGCAGATAAGCGTCCGCCTGATTGTCGGGGAATTTTTTGTTTAAGAACGCCTCCGTATCGGTTATGACCTCGCGCTCCATAAATTCGATTGCGGTCGGAACGGTTTTGGATTTAATTATAAGCGGAACGGTTCTTATCGCCTCTTTGAGTGTGGGAAAAGGTACGAGAAGGCTGACGGTTTTGCGAGGCAGAGGAAGCAGCCGAAGCGTTGCTCTGGTGACTATCCCCAAAGTGCCCTCGGAACCGATTATCAGGTCCTTGAGATCGTAGCCTGAGCTGTTTTTGACAATTTTTCCTCCGAGCTCAACAATTTCGCCGGTTGGAAGCACAAGCTGCAAACCGCGCACATAGTCGCGGGTCACGCCGTATTTCACCGCGCGCATGCCGCCGGCGTTTGTTGAAATGTTTCCGCCGATGGTGGCCGATTTTTCGCCCGGGTCAGGAGGATAGAACAGGCCTTTCTCCTCAACATAGGCGGAAAGGTCCATGAGTAGAACTCCGGGTTCGACAGTCAGAGTCAGGTTTTCTTCGTCAAGCTCAAGGATGCGGTTCATAAGGCTCAGGTCGATCATGATCCCGTGTTCAATGGCAACGGAAGCGCCCACAAGTCCTGTACCCGCGCCGCGGGGTGTGACGGGAAGATAATTTGCGCTCGCATACTTCAAAATTTCGGAAACTTCCTCCGCCGAGATAACTTTTACGACAACATCAGGATAGCTTGTTGTACCGCTAAGCTCATCGTGACTGTAATCCTCATTCATAGCATCTCTTGTCAATATCCGCTTTTCATCAGGAATAAGGCTCTGCAGAAAAGAAAGGTCATTTTGGCCGAAAGCTCTATAATTCATAAAAAGCTCCTTTCTTACCGCCAGTTCGGTGTGTGTTTTCCCTGCTGTACGGATGCTCGCTGTAATGTACGATTGCAGGCTTTATTATTATTGTAGCCAACGTTTTGGGTAATGTCGAGCAATATTCCGGAATTGACAAAAATTTTTGTTTTTACACAAAAGATTTGTCGAAACCAAAAAAGAGGTATGGAAATGAATTGAGGAGGGATAAATCCCTCCTCAATTCAATCGCTATGATTAATTACTTGCCTGCTTCGTACGCCTGAATCATCTTTTTGACCATCTGGCCACCAATGCTGCCGGCCTGACGGGAAGTGAGGTCACCATTGTAGCCCTGCTTCAGGTTTACGCCGACTTCACTTGCGGTTTCCATCTTAAAACGATCCATTGCTTCACGGGCATTCGGATTTACGAGCTTGTTGCTACTTGCCATTTTTGTGCAACTCCTTCAATGTTATTTGTTTATCTCTCTTCGGCAATCAACTTGCCTGTCAATATCATTTCCTAGCGGATTTTTGATATTCAGGTATTCATGATGTAATTTCTGTAACTTTAAAGGTATTTTTTTCTACTTGTATAAATACTGCCTTTCCAGCATGCTTTTTTCGAAAGCGCGGCGGCTCATATAAGAGATTTTATAATTATATTGTGCCGCAGCCAATCAGAATTATTTTTGTCTAAAATCAGCAAAAAACGGAGAAGGAGTCCCAAGGACAGTCTTCTCCGTTTTTTCAATGCGGCAGTTTGAAGTCAAATTTAATTTTGAATTATCAATTGATGACCTCGACAGCGAGCGGGAACTTTGACATATATTCGCAACCGTCTTTCAAAATCAGTATCGGGTTTTCGTAACGGAAACCGATGTCCTCTTCGGGGCAGGCGTACTGCATCGCGCAGATCAGGACTTCGTTTTCCTGATAGCAGTGGTCCGGATCGGTCCAGTAGGGGAAAGGCCCGTCGTGCCGTCCTATGCGCCATTCGTCGCCAAGCATCCCTATGCCATGCTCGAAGCCGGGGACCATGAAATCCGCAAAGCCGCGTTCTTCGGCAAAGGCCATCATCTCCTCAGCGAGCCCTGACGGAGAGATGCCTGCACGATAAGTCTTCAGAGTCAGATCTACGATATCGACAAAATTCTTAGCGTGCCAAAGCTGACGCTCAGTCGCGGGTCCGATAAGGTAGTTGTGAGTATGATCGCCGCAGGCAAGACCAAACAGCCCATGTATATCGACCATCAGCGGCTCGCCGGCTTTGATTTCCTTACAGGTTGCAGGGGTGCACGCTCCGCCGGCAAGACCGGTGCGGTAGCCGCAGGCAATTTCGTTGCCGCCGGTAAAGCTCCATTCCCAGACGCTCCCCGCCCTGCGCATCGCCAGTGCCGCGATTCCGGCGATTTCTGTTTCCGTCATGCCCTTCCAGCCGCCGTCCTTAATTGCTGCAAATACGGCCTCGTGACCGACGTCAACGATTCTGGAAGCCTCGCGGAAACGGTTTATCGTTCCGATATCCTTTATCATCTGAAGCCGGTCAATAATATCGTGTGCGTTGACAAACTCGCAGTCCGGCATTGCCTCTTTGAAAGCGTTGTATTCATAATAGGTAAGATAGCCTTCCGGAAGGTAATTGGACATTCCGGCTTCAACGCCGACGCGCCCGCCCTTCGGCAATAGATCGTTTATCATGTCGGATATCTGCGTGATCTGGTCCTGACCGCCCATTGGGGCAAAGCCCATGACATGGTCCTCGTCCAGCCAACTGTCGTCAAGCGCTCTGGCGGCGTCGATTACAAAGGTGAAAGCCGTCGGCATACCTTCGGAGGGAATGACAATAAAGCTTCTCCATGGAAAGAAGGCGTCGGTACACCATGACATTGTGCGAAGGCGGCTTCCGAGATAGATGTCTATCTTGCGCTTTGCCATCTCCGCTTGGATACCCCTGATGCGCGCCTGATAATCTATGTAATACGGACCCGAGTTTTCGAACTTCATTATTAAAACCTCCCTTTATCAGAATTCTGTTTCGATTGTTGCGATTATTTTGTTTATCCTGTCACTGAGAGAAGCGAGCTTGAGCGCCTTTACCATGTTTCCCTTGAGCTTCAGCATACCGCCCATAAGAGCCTTCTGCGAGCCAAGCTCAGCGCGTGAAATTTTTGCGAACGTTTCATAATCGCCGGTGATGCAGAATTCGGCGGATGGGCCGTCGCCGTCTCCCGCGAGAACCTTGTCAACATTCCCATTGGAAAAGCCGACATAAAAGTGCTTTTTGCCGCCGCTGGGGCAGTTTAAATAACGGCTGTTCATTGAAGATGTAATTTTGTTCATTTTCTCTGGATCGAGTTGCTCACGCAGGCGTTTTTCGACCTCCGCCCGCCATTCTTCCGATAGATACTTTACCATTGCTATGCTCCTTTCATGTGTTATTGTTATTCTCAGCATGGAAACACCCGATGCCTTACTTCTTTTCGATGCCTCGGAGAATGAGGTCCAGCGTCTGGGGAAGATTCTTTTCAATAAATTCCGATTCCCCCTGCACATAGGCGTGGATAATAAAACCCTTGTACATTGAAAACAGAACCTCGGAAACAGTTTTTGCGTCCAGTTCGCGGAACTCGCCGGATCTAATCCCGTGCAGAAGGATATCTTCGATTATGCCTACGGATGCGGAGTTAATCTCCTCATAGGGATCAACCGTGGGAAACATCGGGAAAATCGAGGGGTCGCTTTTTAAAAGCGAGCTGAAATCTCCGTCCTCCGCAAGATAATAGAGCGCAGAGCTGCAGAGGACTGTGAATTTTGCGACCGCTGTTTTCTCTCCGGCTACCGCGCATTTGACTCTGTCCTGCCAGCGCTGCATGGCAAAGCTTACCGTCTGCTCATAAAGCTCACGCTTGCTTTCCGCATATGCATAGATTCCCGCGGCGGTCATACTCAATTCGCCTGTAATGTCCTCCAGCGTGGCTTTCCTGTATCCGTAGCGGGAAAACACCCTCAGAGCCGCGCTCAAAATAATTTCGTTATCGATTTTTTTACGCATTGTAACCTCTTATAAGTATATGATTTAACTATTTATTAAATTATATACTTATAAACGATAGATTTGCAAGCCTCAATACTCAACAGAAATCAGCTGCTTGGATTATTCATAACGCCGGGGCACCTTGAATATGATTATTGTCGGAAGACTGCACATATGACGGGGGTACGTCGATATGAAAACGAGCGGCCCGAAAATATTATATTTTCATGCCAAACGTTGAGTTTGACCGTCAAAGCAAGAATAAAATGGAGCTTATCCCCATAAACATTACTAATCATGATTCTTAGGGGGAATAAGCATGACTGACAGCAGACTCTATGAGGACATCGCGCTGCGTACCGGCGGAGACATATATGTTGGTGTGGTCGGTCCCGTCAGAACGGGCAAATCGACCTTTATTAAGCGGTTTATGGAAACGGTTGTCATACCCAACATAGACAACATCTATCTTAAAGAGCGTGCGAGGGACGAATTACCGCAGTCAGGTTCGGGAAAAACCGTGATGACGGCGGAGCCGAAGTTCGTACCGGAGGATGCGGTCCAAATCAGCATCGGAGGAGACACCATGCTTTCCGTGCGCCTCATAGACTGCGTCGGCTATATGGTGCCGGGGGCGGCGGGACTTACGGAGGACGGCGAGGAGCGCATGGTCACAACGCCATGGTTTGATCATGAGATCAGCATGACCGAAGCAGCCGAGGAGGGCACCCGCAGGGTAATACGTGACCATTCGACGATCGGACTTGTAATAACGACGGACGGAACGATCTGCGGAATTCCACGTGAAAACTATGTGGCTGCGGAGGAGCAGGTTATAAGGGAGCTTAAGGAAATCGGAAAGCCGTTTCTGATTCTGCTCAACTCCGCGGAGCCGAATTCCGAAAGGGCGCAGAGCATGAGAGCGGAGCTTGCGGAAAAGCACAACGTTGCCTGTCTGTGCGTCAATTGCCTTACGCTGCGCGAGGATGACATTGAAAGAATACTGCAGCAGCTGCTGAGCGAATTCGGCACTGAGGAGTTCTACGTATATCTCCCGGAATGGGTCGAGGCACTGCCGGACGGGCATTCGATCAAAGCATCGCTGTATGGAGAGCTTCTGAATGCGTCGGGGGAGGTTAAAAAGCTGAGGGATGCACAGATGCTCACGCAGAGACTCAGGTCTGTTGAGAACGTTTCAGACGCGCGTATCGGCGATATGATGATGGGGAAGGGCTGCTTCACGCTCCGGATAGAACTCCCCAGAGAGCTTTATTACCGCACGCTAAGCGAAGAGAGCGGCCTCGTCATTACAAATGACGGCGACCTGATTTCGCTGCTGTGCGAGCTTTCAAAAACCAAATCAGAATACGACAAGGTTTCGGCTGCTCTAAGAGACGTTAGGGAAAAGGGCTACGGAGTCGTCATGCCGTCCGCTGACGAAATGGTCCTGCAGGAGCCGGAGATCGTCAGACAGGGCGGCAGGTATAAGGTAGTTCTGCGCGCCGGCGCGCCGGCGATACATATGATGATGACCAAGGTCGAAACCGAAGTGTCGCCCGCAGTGGGCGGCGAACATGCATCGGAGGAAATTCTGGGCTTCCTGCTGCAGAACTTCGAGGGCGACGCCTCGAAGATATGGGAATCAAATATTTTCGGCAAATCGCTGTACGACATAGCCGGTGAAGGACTTACGGCAAAGCTGCAGCGTATGCCTGAGGAAACGGGTCTGAAGCTGCGCAATGCGCTCCAGAAAATAGTAAACGAGGGCAGAGGCGGGCTTATTTGTATAATTCTATAGGAAAAAGCCCGGAATAATAAAGCCGGGAAAGAAAAAGGCGGGCATCCGGTTTTCGGATGCCCGTCATTTATTTAAGGTTTCGCATTATTTCACATATGAGGTCGGTCCTCATAAAGGGCGTGATCATGTAGTATCCGTCAACATAGGGCGCCATACTCAGCGCTATTTCCGTCGTAAGCGAAACCGCAAGGCGGGAGGCCCCCTCTTTGTCAAGACCCTCGTAGCGCTTTACTATTTCGTCGCTCACGCTGATGCCGGCTATCTCGCTGTTCATATAGCAGGCGTTCCTGTGAGAGACAATGGGCATAACGCCGCCAAGTATTTTTCCGGAAAGCTCACGCCTTGCAAGTTTGAGGTTTTCCAGAGCGCGGAGCGAGTGTACCGGCTGAGTCAGAAAAGCGTCCACGCCGTGCTCAAGCTTTTCCGCGGCGCGGCGGAGCTGGCTGTCGAAATTGGGCGCGTTCAGATTCAGCGCGCCGAAAACTCTGAAAGGCCCTCTGATAAATTCGTCGCCCAAATCATGTATGTAATTGGCGAGAACCAGCGAGTTAAAGTTAAAGACGCTTTTTATAGTGCCGCGCTCCGCCGTCGGGATAGGGTCACCCGTCACGACGAGGACGTTGTTGACGCCTTCAATGTTCAACCCAAGCAGAAGCGCCTTTGTAGCAATAATGTTTCGGTCACGGCAGGTCATATGAGGAATCGTGTCGATATCCAGTTCACGCTTTAGCTTGCATGCAAGCATGCTGCTGTCCGCCCGCGCGCGCGATATTGGACAGTCTGCGATCGTGATCGCGTCGGCTCCCGCCTCGCGCAAATCGACCGCACCCTTCATAAAAGCGCGTATATCTGAATTCGCCGGAGGGTCCAGTTCGGCGGCAAAGACCTTTTTCCTTTCTTCAAGCTTTGCCCACAGCCTGTTTTCAGCTTTTTCGGTCTCAACAGTGTTTTTAGATGGCGAAGCAAAGTGCCCCGCTACATTTCTTCCGTCAATTAAAGCGCGCGTTTTGGCGATATGTTCCGGCGTGGAGCCGCAGCATCCGCCGATTATGCCCGCGCCGGCTCTCGCGATTTCGACAAGCTCACGCGCGAAATAGTCAGAGTTATTTTCAAAGTACATCCGGCTGCCGATAAGGGTCGGGTAACCGGCGTTTGGCATGGCAATAATTGGCTTATTGGGGCTTTTGATCTCTCCGATCAGCTTCACCATATGATTTGGCCCAGAGCTGCAATTGAGTCCGAAAATATCAACACTATTATCCGTGCTCATTTCACGGCATATTCTGGAAAGCGAAACACCCTCGCGAGTAAAACCATCGGGCGAAACCGCAAACGAACAGATGATGACGGCGTCGGGGCATTCGTCCTTTATGTGGGCCGTAACGGCTTTCAGGCTTTCCGGAGATGAAAAGGTTTCAAAAATAAAGCGATTTGCTCCGAGAGCGAGAAAACTGTCGGCAAGCTTAATGTACTGAGCGGTGTTGTCTACGTTTTCTATATGCGGTATCGGCCCGATATCCGCAAAAACCGTGACGGAGCTGCCCAAAGCAGCTTTATTTGCTATACGCCATCCCTGCCCGATAATGTCCGAAACGGTATCCCAGTCGCAGTCAAGGCCGTTCGTATTCGCCCCGAAGGTGTTGGTCGTAATCGCGTCCGCCCCGGCTTCAATATATTCGCGGTGGATGCTTTCGACCCTGTCAGGGCAGCTGATATTCGCAAATTCGCAGAATTCGGGCTCACGGCCGTGTTTTTCAGCGTAATAGGTGCCCATAGCGCCGTCAAACAAGACAGTCCCGAGCCTCAGTTTTTCAAAAAAATCCACGGTTTCACCTCCTATCCCAATACTTCCTTTGCTATATCAACGGCGCGCTTAGCGTCACGGGCATAATAGTCAGCGCCTATCTCTGCGGCATATTCTGCGGTGAGCACGGCCCCGCCGACCATAATTTTGCAGTCGTGCCCGCTGCTTCGCAGAGCTTTGACCGTCGTTTCCATCGAAGGCAGGGTGGTCGTCATCAGCGCGCTGAGGCCCACGAGCCGGACGTCCTCGCGTATCGCGGCCTCGACGACGTTTTCGGGGGCGACATCACGGCCAAGATCAATGACCTGATAGCCGTAGTTCGAGAGTATGGTCTTTACGATGTTTTTGCCAATATCATGAATATCGCCCTTGACGGTGACCACTATTATTTTGCCCTTGGACACCGCATTACCGCCGTTTTTCACAATACTTAGCTTCATCAGCTCAAAGGCCTCGCATGCTGCGTCTGCCGAACGCATCAGCTGAGGAAGAAAAATTTCGCCCTTTTCATATCTTTCTCCAACGGTGTCCAGCGCGGGGATGAGGAAGTCGCTTATGATCTCAAGCTCTGATTTTGACTCCAAAAGTCTCTGCGCTATCGCCTTGGTTTCGGCCTTCAGCCCCTTGGCAACAGCCTCGGAGATGTCGTTTATAGTTGAAGAGGAAGGCTGGGGCGTGGTTGACATAATATTTGAAAAGCGTTCTACATATCGCTCACAGCCGACGTCAAGGCCGCGAAGCAGCCTGAAGGCGGCGACAGCGTCCGTCATTGCGGGTATATTGGGGTTCATAATCGGCAGGTCCAGCCCGTTCTCCATTGCGAGAGTCAAAAAAGAGCTGTTGATGAGCTCGCGGTTTGGCAGACCGAAGGAGATGTTGGACACACCCAGAACGGTGTGAAGTCCGAGCTTTTCCGTTACCATGCGGACGGCCTTGAGCGTTTCGGCTGCGGAGCTCTGCGATGCGGATACGGTCAGGCAAAGGCAGTCGATAAAAACGTTACTTTTCGAAATACCATAGCTCTCACAAGCATTTAAGATTTTCTCCGCAATAGCGAAGCGCTCTTCGGCGGTATCGGGGATGCCACGCTCGTCCATCGTAAGTCCTATCACAGCCGCTCCGTATTTCGAGACAAGCGGAAGAACTTTTTCAAGCCTTTCCGTTTCTCCGTTCACGGAATTGACAATGGCTTTTCCGCAGAACGCACGCAGGCCCGCTTCGATTGCCGACGGGTCGTTCGAATCTATCTGCAGCGGCAGGTCGACGGTTGCCTGGAGTCCACCGACACACTTTTTCATCAGAGCGGCTTCGTCGAGTCCCGGGACGCCTACGTTCACATCCAATATATCCGCGCCCGCCTCCGCCTGCTGTACTCCCTGTGCCAGAATATAGTCAAGGTCGTTTTCGCGGAGCGCCTGCTGAAAGCGCTTTTTGCCCGTTGGGTTTATGCGCTCACCGATTATGCGGACATCGTCGACAGTAACGAGCCTGGTTATGCTGCAAAGACGGGTCTTACCGTCGTAAGCGCGCGAAGCACACTTTTTGTTCTTCATTGTTTCGCGCAGCAATCTTATGAATTCTGGGTCGGTACCGCAACAGCCGCCGACGAAACGGACGCCGATGTCGGCGGATTCCTCCATCTCGGCCGCAAATTCCGAAGCTGTTATGCTGTAATGCCCGTCTCGGGCGTCGGGAAGCCCGGCATTTGCCTTGACTATAAGCGGCAGGGGAGAAACAGCCCCTATTCGGCGAATAACAGGCATAAGCTTTTCAGGTCCCAGCGAGCAGTTGACGCCGATAGCGTCGACTCCAAGGCTGGTTATTGTTTCAGCAAAGCTCTCCGCAAGGCAGCCTGTGAAGGTACGGCCCGTTTCTTCAAAGGTCATCGTTGCTAAGATGGGCAGCGAGGTGTTCTCCTTTGCCGCCAATACGGCTATGCGAAGCTCCGCAAGATCAGTGAAGGTTTCGAAAGCGACCAGATCGGCGCCCGCCTTTTCGCCCGCAATAAGCATTTCAGTAAACAGCCCGTAGGCTTCTTCGAAGGTGAGAGTGCCGGAGGGCGCTAGCATTTCGCCGATGGGGCCGAGGTCGAGAGCGACAGGCACTCTTCCACCCGAAGCCCTTTTTGCGGTCAGGACAGAGGCGGATATCACCTCTTCGACAGTATGGCCGCTGCCTCTGAGCTTGTGCGCGTTGGAGCTGAAGGTGTTGGAATATATGACATCGCTGCCGGCCTCAATATAGGCCCTGTGGATGCCCTCAAGAATATCCGGATGTTCGAGTGTGAAGAGTTCCGGCAGCATCCCGACAGGAAGCCCGGAACGCTGGAGCATTGTTCCCATCGCCCCATCCAGAATAATAAATTCGTTTTTAAAGAGCTCGTCCATAGCAACTGACCCCGTTTTCTCTGAATTTGCAGGATTTTATCTGTGAGCAGTCACGGCAGCCCGTATCGTAATGCCTTTGCGGATTATGCGAGAGACCTATTATCGCGGTGACGCTTTTCTTCGGCGTCATCATGCAGCTTTCACTGACCGTTACTCCAATTTTCCGTGCCGTATCCAGAACAGCGCAGAAAGCGGGCTGTATCGACAAGGGCAGATCACCGTAGCCCGGGCTGAAGCGGTCTGTAAGGTAAAGCGACAGCGGTGCGTACTCTTCTTTCAGCGCGACTTCGATCCCATCACAGAGGCTTTCAACGGCGCTGGAAGCGCAGGCGTCGATCATAGCGGCGAATGCGGAATCTGTGACCTGCCACTTTCGTACTAGGGCGTCAACCCCGCTTCCGATTGTCGCACAAAGGATCATGCACCGGTCACAGTCATGCAGGAGAGCCGCGATCGACCTGCCTTCAAGACAAAGATTGGTACCCTCAAGGCAAGTGCCGTTGTCTCTCTTAATCAGACAGAGCTTCTCGACAAATCGGGGCGAGGCCGCGTCTACAACAGCCGCAGCTGCGCGCTGAAGCTCCGACGCAAGGCCTGGATCCGGTGTTCCGACTCCGCCCAAATAGCGGTATGCTTCGGAAATATCAACGTGAACAATGAGCTTATCCATTGCAATACCTCCATTTTCTAATCAGTATAACCCACCAGCGTAAATTTGTGAAGCTGGTAAAACATAAATTGGAGTAATTTATGGGAATAGTATGATTTGAATTGACAAGAATGAAAATGAGTTGTAGAATTTATGAGCGAGTAAGCCGAACGACCGCGGGCATAAGGCGAAAGTCTGTGCGTGAGGAAAGTCCGGGCTCCATAGGGCAAGGATAACGGGTAACGCCCGCCGAAGGCAACTTCAGGAAAAGTGCAACAGAGATATACCACCTCGTATATCTTCGTACTCCTGACAGAACCCAACAAGCGGTTCTGGCAGG
>JAYFQM010000023.1:0-3925 GCA_034927185.1 Oscillospiraceae bacterium | reverse complement strand
CGGCGGCGCGCTCGTTCCCGTAGCCATGGCGGTTGCGGGAGAGCTGTATTCAGGAAAAAATCGTGCCGTCGCTTTGGGAATAATCGGTGCGGCGGTTGAAGCCGGAGGCGCCATTGGTCCGTTTTACGGGGCAGTAATCGCTCAATATTGGAGCTGGCAATGGATTTTTTGGCTGAATATTCCTATCAGCATCGCCGTTATTGTCGTAGTTTTCCTTAATGTACGCTCAAACGCGGGCATAAGGGCGAAGATTGACTACCTCAGCGGAGTGCTGCTTGCGGCTTCGCTGACCTTAATATGCATGGGGCTGTCTCAGCAGTTTGGAAACGAAAACTATTTGCAAAAGCTCATCGGTTTTCTCTTGGCGGGAGCCGTTCTCTTCGCTCTCTTCATCTTCCGGTCTCTAAAAGCAGCCGAGCCTCTCATCGAGCTTTCGGCTTTTAAGAACCTCGTATTTTCCATGTCGAACCTAACTAACTTTTTCGTTGGCGCTGCCCTTATCATAGCGATGGTCGATATCCCGCTTATGACGGATACGATCATGGGCGTATCGGCGCTTGAGGGCGGCCTTAGGCTATTGCGATTCACTGTTATGCTGTCAATCGGGGCTGTGGCCGGCGGATTCTTATGCAAGCGTTTCGGCTACAGACTCCCTACAGTAATAGGGCTGATTATGAGCAGCGTAGGTTTTCTGTTTATGAGCCGCTGGACGCTTGCTATCGCAGACCCACAGATGTCTATCCACCTTTTTGTCTGCGGCTTCGGTTTCGGACTTGTTATTGCGCCGCTCGGTACGGCTGTTATGGATACGGTCAGCCAGGAGCAGAAGGGCTTTGCATCCTCAATGGTCGTCATGGCACGTATGATCGGTATGATGATCGGGATGTCCGCCATAACCGCGTGGGGGATGGAACGCTTCCACCTTGCAACCGCGAGTCTTTCGCTGCAGGACATTATGGATACTCCGGAGAAGCTTACCAATTCTCTTCTAGCGCTGTACAACAATTTCTTCCTAGCCTCAGTTTTTATCTGCGCGGTAGCTGTTGTACCGGCTCTGTTTGTCTCGGGAAAGAAGAAAGAAGCTCGGTGATGTTTTTCTGAAAAGAACCGGCGGATTCATTCCGCCGGTTCTTTTCGCTAGTGCGCCCGGCACGGGCGCAGTCTAACGGGTGAAAGTCCCGAACACGCCCGGTAGCGGGAAGTGTATAGCCAAGGCCAAGGGTGTCCGCGGCGACGCGGAATCTGAAGGAAGGCGGCGGCAAATCTCTGGTCCGACGAACAGAAATCGCATCAGGCAGGCGCTGAGGATAAGGCTGCTAGACAAGCCGAAGTCCAATAGCTACACGGAATCAGCGAATGTAAATGCGGCGGATAGATGGAGAGAAAGACTGCGCTCTTACCCGGGGATACCTCACAGACGGCAGAGGCGTATTTGCTGAAGCTGGTTGAAACAAGATTTGCCGTGAGGAGTCAGATGAAGCCATAGTAGCAGTACAGTCGACGGTACTGTGAAGGGTGGAACCCTTGGAGGTGAAAGTCAATGAAAGTTACCGAGAATCGGGACAAAGAAAGCAGAATACATCGTATTGGCGATGGCTGCCCGCAAAGGGATAATGCGGAATATGAAGAGTATGTGGGAGCGCTTACCAAGTCGAGGATAACTGAAGACAACATCACCAATGCCGACAGACCCGAGGATGGAATGCTGGAGGAAATCTTAGACCCCAAGAATCTGAACCTTGCTTACAAGCGGGTAAAGAAGAACAAAGGGGCGGGCGGAGTCGATGGGATGGGAGTGGAAGCTCTTCTGCAATATCTCAAAGACAACGGGGAAGAACTCCGGCAGATTATCATGGACGGGAAATACCGTCCGCAGCCCGTGCGGCGGGTAGAGATACCCAAAGAGAACGGGAAGACGAGGAAGTTGGGAATCCCAACAGCCGTAGACCGAGTCGTACAGCAGGCAATAGCCCAAGTGCTGACGCCAATTTACGAGCCACAGTTCTCAGACAACAGCTACGGATTCCGACCGAAAAGGAGCGCGCACGATGCTATCAGGGCATGCCAGAGGAACATCCGCGACGGATACAAATACGTTGTGGATATGGACTTAGAGAAGTTCTTCGACACGGTAAACCAGAGTAAGCTGATAGAAGTACTGTCGAGAAGTATTAAGGATGAGAGAGTCAAATCCCTCATACATAAATACCTCAAGGCGGGGGTCGTCGTATGCGGCAGATTTGAGGAAACGGAATTAGGGGTGCCGCAGGGAGGGCCTTTGAGCCCGCTTTGCGCAAATATCATCCTGAACGAGCTGGACAGGGAGCTGGAACGAAGGGGGCGCAGATTCGTCCGCTATGCGGACGATATGGTCATCTTTTGTAAGAGTAAGAGAGCGGCGGAAAGGACACTTGAAAATCTAATCCTGTACATTGAAGGGAAGCTATTTCTGAAGGTGAATCGGGAAAAGACGGAAGTGGCCTACGTAGGAAAGGTCAAATTCTTAGGATACGCGTTTTACATCACGAATGACAAAGACGCAGGCATTCGAGTACACCCAAAAAGCGTTGTGAAGATGAAAGCGAGAATACGCGAAATCACGGCACGCAGCGACGGGAAGGGCGATGAGCAAAGGAAGCTGGAGCTCAAGCAGTTCATTACCGGATGGGTCAATTATTTCAAGCTTGCAGACATGAAAACGCTGATGAAGGAGACGGACAAGTGGTTGCGGCGACGCATCCGCATGATGATCTGGAAGAAGTGCAAAAGGGTGAGGACGCGGTACGCTATGCTCAGAAAACTGGGCATTAAGGAATGGGTAGCGTGGGAAGGCGCAAACATTAGAAAAGGTTACTGGCGTGTCGCCAGTAACCCGATCGTTGCAAAGGCCATCTCCGCCGAAAGGCTTAAGAAGGCTGGATATCTTAACTTTCTCGACTATTACGAGTCTGTTTGTGCGTAAACAAGGGAGGAGCCGTGTACCGAACGGTAAGCACGGTTTTGTGGGAGGTCGGCCACTCAATTAATGGGTGGCCTCCTACCCGATTCTCCTCCCGTATAGCTCCGTTATATGCCTAAGCCATAAGGAGACTTCACTCAAATCAAGGCCCGGTCTCATTCGCCACTGCCAGTTGCCGCCAAGCGTCGACGGGGTATTCATCCTTGCGCTGGCACCAAGCTCAAGAAGGTCCTGCATTGGCGCGACCGAAATATAAGCAACGCTGCCCCATATTGCGCAGATCATTGCCTTAGCAACGCTTTCGCCCTCGCGCACGCGGAGATATTCGCGGGCCTTGGCTATATCCGATACAGGAGAAACGCAGAACCATTCCGCAATTGTCGAATTGTCGTGAGTTCCTGTGTAAGCTACGCAGTTTTCGCTATAATTATGAGGAAGATAGCAGCTGTCCTCACGGCTGTCGAAGGCGAACTGAAGGACCTTCATGCCCGGAAATCCGCTGTCGCGGAGTAGCTTACGGACGGATTCGTCAAGGAACCCGAGGTCTTCCGCGATAATCCTTTTCTCGCCCAGCGCGTTTTTGATGGCGTTGAAAAGCTCCATGCCAGGACCCTTGCGCCAGACGCCGTGTTTCGCGTTTGGCGAGCCGAAGGGAACCGCGTAAAACGATTCAAAGCCACGGAAATGATCTATGCGAAGAACATCGTAGAGCCTGAACTGGTAGGCAAGACGGCTTATCCACCACGCATACCCCTCTTTTGCGTGCTCCTCCCAATTATATAGCGGATTCCCCCACAGCTGACCGTCGCAGGTGAAGCTGTCCGGTGGGCAGCCGGCAAGCTCTGTCGGATGAAGCTCCGAATCCAATAAAAACAGTTGGGGCGACGCCCAGACGTCGCATGAATCAGGCGCAACGTATATCGGCAGATCGCCGATAATCGAAACGCCTTTTTCACGTGAATAGTC
>JAYFQM010000159.1:0-4620 GCA_034927185.1 Oscillospiraceae bacterium | reverse complement strand
ATGATAAAAACATCTGCGGTAATTTTTACGCGGTTTTTCAAAAATTGAAAACTAACCTTTGTAGCCGAAATTCCGGAGAAGGTTGTCGCTGTCACGCCAGTTGTCCTTAACCTTGACCCAAGTCTGCAAAAACACCTTTGTGCCCATGAATTTCTCAATGTCCGCGCGGGCCAGACCGCCTATTTTTTTCAGCATTTCGCCGTTCTTACCGATTATTATACCCTTGTGGCTGTCCTTTTCGCAGTAAATTGTGACGTCGAGATCTATTATTTCGGTGTCCTCCCGCTCGGAAAATTTTGTCACAACGACGGCTGTACCGTGCGGAATCTCCTTATCCAGACAGTAGAGGAGCTTTTCGCGCACGATTTCGGCGCAAACCTGCATTTCGGGCTGGTCGGTCACCATATCTTCCGGGAAAAGCTTCGGTCCGGGCTTCGCGTATTTTTCAAGCTGAGCCGCGAGCTCTTCGGTGCCGTCCCTTTTCACCGCGCTGATTGGTATGACCGCATCGAAATCGTACAGCTTCCCATAGGCCGCAATGACGGCGAGAAGCTGTTCCTTGGGGACCGTGTCGATTTTATTGATCACGAGTACTGCCGGGCATTTGCTTCCCCTGATTTTTTCGATAAGCTCAGTTTCCTGATCTCCAGCCGACGGTATCGGCTCTACCATTAGAACTATTGCGTCCACATCCGCTACACTCTCGGTCACAACCTTGACCATGTAGTCTCCCAGCTTTGTCCTCGCTTTATGAAAGCCCGGCGTATCCATAAGGACGAGCTGAGTCTCGCTGCGGTTAATTATCGCGCAGATGCGATTCCTCGTCGTCTGAGGCTTATTGGAAACTATCGCAATTTTTTCACCCACAAGAGTATTGGTCAGAGTTGATTTACCTACATTAGGCCTGCCCACTATTGCAATCATTGCGGATCTTGTATTTAATTCATTTTTCATTTTTATCTCTCTTTCCGCCCCTGACAAAAACTGCGAGGGGTATCAGCGTAAGTATGACGGCAATCGACAGCGCCGTCCGGTTTTCATAAAATTCCAGCGCTGCGGCGAGCTTGTCCGCACGGAAGAAAATGCTTCCCCCGACGATGACGGAAGCGATTGCCGCGCATAGCACTGCTCCCGCGGAAGCGTCCTTAGCTATTCTAATGCCATCGGCTTTTTCGGGATGCACCGTGTCGCAGAGGCTTTCCATAGCGGTGTTAAAGCACTCTAGTGACGTTACTATGCCCATACATATAAGCACCGCCGTCCACTGGCCGGCGGAAATATGCGTCACGAAACCGGCAATTATCACATAAAACGCAAAGCACAGATGCACGCGCATATTGCGCTCCGTTTTTATCGTTCCCATTATACCCCGAAAAGCGAATACAAAGCTCTTCATTGCTCTTTCACGCCCTCAATCCGTGCCATAATCTCCTTTTCTCGCGCACGCATCCGTTTTTTCATCGGGCCCTCGTCAATATGGTCGTATCCCAAAAGGTGCAGGACGCTGTGGACCGTGAGATACTGTATCTCGCGCTTCGTTCCGTGTCCGAATTCCCTGCCCTGTGCCTCGGCGTGCTCAATCGAAAGCGCCATATCACCAAGAACGACCCTGCCGGTTTCTGGACTGCGCTCCGCGCTTTCGGGGTCAAAGGAGCCGGGAGTCAATTCGTTTGCAGGAAAGCTCAGAACGTCCGTCGCGGAGTCAACATTACGGAATTCGCCGTTGAGCTTTTTTATGCCAGGGTCGTCCGTAAGCAAAACACTCACCTCACAGGGTTCGGCTATGCCCTCCGCTTCGATCGCGGCGTTAACCGCCTCCGATATCCAGCGTCTTGCCTCGGCCTGTCCAAGTCCGCGCTTTTCACGCGACAAAAAAATCTTATGTTTCATCCGCATCACTAAGCCTTCTTTTTATAGGTTCTCTGAGGCGCTCTCCCCGCCGCAGGGGGCTTCTGCGTGTTCTGCGCGCGCCTGTTCTCATTTTTCTCGTAGGCTTCGATTATTCTCTGCACCAGCACATGGCGCACTACGTCTGCGCCCGTCAGCCTGCATACTTTGATATCCTCGATATCCTGAAGCACCCTCATTGCTTCCTTCAGTCCGCTCGGCTTGTCCCCTGGAAGGTCGATCTGCGTAATATCGCCGGTGACAACGACCTTCGAGCCGAAGCCGATGCGCGTTAAGAACATCTTCATTTGCTCAGGAGTAGTGTTCTGCGCCTCGTCGAGGATTATAAAGCTGTCGTCCAGCGTTCTGCCGCGCATATAGGCCAGCGGCGCGACCTCGATGTTGCCTCGTTCCAGATACTTCATATAAGTCTCTGTGCCCAGCATGTCGAAAAGAGCGTCGTAGAGTGGGCGAAGGTACGGATCGACCTTGCTCTGCAGATCTCCAGGCAGAAAGCCAAGACGTTCCCCCGCCTCCACCGCGGGGCGCGTCAGGATAATGCGGTTGACCTCTTTGTTTCTGAAAGACGCGACGGCGGCCGCGACCGCAAGATAGGTCTTGCCTGTTCCGGCGGGGCCGATTCCGAGCGTCACGGTATTGTTCGTTATGGCATCAACATATTCCTTCTGGCCGATGGTCTTTGCCTTTATCGGCTTTCCCTTGCTTGTTATGCAGATAACGTCGCCCGCGATCTTGTCGATTTTGCTCTCCGCGCCCTCGCGCACCAGCTTTATTATATAGCGCACGTTCTGCTCGTCGATGCTTTCTCCGCGGGCTGCCAGCGACAAAAGTCCCGTTATCGCCTTTTCCGCCAGCATCACATTTTCCGCCTCGCCTGAAATATGCAGCTCCGCGTCCCTGTCTACGACCTTGACGGCAAGCTCCGATTCGACTATGTGTATGTTCCTGTCAAAGGACCCGAAAACGCTTATTATCTGCTCCATGCGGTCGACCGGCATAATTCTCTCTGTCATCTGGTGTTTTCTTCCTCCTCAGCGGCTTTGGCCGCGCTTATCTCGGACGCCGACATTTCCTTTTCCTCGGCGATATTTTGCCTGCACTCGGCGCGAAGCGTTCCTACAGCAAAGCCGTCCACCACGCTGAACGTATAACCGGAGCCGACGATTTCTCCGTTTTCACCGATCCTTCGCGCAAGCTCGGTGCCGAGAAGGGCTTCAAGCCGAGATTTCGCGGCGTCCTCCGGATAGTCCGCGCTTTTGAGTTCATAGGCCTTCGCGGTCTCCTTGACAAACGTCACGGGCAGCTCGAAAAAGCCTTCGATTCCCAGCCTGTGCTCACTGATGATATTATCACAGTCCGCATCAAAAATTCTACTCTTACCGTAAAAATTTATACGGTCGTTTCCGATAATAATCGCGAAACGGCTCTTTTTTTTGCCTGTATACTCCTTCTCATCATAACGAAGCGGCATAATGGCGCTCAGCTCATACCATGTGCGCGCAATTACGCTGCCTTCGGCGTGCATGATTTCCGTTTTTCCAAAGCTGCTTGGCACCGCGCCCGTTATGAGCGTTTCGTCCTCCAGCGCAGCCTGCCCCTTTCTGAAAAGCGGAAAGCCTCTCAAAACGTTCATGCTTTCTATGATGCCCGATTCGTCCGCGACGATTTTGACGGCCTCGCTCTCGTCGAAAAGCTCGGGAATGTCCGTTCTTTCACGGACCTCAACTACCGCCCTTGATCCAAAAACGCTGACGCTTATCCATTTTAGCTCCGGAATTTCGACAAGGACACGGCTTCTGATGTTATCGCTTGTAAATTTTGGCCAGAAGCTCCCGATATACACACCGCTGTCCTCAAGAGCATTGAGAATTTCTATGTCGCTCACAGTCTCGTTGCCCGTTATATCAATTTTCCAGATAAAGAAGCAGGAGTAAACAAGCAGCACAAGAAAAAGCACAGGCAAGACCCACATGGCGAAGCGCTTTTTCAGTTTTTTTGTCTCAACGGGTCCGCCGCGCTTTTCCGTGATCTTTGCCTCGCAATTGCATTTTTCCGCTAAATCAATAAGCTCCTCAGCGTTTTTAAGCCGCGTGCGGAATACGAGCGTATAGTCGTCCTCGGGGCTTACGCCCCAAAACTCGATATCTGAGGCCGCGCACCGGTTAATCAGCTCTGTCGGTTCGACCCCGACGGCTCTTATAACGGCGTAGCCCCGCGCTTTGTCCGACAATCGTTCCATAAGGCTCCCTCTCTCAGCAAAGTTCAACGGCAACGATGATGCCGCTTATCACAAGCTCCGTTTTTGTCATCGCGGCAAGCTCAAGGTCCTCCCCGCGTATTTGCATGAGCATGCTCCTGCCCTGAACCTCGATAAGGTCACGGGAATAGCTTTTCAGCCCCATGTGGTTTTCAATCAGCACCTCGCTGCCGCCCGAAAGGGTGAGCTTCGGCACCCCCGGAACAAGCTCCGCGGGCAGATCGAAAAATTCGGTAACGGGGCGTTTTCGCACAGCATTTTTCAAGCGACTCACCACCTCAAACAAGTTTATGCTTCGATATTTAGTTTTAGCAGTCCCATAAAAACAGGAAACTGCCCGACGGCCCGCACATATGATTTACAAAATCAAAGGTGGTGCGTTAAGTGACGGGCAAGCTTTCGTTTTTTATTGCGGTGTTTTTGGCACTGTGCGCTTTTATAGGGCTTCTGTTCTG
>JAYFQM010000103.1:0-4260 GCA_034927185.1 Oscillospiraceae bacterium | reverse complement strand
CGCCATAGTCAGAATTTCCGGTTCACCATCGGTAATGAGAATCGTATTCTCATAGTGAGCGGACAAACTGCCGTCAACCGTAACCACTGTCCAGTCGTTGTCAAGAACTCTGACCGCCGCGCCGCCCATGTTGACCATGGGTTCAACAGCAATGGTCATACCCTTAACAAGGCGCGGTCCGTGTCCTGGCTCTCCAAAATTCGGAACCTCGGGAGCCTCATGAAGATTCTTTCCGATACCGTGACCGACATATTCACGAACAAGCGTATAGCCGAAGCTTTCGACATACTCCTGAATTGCATGGGAAATGTCGGATACGCGGTTACCCTCGCGGGCATATTTGATTCCTACGAAGAAGCTCTGCCTCGTAACCTCGATAAGCCGCTTTGCTTCTTCAGAAATTTTCCCCGCCGCAAAGGTTCCGCAGCAGTCGCCATGGAATCCTCCGATGTAAGCGCCCACATCTATGCTGACTATATCGCCCTCATGAATGAGTCTTTTTCCGGGAATGCCGTGGATGACTTCGTCGTTCACCGAAATACAGGCGCTGCCGGGAAATCCGCCGTAACCCAGAAAGGATGGCGCGGCGCCGCATTTCCTGATGAACTTAAATATTTCTTTATCAATTTCATGGGTTGTAACGCCCGGGGCCACCATCTCCCGCCCAATAGAACGGGCTGCCGCGGTAATTTTCCCCGAAACGCGCATAAGCTCTATTTCCCGAGGGCTCTTTATAGTAATCGTACTCATAGCCCCAGAGCCTTAAGCACTGCTTTGGTGTTTTCATCAATCGTCGGCTGATTGTCAACAGTGATGAGCTTGCCTCTCTCAGCATAGAAGCCCTTGAGCGGCTCCGTTTCCTTGTGGAAGACCGCGAGCCGTTCCTTAACGGTATCCGGCGCGTCGTCCTTACGGATTATCAATTCTCCGCCGCATTTGTCGCATTTGCCGGCGACTTTAGGCGGAATTGTAACGATATGGTAAGTTGCTCCGCAATCCCTGCATACACGTCTTCCAGCCATACGCTCGATTATCGTTTCGTCGGAAATCTCGATTGAGAGAGCGACGTCGATTTCGATTCCCGCCTCCTCAAGCCCAATCGCCTGAGGAATCGTTCTGGGCATGCCGTCCAGAATGTAGCCGTTTTTGCAGTCGTTCTCGGCCAGCCGTTCCCTGACGATGCCTATAATGACATCATCGGGAACCAGCTTGCCGCTGTCAACATACTCCTTAGCCTTAACTCCGACGGGCGTACCGTTCTTCATTGCGGCTCTGAGTATGTTTCCGGTAGAAATGGTAGGGATATTGCACATGCGACTGAGAATTTCGGCCTGTGTGCCCTTACCCGCGCCGGGTGCTCCTAAAAGTATCAACTTCATTAATATCCCTCCTGACTTAATGATCAATCAAGAAAGCCCTTGTAGTTGCGCATTATCATCTGAGCCTCAAGCGCTCTCACGGTTTCAAGCGCAACACCGATTACGATTATGATCGATGTACCGCCGAGAGAGATTCCGCTGTTTCTCGCGGATTCGCTGAAAACGCTGATGATGATCGGAACAACCGCAACTATGCCGAGGTAGATCGCGCCAAACAACGTGATCTTGTTGAGCGACTTCTGAATATATTCGCTTGTCGGCTTTCCGGGACGGAACCCGGGAATAAACCCACCGTTCTTCTTCAGGTTGTTTGCAACCTCTACAGGATTGAACTGAACCGTAGAATAAAAATATGAGAAGAAGATAATCAGCAGGAAGTAAATTATTGCGTACAGAATTGATGTGGTATCGATAGCTTTAAGAAACCCGTAGGCAAAGGTGCCAGCGGCCGGAGCCGGGAAAAACGCGGCTATAGTGGCCGGCAGAGAAGCTATCGACTGAGCAAAGATTATCGGCAGAACTCCGGACATGTTGACCTTCATCGGAAGATGTGTGGACTGACCGCCGTACATCTTGCGTCCTACAACGCGCTTTGAGTACTGTACCGGAATCCTTCTCTCCGCGTTCGTGACAAACACGATGAGAACTATGATGGCGAGTGCTCCCACAAGCATTCCTATCATGCCTATGAATGAAAGGCCGCCCGAGGATACGTTTGTAATCATCTGAATAATGCCGTTCGGGAAACGCGCCACGATGCTGGCAAAAAGGATAATGGAAATTCCGTTGCCGATGCCGAACTCGCTGATCTGTTCACCAAGCCACATGATGAGCGCGGAGCCCGCGGTAAAGGTGAGGATAATGACTATTGCCTCCCAGATACCTGTGCCTGAAACAAGCAGATTGTTGTTGCGAATAAGCATATAGTAAGCAAAACCCTGCAGCAGGCCGATGCCAACCGTCGAATAGCGGGTAATACTTGCCAGCTTCTTCTGGCCCTCTTCTCCGCCCTCTTTCTGCAAACGCTCAAGAGCCGGGATCGCGATGGTCAGCAGCTGAATAATAATCGAAGCGTTAATATATGGCTGGATGGACAGTGCAAAAATCGTCGCTTTGGAAAATGACCCGCCGGACATTACGTTGTAAAGTCCGAGAACCGTGTTCTTGAGCTGATCAAAATAAGAGCTCAGCTTTGCAATATCGACGTAAGGGACAGGTATGGCATTACCCAGTCGATAGAGCAGTACGATGAAAAGCGTGAAGAGTATTTTCTTGCGCAGTTCATCAATTTTCCACGCGTTACGGAGGGTCTCAAGCACTTAAACCACCTCCGCCTTCCCGCCTGCGGATTCAATTTTCTGCTTCGCAGCTTCGGAAAAAGCGGTTGCCTGAACGGTCAGCTTCTTTGTGATTTCGCCGTTGCCGAGTATCTTCAGACCGTACTCACATTTTGACAAAACTCCGGTGGCAAGCAGTTTTTCCACGGTGATGACATCGCCGTCTTCAAAGTTGTTGAGAGCGGAAACATTGATTGCGGTGAGAGGCTTTGCAAAAATATTGTTAAATCCACGCTTAGGGATACGGCGGGCCAAAGGCATCTGGCCTCCTTCAAAGCCTACTCTTACGCCGCCGCCGCTGCGGGATTTCTGTCCCTTCTGGCCGCGGCCCGCGGTCTTCCCGTTTCCCGAACCGTTACCCCTGCCCTTGCGCTTGACCACATGGGTAGAACCGGCAACAGGAGAAAGTTCATTAAGTTTCATGCCTGCACCTCCTTATTCTTCGGTGACCTTCAGAAGATAGCCGATCTGAGCTACCTTGCCTCTGGTCTGGGGGTTATCGGGCTGCACCGTCGTATTCCCGATCTTATGCAGTCCAAGAGAGTTGGCAGTGGCGATGTGCTTGTCCATTCTGCCGTTTAAGCTCTTAACCAGCTCGATCTTAAGATTAGCCATTGCTGCACCCTCCTATCCTTTGATTTCTTTCGCTGTTTTGCCCCTTACGATTGCAACCTGTTCCGCATTGCGGAGGCTGCGCAGTCCGACCATTGTGGCCGCCACAACGTTGTGGGGGTTGTTTGAACGCAGGCATTTAGTACGAATGTCCTTGATACCGGCCGCCTCGACGACCGCGCGGACCGCGCCCCCTGCAATAACTCCGGTTCCTGGTGCGGCAGGTTTCAGAAGAACTCTGCCGGCGCCAAACTCGCCGATTGCCTCATGGGGGATCGTACCCTCGGACAACGTAATGGTAACGATATTTTTCTTCGCGTCCTCGATGCCCTTACGTATTGCCTCCGAAACCTCGCCGGCTTTGCCAAGGCCGAAGCCTACCCGGCCTTTTCCGTCTCCTACCACGCACAGAGCGGAGAACTTGAAAATACGTCCGCCCTTGACAGTCTTGGAAACGCGGTTGAGGGAAACAACCTTTTCGGTGAATTCGGACGGCTCTTCGTTCCGTCTGTTGTCCCTGTTATTACTGTAAGCCATTTTGTTTCCTCCTCCCGACTAAAAGTTCAGACCGCCCTCGCGGGCTCCGTCTGCAAGCGCTTTGACACGGCCGTGATAAAGATATCCGCCTCTGTCGAAGCATACGTTTTCGATGCCCTTCGCCTTGGCGCGCTCAGCTATGAGCTTGCCGATCTTAGCGGCCGCTTCGCAATTAGAGCCGAGACCCTCAAAGTCTTTTTCGGCCGAGGAAGCAGCGGCGAGGGTAACGCCGTTTACATCATCAATAACCTGAGCGTAAATATTGGCGTTGCTTCTAAAAACGTTGAGTCTGGGGATTTCGGGCGTGCCGGAGATCTTGGCACGGACTCTCTTATGGCGCTTAATGCGCTGAGCACTTGTATCAGGTCTGTTAACCATTTAGGCACACCTCCTTT
>JAYFQM010000059.1:0-20595 GCA_034927185.1 Oscillospiraceae bacterium | reverse complement strand
GGGCCCGAAGTTTGCCATAGACGCGATAGCGGCGGGCAAGCAGGCCGCGATATCCCTGCACCGCTTTGTACAGCCGGGTCAGGATCTCGTATTCGGACGCGACAGGCGCGAATACCGCTCTCTCGATAAATCCTCCCTTGACAGAAACGCCCTTACAACAAGCTATGACAACACGCCCCGCCAAAGGGCGGGACATGACGCCGCAGGTGAAAAATCGTTTAAGGATGTCCGGCTTACATTTACGGAAGAACAGGTCAAAAAGGAGACGCAGCGCTGCCTCGGCTGCGGCGCGGTCCAGGTTGATACCACTATGTGCGTCGGCTGCGGTCAATGCACGACTAAATGTATGTTCGACGCCATAAAGCTCGTGAGAAAATACAATGAATATGCGACGAGCTATGAGAAGCTGCCGCTGAAAATGGGCCCGAACGCTATCAAGCGCGCCGGAAAAATTGCTGTCACTGCCGTGAGGGAGGCGGTGAAGGGCGGCAATTCCTAGACATTAGTCAGCTTGTACCTTAACAAAAAGAAAGAATGGGAGAATGGATTATGTTTTTATTCGCGACTATCCCCTGGTACGCGTGGCTGGCATGGCTAGGAATTTTGGCGGGTCTCATGGTGTTCAATGAAATTACCCGCTATAACAAGTACACCGCTATTGTGTTTTTTATTTTTCTGCCTATTGTACTCACAATTTTTGTATGGCCGAAAACGTCTGGCATGGGAGTCGGCGCTCAGACATCGAACTGGTTTGCATGGACAAAGGTCTATTCGGCGCTGGTCGGCTGCTACATAGGCATGGGGATGCGCTTTTCTAAGAGAATGCAGGCAGCCAAGTGGTGCTATACCCTTGTCCCCGCGATTCTTGCATTGAATATTCTGGAGGCCGTCGCCCGCGAGGTCCAGGTCATGGGCATGCAGGGTGTCATAGATGACATGTTCTATATGGGAGGCCCATGGAATGCGATGAACGCCGTCGCCGGAATACTTAACATGCTGACGATCTGCGGCTGGTTCGGCGTTATAATACCCAAGGATAAGCATCACACCTTCGTCTGGCCGGACATGATGTGGTTCTGGATAATAGCATATGACCTCTGGAACTTTGCCTACGTCTATAACTGTGTGACTGACCGCGCGGTCTACAGCGCCGCTTTGCTGATATCCTGCACAATTCCCGCCTTTACAATTAAAAAGGGGGCGTGGGCGCAGCACAGGGTACACACTCTGGCACTCTACATGATGCTTATGATGACGATTCCGAACTTCTTCGTCGAAGGAAAATATGCGGTTGCATCTTCGCACAGCCCCGCGGCATATTATACGGTCAGCATAATTGCGCTGGCATTTAATGTTGGAGTTGCTGTCTATCAGGTCAGAACAATCGTCAAAAACAAGAAGAACCCGCTAAAGGACGACCTGTATTCCGACCACAGGTCCTATCAAGACATCAGAAATGCGAATATCTGATAGCGCGGTTAACTCTTAAACGTATAAAGACGGGCGGCAATTTGCCGCCCGTCTTCTATTGTGTCACAAGACGTTTAAATCAGGCGCGGCTTATGAATTCCTTCCAGCACCTGTTTGCGTTATATACGAGCTTTTCCTCGTCGGTCATTGTTAGACGTCCGTCTTTTACAACTATCCTGCCGTTTACGACGGTGTAGTCGACATTGCCCTTATAGCCGACAGTTGAGAGAAATGCTCCGGGATCGGACAGGGCGGCGGCGAGTTCCAGCCTGTCTGCATTTATCATAAACAGGTCGCCGGCCATGCCCACGGCAAGTTTACCCAGGTCACCGCGGCCCAAAAGACGCGCGCCGCCATCGGTGGCCATAGAGAGAATGTTGGAGCCGGAAGGAGACTGTGCGCCGTCGTGAAGCCTGTGAAGCAGATAAGCCACACGCATTTCCTCAAGCATATTAGAGCCATCGTTTGACGCGCTGCCGTCGACGCCGAGCCCGACCGGAACTCCGAGCTTCAACATTTTTGATATCTTTGCCACGCCTGAGGAAAGCTTCATGTTCGAAACAGGACAATGACATACTCCAGTGCCGGTCTTTGCAAGAAGTTCAAGCTCGCCGTCGCTGAAATAAATTCCGTGGGCGAACCAGACGTCGCTTCCGAGCCAGCCAAGGCTTTGCATAAGCTCGAGAGGAGTCATTTCGTACTTATCATGCACGAAGGCTTCCTCGTCCTTTGTTTCCGCAAGATGCGTATGCATGCGTACGCCAAGGGAACGCGCAAGAGCAGCCGTTTCTTTCATTAGCTCCGGCGTTACGCTGAAGGGGGAGCAGGGTGCCAAAGCCACCTGCCGCATGGAAAAGCGGCTTGGGTCGTGATACTTGTTCACAACGCGCTCGGAGTCCCTGAGGATTTCGTCCGTCGTCTGAACAACGCTGTCGGGAGGAAGGCCGCCGTCTTTTTTACTGAGCGACATGCTGCCGCGTGAAACATGCATTCGTATACCGAGCATTGTGGCGGCTTGAAACTGCATTTCAATAAAATCCGCACCGCACGCGGTGGGAAAGACATAGTGGTGGTCGAAGCAGGTGGTGCAGCCCGTTTTGAGAAGCTCGCCCATACCGACCGCCGAGGTATAAAAAATCGCCTTGTCGCCGAGATTTTTCCAAAGCTCATACAGCGTTTTGAGCCAATCGAAAAGCTCCATGTTTTGGACCTGGGGAAGATTGCGCGTAAAGACCTGGTACAAATGATGGTGCGCGTTTATAAGCCCGGGGTAGACGACCATTGCGCTTGCGTCAACGGACTCGTCGGTATCAGGCTCGTCTTTTCCGATAGAAACGATCACTCCGTCCCGAATCAGGAGGTTGACGTTGTGAAGGACAGATTTATCCTTATCGTTTGTCACAAGGTGTCTTATATTTTTAATAAGTAAGGAACTCAATGCTTAAACCTCCCCATGATAGTCTGACATCATATTATATTGACGTGGAAGAAAAGTAAATATAAAGCTTTGTCAGGCGTTGATAAAAGCGCTAAAAAAAGACCGCGCGGCGCAAATTTCTCTTTACTTTTTATCGTGCGGAGTTTATAATGCGTTTTAATAATTAAATACTTCCCAATGATTTATATAAGCTCATAATTTGGTTGAGCGTCTCTACCAACTACCGTAAATAGTTGATTATAAATCTTCAATTCAGCTTGAAGATTTATAATCAACTATTTACTTTTTTTATATTCCGGGGGCCGACGGAAATATCGGACCCATTAAGCCAGTATAATTAATCAACGCCGAATTCTTTGAAAAAGGAGCAGTACGATGGAAAAGTTCGAGAGCGAATTGAAGAAGAAGCGGAAAATCATTTCTGTCGCCGCAGGGCGTGAGCCGGCCGATCTTGTACTAAAAAATGCCGTATATGTAAATGTGTTTTCAAACGAGCTTTGCACCGACGACATCGCCGTCACGGAAGGCGTGATAGCTGGGATGGGGAAATACACCGGCAGGACAGAGCTTGATATGACGGGGAAAATCGTATGCCCAGGCTTCATTGACGGTCACATCCATTTGGAAAGCTCTCTCGTTTCCCCCCGAGAGTTCGTCAACGCCGTTTTGCCGCACGGCACCACAACCGTCGTGACGGACCCTCATGAAATCGCAAACGTAATGGGTGAGGACGGAATCGAATACATGATGCAGGCGACGGAGGGCCTGCCTGTTGATGTTTTCTTTATGCTTCCGTCCTGTGTTCCAGCGACGGAGCTTGACGAATCGGGGGCCGTTCTCGATTATCAGACGATAGATTCCTTCAATGGGAATCCGCGCGTACTGGGCCTTGCGGAAATGATGAATTATCAGGGGGTCATCGCCTGCGATGGGGACGTAATGAAAAAGCTGACGGCGGCTCAGGAGCATCGGATGATAATCGACGGTCATGGCCCAGGTCTGATGGGAAAGGGGCTTAACGCTTACATTGCTGCGGGCGTAGTCTCCGATCACGAGTGCTCCGAGCTGGGAGAAGCTCTGGAAAAACTAAAAAGAGGACAGTATATCATGATACGTGAGGGCACCGCCGCCCACAATCTTGAAGCGCTTGCGCCGATCCTGTCCGGCAAAAGCGCTGACCGCTGCATGTTCTGCACAGACGACAAGCATCCGAGCGACCTCCTGAACAAAGGGCATATTGACTACATCATAAAAAAGGCCGTCTCTATGGGAGCGGACCCCATGTCAGCTGTCAGGGCAGCGAGCCTCAGCGCAGCGGAATACTTTCGTTTGCGGGACCGCGGAGCAATAGCACCGGGATATATCGCCGACTTCGCCGTCATCGACAGTCTGGAAAGCTTTGGGGTTGAAAAGGTGTTCAAACGCGGCGAACTGATCTATGACGGCAAGCCGCGGGAGTTTCCGTCACCTGAAATCGAACCGCGCCTGCTCGAACACGCTCACAACTCGTTTCATGTTGCGCACCTTGAGGAGGGCGACTTTTCGGCGGATAAGCCGCTGGGCGTAATCGGACTTGTTTCGGGAGAGATCGTTTCAAACGACTGCGGTCTTGCCGAGGGAATAGATATTGAAAAGGACATTCTGAAAATTGCTGTTATAGAGCGTCACAAAAATACCCGTCATATCGGGATAGGCTATATTAAGGGCTACGGGCTGAAAGCAGGAGCTGTGGCGACAAGTATTTCGCACGATTCTCACAACATCATTGCTGTCGGAGTCAGCGACAAAGAAATTGCGGCTGCTTCGAACAAGGTCGTGGGGCTAGACGGCGGCATTGTTGTAATGAGAAACGGCGAGGCTCTCGGAGCCGTGAGCCTGCCCGTTGCGGGCATAATGAGCGACGACACGCTCGAAAACGTCAATCGTGACCTCGAAAATGCCAAGCGCCGGGCTTTTGAACTTGGAGTTTCCGTAGAAATCGATCCGTTCATGACGCTGAGCTTCATGAGCCTGCCGGTGATACCTGCGCTTCGCCTGACCACACACGGCGTTTTCGATGTGGCGAGATGGAAATATGTATAACAATAACGGCGGGGGGAGCGGGCATTTCCACACCCCTGCCATTATTGTTTGTCAATAGTTAACCGCTTTGCGAATTACGCGGCCTTTCAATTTGAGTATGGCCCTGCTGCCGTGGACAATGAGCGACTCAAGATCGTCTGGATATTTTGTCAGCCTTTCGAACCCGTCCTTTGTTACCAGAACGGTATCCGAATGGCGGAAGCCGCCGATTTCGGGAAAGTATAGCGCTGGCTCGATGCTTATAACCATGTTCTCACGCAGCACATCCTCGCTGCCTACGCTCAACCAGGGCTGTTCGTGATTTCCGAGTCCAATGCCGTGACCGGTACGGTGAATGACGCGGTCGCCGTGACCCTTCGATTTAAAGAACTCCTGGGTTGCGAAATCTATGTCGCAACAGCGGGCGCCGGGCTTAACCATACTGAAAGCAAGCTCGCGGGCTTCCATTACAGTTTCAAAGAGCATGCGCTCCCGCGCTGAGGGCTCGCCCAGAAATACAGTGCGCTCGCATTCCGCGGCGTAGCCGTTGACCCTGTTATAGCTCATCAGCACGATGGGACCGCTGCCCATTCTGGTTCGGAAGTCGGGTACGCTGTGAGGCTGCGCGCTTTTTGGCGCGGGCCAGCCGGCGGTCAGGAAGCTGCAATTAACATAGTCATATTCTCCTGCGGCTATGACGCCGGTTTGCAGCTTTTTCGCAGGCATAACGGTTTCGATTACACTCTCTCCTGCATAGAGGCCGCGATGGAGAAGGCGCATGCCCTCGTCGGTAACCCTGGTTGAATTTCTGATTGCCTCAAGCTCGTCCGGAGCCTTGATCATTCTGAGCCTTGAGATTATGTCGGAAGGTACGGTCTCTTTCACGTTCAGGACCGCGGCTTTTGAAACCGATAGGTCAGGCTCTATCCCGACGCGGGCGTTTTCGCCGAGCATCGAGTTTAAGCGGTCATACCAGTTTTCGCCACGCACGGACGGATACTCAAAATATGTGCTTATTTCTCCGATAGTCTCAACCTTCCGCATATGCTCGAGCTCAAGCTGGGGGACAACGAAACCTGGGTTTCCTTCGGGTCTGAGTACGATAAAGAACGGACGTTCCTCCGGCACATAGGCAGCACCTGAGAAATAATAGATCGAGCTTTGTGTGGATATTATGAAGGCATCCATGTGCTCATCCTTTATGTATTGCTGCAGCTTTGCGATTCTTCCGCGATAATCGTATTTCATAATGCGCTCCTTTCCTAAGTTGCCTTGCACGCTTAAATGATTGTTATAATAACCATAATATAGCGATTATTTGAAAAGTTCAACTGCTCAGGTTGGGCATCGCCGGTGTTGCTTTAATTAATGACATCTGATATCATAGGCTTTGGCATGAGAGTTGAAATTATTTGTTAACGGAGAATGAGAATGAGTCAGGATCAGATAACCGGAGGGGAGCCGGCACATCGGCGCCGAGTCCGGTACAGCGGCACACACCCAAAGGCCTTCAATGAAAAGTACAAAGAGCTGCAGCCGGAGAAATATGCCGTGGATGTCGCAAAGGTCATTTCGAAGGGACGGACACCCGTCGGTATGCATATTCCGATCTGCGTGAGTGAGATATTGGAAATCTTGAAGATTGAGCCGGGACAGACGGGTCTGGACGCTACGCTGGGTTACGGCGGACATACCCTGGAGATGCTGAAATGCCTGAATTCCAGCGGACGCCTGTATGCGCTCGATGTCGACCCTTTTCAGCTTCCGAAGACAAGAGACCGCCTTAAGCATTTGGGCTATGGCCCGGAAATTCTGAACATCAGACAAATGAACTTTTCCGATATAGACAAAATCGCTGCGGAAGTGGGACCGTTTGATTTCGTTCTCGCGGATCTGGGTGTATCCTCTATGCAGCTTGACGACCCCGAAAGGGGATTTTCATATAAAGCCGAAGGTCCTCTTGATTTGAGACTTAATCCAAAAGAGGGAATATCCGCGGCTGAACGCCTAAAAGAAATGACCAGGGACGAGATCGAAGGCATGCTGGCGGATAATTCCGATGAGCCGTATTATGCCGTGATAGCCAGAGCCATAGTATACAATATAGAAAAAGGAAATGAAATTACGACTACAACACAGCTAAGGTATATTATCAGCGAGGCGCTGAAAGCTATCCCGAAAATCAGCGAGGAGGATAAGAACAAATCCTGCCGACGCTGCTTTCAGGCACTTCGAATCGATGTCAACAGTGAATTTGAAGTGCTGGAGGAATTCCTTGAGAAGCTTCCCGGCGCGCTCAATGAGGGCGGACGGGTAGCAATACTTTCGTTTCATTCGGGAGAGGACCGGCTTGTTAAAAAATCGTTTAAGAACTATTTTCGCGAGGGCGTCTATCGTGAAATAGCGCCCGACCCGATTAGACCGTCCTCTGAGGAATGCTATAACAACAGCCGCGCACATTCGGCAAAGCTGCGCTGGGCTGTCAAGGCATAGAGCAACATATGACTGAAAAACAGCATTTGAAAAAATGCTGTTTTTCAATTTATTCAGACTGCAAAAGTATTAAACGCAAAGCTTCAGACACGTTTGTACCATCAATTTGCAGAGCGGTTTCAGAATTAAAAATGTCAAAACGAAAATAATAGTTTAAGCCTTTGAAAGGAGGTGAATGCTGGTGGAGCACTATGATTCGCCAAAAATGCCGGTTAAATGCAGCGTAGAAAATTGCAGTTATAACAGAAAAAGAATGTGCCATGCCGAAGAGATTGAGGTCAACGCGATGGGTGACGGAAAAGCCAGAACCTGCGACGGCACCTGCTGCGCAACCTTTGAAAACAGAATGGAATCGTAGAATAGCACAGGCTCGGAGGCGCTATTTCGTTTAATGATTGTCAAAAGTCCGCAATGTACTGAATTTTCAATACATTGCGGACTTTACTCGCATTGGAGCGCCTGATGATTATGGCGTGGCGCGTTTGATGTGAATATCTGAGACGTTTATAGCAGTACGGGCCTTGCCGCACGCTTTTAAGGACTTCCCGCAGGCGGAGCAGCCGGAGCAGCCGATACAGCCACCGCTTTTTTTCTGTTTGGCTATATAGCGGACCGCACCGAAAATAGCGACTCCGATTACGACAAGCAGAACAACGTCGATAACGTTCATATAATCAGCCTCCCAATCTGATAAAACGCGAATGCTACAATCCAGGCTACACCGCATTGCATGATAACGACGCCAACCGTTCCGATGCCGGAATTAAGCTCTTTTTTTATAGTGGCGACCGCCGCGACGCAGGGGGTGTAGAGCAGAGTGAACACAAGAAAGCTGACCGCAGCAAGCGGTGTGAAAAGACCAGAGAGCGCCGTGCCGAGCGCCGACATGCTGGTATTCAGCAGAACGGACAGCGTACTGACGACGGCCTCCTTAGCTGTAAATCCGCTTATAAGCGCCGTTGCCACGCGCCAGTCCTCAAAGCCCAAAGGCCGGAATATTGGGGAAATAAAATGCCCTATAATGGACAGCAGGCTGTCGGTACTGTCGGTTACGACGTTCAGCCGGGTATCGAAGGTTTGGAAGAACCAGATTATTATTGTAGCAAGAAAAATTATTGTGAAAGCTCTCTGCAGAAAATCCCTGGCTTTTTCCCATAACAGCAGAAACACGCTCTTTGGCGAAGGCAGTCTGTAATTTGGAAGCTCCATAACAAAGGGTACGGGATTACCGCGGAAAGCAGTAGTTTTCATCACAAGCGCGACCAGAACAGCAAGAACTATTCCCACAAGATAAAGCCCAATCATCACAAGCGCCTGATACTTAGGGAAAAATGCCGCGCTGAATACCGCATATATTGGTATTTTGGCAGAGCAGCTCATATACGGAGTTAAAAGAATAGTCATCCTGCGGTCGCGCTCCGAGGCCAGCGTTCTAGCAGACATAATTGCAGGAACGGAACAGCCGAAGCCGATTATCATCGGAACAAAGCTGCGACCGGACAAGCCTATTTTTCTTAAAAGCTTATCCATAATGAAAGCAACCCTGGCCATATAACCCGTATCCTCAAGTATTGAAAGGAAAAAAAACAGCGTTACGATAAGAGGCAGAAAGCTAAGTACGCTTCCGACGCCCACGAAAACGCCGTCAATAATCAGGCTATGCACGACTGGGTTGATGCCATATGCGGTGAGCCCTGAATCCACAACCGTCGTCAGCCAGTCGATACCCAGCGAAAGCCAATCAGAAAGTGTGCTGCCGATGACGTTGAACGTAAGCCAGAAGGTCAAAAACATGACGCCGATAAAAACGGGAAACGCGGTGTATTTCCCTGTTAAGACCTTATCAAGCTTCACGCTTCGCAGCTGCTCGCGGCTAGCGTGGCACTTGACTACGGATGCATCTACAACGCGGTTAATGAATGTATAGCGCATATCGGCCAGCGCCTCGTTGCGTTCAAAGCCGGTCTCGTGCTCCATCTCTACGATACTGTGCTCTAAAAGCTCCAACTCGTTTTGATCGAGATCAAGACGCTTTGCAAGCGATTCATCACCCTCGATGAGCTTCGTCGCACAAAAACGCGCGGACACACCCGCCCGCTGCGCGTGGTCCTCGATGAGGTGCGCCACGGCATGAATACAGCGATGAACCGCGCCTTCGGGGCAAAAATCCATTATAGAAGGGTATACTTTGTCCTTTGTAACGGAGACTACGCGGCTGACCAATTCAGATACGCCTTCGCCCTTGACCGCGCTGATGGGGACAACAGGAATTCCGAGCTTTTCCGACATGATTTTAACATCAATGGTACCGCCGTTAGCTCTAACTTCATCCATCATATTGAGCGCCAGAACCATGGGTATGTGTAATTCAAGCAGCTGGAGCGTCAGATAAAGGTTGCGCTCAATATTGGTGGCGTCAACTATGTTTATGATGCCGTCAGGCTTCCCGTCAAGAATAAAATCTCTGGATACGATTTCCTCGCTGGAATAGGGACGTATGGAATATATTCCGGGGAGATCAACCACAGAGTAGTTTTTGACCCCGCGGATCATGCCGGATTTCTGCTCGACAGTTACTCCCGGAAAGTTCCCGACATGCTGGTTCGAGCCGGTCAGCACGTTAAAAAGAGTCGTCTTTCCGCAATTTTGATTGCCTGCAAGCGCAATTATCATTGTTCGCCGCCCCCGGTTTCGATCTCTATGTTTTTCGCGTCGCTGACTCTGAGCGTCAGCTCATAGCCCCGAACACATATTTCGATAGGGTCGCCCATGGGCGCTATTTTCCTCATGCTTACGCCTATGCGCGGCGTCAGTCCCATATCCAGAAAATGAAGACGAAGCGGGCCCTCGCCCCCAACCGACTTGATTATCGCCGACTTTCCCACACTAAGTTGATCAAGCGTCATATCCTAGCTCCCTTCCAACAGTTAGGTCTATCTAACTCTAATAACAGGTTAGCACAGCCTAACTGTTTTGTCAATAGGCGCTTTGCTGTAAATTCAAATTATCGTGTGACTCATTATGGGCAAAATCCCGGCTTTCCAAAAATGGAATTCTGTGCGAATAAATGCGGCCGAACGATCCGCTCGGACTTATAATGGATATGGGGGCGGGTTCAGTTACGCAAAAAACAGGCAGCGCGCCGGTATTGCTCCGGTGCGCTGCCTTGAAAACGCCGATCAGTTTTCAAATAGCTGCCCGCATATCTCCTGACGGTGAGATTTGCCGGCATGTAATGCAACTATGTATTGCCGCTCAGCCGAGCTTTGCGTTCAGAGCGTCGATCAGCTGCTGAACCTGGTCTGCGGAAACCTTGGCTGCCGGAGTCTTTGCGATCTTGCCAAGGGAGAAGCCCTTAGCCATCTTCATCATGGGGTTGGTGGAAGCGCCGGGCATAAGCTCGTCGAGAACCTTAACTGCTTCGGGGTTGGAAAGGATATCGCCCATTGTTGTATCCATTGTATATGCCATAGTAGTAACCTCCAAAATTATTTTGTCGCAATGCCGTCTTGTTCCCGCAAGCGGACGCCGCCAGGATCACCTTTTGCGGTTATCGCGGTTTTGTGACAGCCGGTTCTGCCGGCAAATGTTAAGAGCCTTGCTCTAGTCTGTATTCTATAATATGCGGCGGGAGATGTCAATAATGTAATATGCTACATAAAATTGCTTCCCGAATCGTGTAAAAAAACGAGACATTTTGTACTTTGTTATCAGTTGAATGCGTCGTAGCCTTCAAAATCGTCATCTTTGATAAGCGGAGTCGTTACGATCTTATCCATTAACTCCTTCCTGAAGTCGGGATGAGCAATTTTAATAATGGCTTTAATCCTGTCCTTCAGGGTCTTGCAGAATACGTCGGCAATGCCGTATTCGGTGACAAGGTACATTACATAAACCTTAGGAGTGGTAACTATGCAGCCTTCGGGCAGCCAGGGAACGATGTTGGAGTGACGGACTCCGTCATGATCCTTGTAGGTGGAGCGCAGGCAGATGAAGCTGCGGCCATTCTTGCAGCGCAGCGCGCCATAAATATATGCGAAGGAACCGCCGGGGCCGCTGTAGGGGGTGAGACCCTGAGCTTCGGAGCAGCATTGGCCGATAAGGTCACACATAAACGTGGCGTTTATCGCGACGAGGTTTTCCTGGGGAATAACGCCGAGGGGATCAACCATATCAGGCTGTGAACGGAAGGTAACTCTGGGGTCTTCGCTTGCGAACTTGAAGAACCTTTCCGAGCAGGCTCCTGGGCTGGAGCAGACAATCTTTGTCAGAACCCCATCCTCGCAGAGCTGGGCCATGTTGTCGCACGCAACCTCAGAATACACTTCGAGCTGGCCGATGCTCTTGAGGTGGGATAGTATCTCTTCGCCGAGTCCGCCGAAGCCGATCTGAACCTTGTCACCCGGATGGATATAGGGAAGTATGTAGGAAGCGATGTCCTTGTCGACCTGCGTGGGAGGTTGAGCGGGAATCGCAACGGTATCCTGATCGCATTCCACGATCCAGTCGAGCTCCGAGACATGGATGCGTGTAATATCGGGATCGCCGGGCATCGGATACTGGTTCCTGTCGATAACGCCGATGCGTCTTTTAATTCTCGGGTCGTTCTGAAGCACCGCGCTGGTGCTGATTCCATAAACACCCAGGTTGCAGTAGCCTTCCTCATCAGGAGGGCACATGCACATAGCGGTGAAATCGCAGCCGTATACATAGGGTGATTCCTGAAGAAGATCGTAGCAGGTACCGCCGCACTCGCCAATATTCATGCCGATTGTCATTCTCTCCAGCGGGAGGTTATATGCGCTGATAAGACGGAAGTGCTTTTTTACCTCGGGGTCAAAAAGCATATCGACGGGTTGGTTCATGACGTTATAGTAAAGTATAACGTCGTGATAATCCTCCATGTGTGTATACATCTCGTTTAAAAGCGCATAGGGCGTTGAGGAGGCCTGCCCGAGCCATACGCAGTCGCCCGGTTTGATTGCCAGGGAAGCTGTGTGCATGTCTACCAGGTGGTCCTTGTAGTATTGTCTCCAGTCTACAGCGAGATTTTTCTCTGCCATTGTTCTTTCTCCTTCGATGTCGATGTTGTCCGCATGCCGGATACTCGGCCTGCAAATACGAGGCTTGCGTACCGGAACTTTGAGTAGCATGCTATAGAATAGTTTTATATCTTTTTGGGATATATTGCAATACTGTAAAATGAACAATGTAGTAGACTACATTTTTGCTATTTTGACTAATTGAAATTTTCTCAGTAAAACTGTAGAATATAATTCATTGTGTAGCACGCTACACTAGTCTGCTTATGGTCAATGAGTCTCGATAAGCAGTTTCGACTGTTAAGGAGCAAGCGGGGAAAAGCAAAGCGGCCGGCCTTAACGAGATTCAGATTACCGCCCCAGAAATAAAAAGGAGGAGAGACAATGGACTACCAGAAACTATTTAATTCAGAAATATCAAGCGAATCAGTCAAGGCATGGAAGGCGCAGGGAAAGAAAGCGCTTGGACTTATCTGCTGCCATGTACCCGTGGAGATACTGTACGCGCTTGACATCATGCCTGTAAGGCTCAGGGCAACGGGATGCACGGAGAGCCCCGACGGCGACGCATGGATGTCCACATTCAGCTGCAGCTATGCAAGAGGAATGCTGCAGTATCTGCTTGACGGCACATACGGCCTTGACGGAGTTGTAACATCCGACGGCTGCATGATGGCCGCCAGAGCCTATGATAATGCGGAGCATGTCAGCAAAAAGGCAAATGAAGGAAAGTTCTTTTATCAGATCGGCGCTCCCCGAAAGACCGGAGAACTGGAGCAGGCTTTCTTCGTGCGTGAGCTGAAGGATCTTATTGCGGCACTCGAAAAATTCAGCGGAAACAAACTTACTGATGAAAAGCTAAAGCTCGCCATCGAGAAGGAGAACGAGGTCCGCACCCTCATTCAGCAGGTCAACGCGCTCCGCAACGTTAAAAACCCCGTTATCAGCGGCGAAGATGCACTGAGCATCATGCTTGCTTCTACAAACTGTACCGTTGATGAATACATAGAGCTTCTTAAAGCATTTCTCGCGGATGCAAAGAACCGCGCTCCCATCACCGATAAGCGCGCGCGCATAATGGTTATCGGCTCCGCCCTGGACAACCCCGGCTATCTCAAGGTTATTGAGGATAAGGGAGGACTGATCGTAGCGGACGACCTCTGCTGCGGCAGCAAGCCCTTCAACCACGTTATGAAGGTCGACGATAAGGATCTTCTGGGCTCTATCGCCGATTACTATCTGAACCGTATTGTCTGTCCGCGTATGCTCGATAACCGCAGGGCGCTTCAAAAGGAAATAGTCGATACCTGCAAAGAGTACGGAATCGAGGGCGTCATATATGAAAAAATGCAGTACTGCGAGTGCTGGGGCGGCGAAAGCATGTATCTTGAGCCTGACCTCAAGGCGATCGGTGTCCCGATGCTCATAGTTGAGCGCGAGGAGCACCTTGCCAATGCAGGACAGCTTGCTATCCGTGCCGAAGCATTCATCGAAATGATTGAGAAATAAGAAAAGGGGGACAAAAAAATGGCAAAAGACACAAGACTTGAAGACGCCGTAATGGCCGGCGAACTGTCCGTTTTCGATTTCTGCTGTGAGAAAATCGAGGGGCAGATGGAACGCATGAAGGAAAAGAACCCCGACCTCCTTTGGACCCTTCAGATACAGTACGACATGTGGCATCAGGTGCGTGACGCCCCCAACCACTGCAAACAGCTCGTTTTCTTTGGCGGTCCCGTTCCCGTCGATATTATTGTCGCATTCGACTGCGTTCCCGTTTACCTTGACACAGTTCCTATACGCCTTTCTCCTAACCCGGTTCTGACAGGAAAATTCATCGATTCGGCGGAAAGATATGTTCCGGCTACGACCTGCGGACTCTGCAAGACCTATCTCGGAACGGCGATTGAAGAGCAATACGGAGTCACGCCCGACGCTTTCGTATATTCATCAGTACCCTGCGACTCCTCACGCGTCGTATATCCAAACATGGAGAGAATCTTCAACGTGCCCGCTTTCTCGTTTGACCAGCCTTTCCGCAGAGACGAGCGCGGCCTAGAGTATCTTGCGGATCAGACCGAGCAGTTCGTCACCTGGATGGAGGAATTCACCGGTACGAAGTTCGACTGGGATAGAATGAAGGAAACCATGACGAACGCGAACAGAACCTACGAACTGCAGGGCAAATGCGCGGATCTGCGGAAAAGGAAGCCCTGCCCGCTGCCCGGACGTATGCTGGTTATGAATGGAACCACAAACGCCATGTCCTGCTACCCTGAAATGGCGAATCTGCTCGAAAAAGAGCTGGAAACCGGAGAAATGATGTCCGAGCTGGGTATGGGCCCCTGCCCAGACGGTGAGAAGCACCGCGTCGCCCTGCTCCAAAACATGCTTTGGTCCTTCTCGGGTGCTATGGACTGGATGGAGAGAGAATACGGAGCCGTTACCGTCATGGACGCTTTCGGCTACCAGCACGGCGAGCTTTACGAGCATATGGACGACAGGCACGACTGCATGCTGACGATATCCAGAAAGATGCAGAACAGCCCGATGATACACGGCGCTGCCGGTCCAACCGAAAACTACATCTATCTTGTTGATAAGATATTCAAGGATTACGATCCCGACGTTTCCATTTTCCTTGGACATATCGGCTGCAAACACACCTGGGCCTCCGCTAAGATAATCACAGACATGATACAGGAGAGGTTCGGAATTCCCACTCTTTATCTGGATGTCGATGGCATCGACGGGCGCTACAAGACCCACGACGAGATCACCGGCGCTCTCGGCCAGTATTTCGATACAGTGGTCAATAAGTAATCGACGTATTCAATTGTTATAAAAGCCTGAAATCATTTGTGTGTGTCTCCTCCTTCTCCCAAGATGACCATGTGCGCATACCGATGAAAAACCCGCTTTTATATAGAAGGGGAGACTTCTCAGCGAAGTCTCCCTTTTTTATACGCTAATAATCTGTGGGCGCTCAGGTTTCGGGCGATCACATCATAGAGTTTTTGATAAGGCCCTTTATGATCGCCAAGCGCTGGATTTGGTTTGTACCCTCGAATATCTGGAATATTTTTGCGTTGCGGTAGAGACTTTCGATCGGATATTCTCGGCTGTAGCCATTCCCACCGAAAATCTGTACGGCATCTGTAGCGACCCTGACGGCCACGTCCGCGGCGAAGGCCTTTGCCGCCGCTCCGGCGATGGGGTCGAGTATGCCGTGGTCAATCATGTCGGCGACTCTGTAGGAGAAAGTGCGTGCGGCCTGGGCCTGAATTTCCATGTCGGCGATCATGAACTGTATTGCCTGATTGGTGATGATGGGCTGGCCGAAGGTAGTGCGTATTTTGGAGTATTCGATGCATTTGTCAATTGCAGAGCGGCAGAGCCCGCTGACTCCCGCGCCGATGCCAGCAGGCCGTGTAATGTCCAGGGTGGTCATGGCGATTTTGAAGCCCATTCCCTCTTTGCCGACCAGATTCGACGCGGGAATTCTGACGTTTTCAAAAATAACCTCAGATGTGTTGGAAAGGCGGATGCCCATCTTGTCCTCGTCCTTTCCGACGGATACGCCGGGACGGCTGCGCTCAACGATAAAGCAGGAGAGACCGCGCGCTCCGGCCGAAGGATCGGTGAGGGCGAATACAGTGTATATATCAGCAATGCTGCCGTTGGTAATAAAAGCCTTTGTACCGTTTAGGACATATTCGTTGCCGTCCCTCACGGCGCTCGCACGGCACGCTCCGGCATCTGACCCGGCGTCGGCTTCGGTTAGGCAGAAAGCTCCGATTCCGCCGTCAACGTAAAACTTGGAGCAATAGGCTTTCTGTTCTTCCGTGCCGAACATAAGGATCGGATCCACTGCAAGGCTGTTCGCCCCGACCGAAAGTGAGAAGCCCGCGTCGCCGTAGGCAAGCTCCTCCATTGCGATTGCGCATGTAAGCTGATTCATGCCCGCTCCGCCGTACTCTTCGGGAATAATTAGAGTGGTCATTCCCATAGCGGCAACCTTTTTATAGAGCTCCATCGGGAATTCGCCGGTATCATCGAATTTCTTCAGCTTATCCCATGTCAGCTCCCTGCGAGCAAAATCACGTGCGAGCCGCTGGATTTCCTTCTGGTCATCTGTCAGGCCGTACTCCAGCATAGTGTTTGTCATAAGAATTCTCCTCTGGTTGTGATAATATTAACAATAAATGGCGTGCCACTTTCCAAGATGTTTGTTAGAAAGTGCAGTCATTCATTATTCAAAAAGGTGGCAGGCCCCTGACCTGTGAGAATGGGGAAGAATAGTGTACCATGACATGAACTTATCCCAAAACCAAGAAATAAGTAGCGAACTACATATATATCCAAAAGAAAAGAGCTGATGCCCTTAATCCTTTTTCTGATTGCTAATATTTTTATAGACCTTATACAAAAGCTGTTTGAAAGTATCAAGCTCCTCTTTTGTCATACCCTCAGCCATGCGCTGTTCTGCGTCCTCAACATGATCCGTGATTCTCTTCTCAAGCTCAAAAGCAGAGCCTGTCAGCTTGATAATTCTCTGTCGTTTGTCCTGTGGGTCAATCTCGCTCACGATGAGACCTTTGGATTCCATACGCTGCAGTATCCCAATTACCGTAGGATGCCTGATTTCAAGATATTTTTCGATATCCTTCTGAATTATTACCCTGTCCTGTGATTTAAGCAAAAACGAGAGCACGCGGGCCTGAGAACAGGTAATACCGTATTGCTCCAGCGCTCTGTTTGCGTCGGATTCTATATAGTCGGAAATTCGTTTGATGTAAAAGCCCGTGTTATTGTGTTTCATTAGTCAGCCTCATTATTTGTAGTATGCTTCATATTAGCAGAAACCGCCTGTTTTGTCAAGGCTCCGATGGCCACTCTGAGCTTATGAATTGCTGTGATGACTTCGTGTTTGCAAACAGAAAACTACACGGCTTTTCTAGCGCTGCCTGCGCTCACAATCAAGTATATCAATACTTTTTATTGTTCCGGTTTCAAGCAGAGAAAGGCTGTTACTCCGGCATGATTGAATACCGATGAAATTTGTTCCCGCAACCCTCAGCCTGCCTTTCTTTTTTGTGCAGCCGCCGCTCGGCGAGACGTATTCCACCGTAACGACACTGCCGATGAAACTCTTAAGATAGTCTGTCAGGCTGTAAGGCCACAAATCGTCGTCCATGTTTTTACCCGGATAGCCGCCATTGCGCTGAAACACAACGCTTTTTCCGCTAATGCCGCCGCCGATATCCTGGAACGTACGGCCTTTGTAAACACCGTCCGTTTCACTTGGCGTAAGTCCTTCGTTTGAAAAGTCGTAATTATTCATCGGTTATCCCTCTTAACAAAAAACAGGCCATGGCCTGTTTTTAATGTTTTATTGTTCCTTTTTCATCCTTTTACGGGGAAATATCTCTCCTCATCAAGATAGTCCTGAACTATTCTGAGCGCCTCACCGAACCGCTGAAAGTGAACAATCTCTCTTTCGCGCAGGAATTTCAGCGGCCCGAGCACATCGGGGTCGTCAGTCATTCTGATGAGATATTCATATGTGGAGCGGGCTTTCTGCTCGGCCGCCATATCCTCGTACAAATCCGTAATTGGGTCACCCTTTGACTGGACATATGAAGCGTCGAACGGCACACCGGCGGCGCTTACGGGATAGACTGCGGTGTCATGGTCGACATAGAAGGGGGCGTAGCCGCTGTCCTCAATTTCCTGTGTGCTTATCCCCTTGGTCAGTTGCCTTACAATGGTCCCAATCATTTCAAGATGGGCAAGCTCCTCGGTTCCAATGTCGTTCAGGGTTGCCTTTGCCTGCGGCGTTATCATTGAAAAACGTTGGCTGAGGTATCTGAGCGCCGCCCCGAGCTCACCGTCCGGTCCTCCGTATTGCGTTATAATAAGTTTGGCCAGCCTCGGGTTCGTGTTTTTGATTTTTATCGGATATTCGAGTTTTTTATCATACATCCACATCAGCCGTTCTCCTCCGTCAGTTCAAAATTAAAGCTCTTCTGCCACGGCCAAGGATTATCGATCCACTGCCACGGCATTTTGCTTGTGCAGTTGTTCGCGAGCAGCATCCCGAACTGCGCGTTGTATTCGTCCCTGAGCTGCCTGACCTGCATAACGCAGTTGTTGTAGAGCGCTATAGCCTCATCATCGTCCGGATGAGTGTTCAGGTACAGGTGTATATCAATTATAAAGAAATCCAGCTCGCTGATCCTTCTTAGCATCTCATCTCTACTCATCGTCAAATACCCTCTCCTCTCTCATGTTTTTACCGTAGTTATCCCATAAGGGAGGGAAGATCGTGCCTTTGGCAAGCGCGGATGAGGGAGTAAAAGTTGCGCACATTATTTGAAAAGGCACATATGCCCGAGCCAGTCTCACATTTTCTATTACCGTTTCCTGCGGTATGCATCTGCCTTCCATCGCGTTTTCATCCATGTGAAAATCTCCTTTACTTTGCTGAAATCGGTTCACGCTAACACATTGTATGAGCGTTTTTGTCGAGTTGTTAAACTGACGGGAGGCAATATGAAGCGAATCCTGTCTTAAACGCTTTTTTTAGCTAATATTCCCGCACTTTATTATGCAACAGGTATGCAGTCAGTGCGTCTCAGTTCCGGATTCTGCAGTTGCAGGTCGAGAGGTTTCGTTTTCCCTGAATTCGTCGTATCTTATGGCAACATCTGGGTTGTTTTTAATAAACTCTATGAATTTTTCAACGCAAACAAGGGTTTCCTCACAAAGTGTGTGCTCAACCTTTTCGGTTTCGTCAAGAATCGTATTCTTGGATACGCCGAGGATTTTGAGCAGCGCCTCAATTATATTATGACGCTTAAGCAAAGCTGCTCCGATGTACCTGCCCTTATCGCTGAGCATTATGTATCCGTACTTTTCATATTTCAACAGGCCCGATTCATTCAGCTTTTGGACCATCTTGGTGGCCGAGGGGGGCTGAACGCTCAGAGCGTCCGATAATTCATGTATTCTTACAAAGCCCGTGTTTGCGGATAATCTGTAGATCATCTCAAGATAGTCTTCCATGGATGCCGTAAGTTCGTGGTCATCTTTTTTCATATATTCGTTAAAGGTCCGAAAACTGTTTTCTATAATAGTCACCGCCCTTTGAGAAATTACTGTTTTTGGATTTTTTGAAGCTCGGATTATTATTTGTTTATACGTAGCTTTACTGGCGAACGCCGGATTTTCCTGACAGTGGCATACCCCTGAAACGCAGGCGCCCGGCAAGGTATGCCAGAGCTTCGCCTTGCGGCGGATGTTCTGATTGCGTCTGTAATAATTATATTTAGAGCAGTGTTTTTATATTTTTCTTTTTCAAGGGAAAGTCTTGATATCAAAGAAAGACGACAGCACGTTTACAAAGCTGTGAACGTGCTGTCATAGTTTCAATCAGTTAATGTCAGCTCTGTATCTGACGATTCTTTTTCGGTCTTATTATCGGTAGGCTCATTATAAAACCCGGTATTAAAGAGAAAGATTTTGTTATCGTCAACTACATAGAACTCGGTATTTAAGTAATCCTCGCTGTAATTTTTCAATATCGGCCTTTTCATTTCATCGGCAATCATAAGCAAGTCTCTGAATGCTTTGACGCGGACCGTCTGGCCGTCCGGTATAGAATTGTTCTTATGCAGCTCGACAATCCTGCCGCCGAATTTTTTAAATATGTTCTCCAGCTCGCGTTCTATCGGATCGCTCTTGACTCCCTTTGTAAACATGAGCATAAACAATAACGCACAAGAGAGTAGTACGAGAAGAATGACACTGCCTATGAGTGACTGCTTTTTCGGAAGCAATTCCTTTGGAACCTCCGATTCAACAGTTTTTGACTGCTCGTTGACAGGCGTGCCGTCCATGACCATTACGTCTCCCGTAATCGGGATAATCAGTGTGGACACGGACGATTCACTGATCGGCTTTCCATCGATTACAGCGGCTGCGTTTACCGAGTAAGTAACTGTCAGCTTCACATAAGTGGTCACGCCCGTATTCTCTTGCATGGCTTTTGCGAAATCGACGTATTCATTCAAAGGCAGACCGGCGCTT
>JAYFQM010000114.1:0-14286 GCA_034927185.1 Oscillospiraceae bacterium | reverse complement strand
CGATGTCGCAGCCGCTGATAAGAGCCGCTGCGATAAGCATGATGAAGCGCACATTCTCCGCGAGATTTGAAAAGCGGAACGCCGCTAGCAGCGCCGATGACAGGATCAACCGAAGTATCAGCAATATGCCGGGCTTTGAGTAATTTTCTCCCAAGGAGGGGTAAATTCGCTCTGCAGTGCTTGGTTTCATCGCCAGCCTCCTGATCGTATTTCTTTATCGTGTGCCTTTCGTAATCAGGCTTTCCCATCGCTCCCGAGAACGTTTACAATCTTGTCCTTAACAAGCTCGCGGATATAGTCTCTTGCGGGGGCAAGGTACTTTCTGGGGTCAAATGCGTCCGGGTTTTTCGCCATTGTTTCGCGGATGCCCGCCGTCATCGCAAGCCTCAGATCGGAATCGATATTGATTTTGCATACGGCCATCCTTGCGGCCTCGCGGAGCATATCCTCAGGAATTCCGATAGCGTCCTTGAGCTGTCCGCCGTTTGCATTGATTATATCGACATACTTCGGGATAACGGACGAGGCACCATGCAGGACTATCGGGAAACCGGGCAGTCTCTTTTCAACCTCGGAGAGGATATCAAAACGAAGCTGGGGCTTGGTGCCGGGCTTGAATTTAAAAGCGCCGTGGCTTGTTCCAATTGCAATTGCCAGAGAATCGCAGCCTGTGCGCGTGACGAACTCTTCGACCTCGTCGGGCTGAGTATAGGAGCTGTCCTCCGCCTTAACGTTGATAGCGTCCTCAATGCCGGCAAGCCTTCCAAGCTCGGCTTCGACGGTCACTCCCCTGTCGTGCGCGTATCCCACGACTTTTTTGGTAAGCTCTATGTTGTCCGCAAAGCTTAGATGCGAGCCGTCTATCATAACTGAGGTAAAACCGCCGTCTATGCAGGACTTACAAAGCTCAAAGCTGTCCCCATGGTCAAGGTGAAGGCAAATCGGAAGGTCCGTGTCCTCGACAGCCGCCTCTACGAGCTTCATAAGATAAACGTGCTTTGCGTATTTCCTCGCGCCTGCGGATACCTGCAGTATGAGTGGGGAACGAACCTCGGCGGCAGCCTCGGTGATTCCCTGGATGATCTCCATATTGTTAACGTTAAATGCACCTATGGCATAATGACCCTCGTACGCTTTTTTGAACATTTCCTTTGATGTTACGATTGGCATAAACTCAACTCCTTGCATATTATAAAAAATTTTAACAAAATAAACCTATGTCTGTATTTTACTCCAAATTTGTGTTATCATCAACATGTTTGAAACATTTCGTACGAAATATTTTTATTTCGACAATTATAAGGAGGTTAATTCATGCAAAAGGAACTTAGAGGCGCCTGCATAATAGGTCAGTCCGGCGGGCCTACAGCCGTTATCAACGCCAGCGCGTACGGCGTAATCCGCACGGCGCTTGACACGGATTGCATCACAAAGGTTTACGGCGCCGCGCACGGAATCAGGGGCGTTCTTGAAGACAAGCTATATATTATGGACGAGGAAGACCCGTACGAGCTTGAACTTCTGAAGAATACTCCCTCTTCCGAGCTTGGCTCCGTAAGATATAAAATTGCCGATCCTGAAAAGGACGACAAGGACTATAAGCGCATACTTGAAATATTCAAAAAATACAACGTGCGCTATTTCTTCTATAACGGCGGCAACGATTCGATGGATACCTGCGAGAAAATCAGCCGCTATATGAAAGGTGCAGGTTACGAATGCCGCGTTATGGGCGTTCCAAAGACGATCGATAACGACCTTTACGGAACGGATCACTGCCCCGGCTTCGGCAGCGCCGCCAAATATATCGCGACCTCCTGCATGGAGGTTTCCAAGGACGCAAGAGTTTACGACACCGGAATGATCACCGTTGTCGAAATTATGGGACGGCATGCGGGCTGGCTCGCCGGCAGCGCCGCACTTGCCACCTACTGCGGCTCCGGCCCCGATCTGATCTATCTTCCCGAGGTAGATTTCGATTATGAGAAATTCTGTACCGACGTTGCGGAGATTTATAAAAAGAACGGCAAGGTTCTTGTGGCGGTCTCAGAGGGCATCCATGACGCGCAGGGAAAATTTATTTCCGAATACGGCTCGGCGACCGCTCAGGCAAAGGATGCGTTTGGTCATTCCCAGCTTGGCGGGCTCGCCGTTCAGCTGGCCGATGAACTAAAACGCAGAACCGGTGCGAAGGTTCGCGGAATTGAACTCAGCCTGCTCCAGCGCTGCGGTGCTCACCTTGCCTCCAAGGTCGACGTTGACGAGGCTGTTCTTGCCGGTAAAACCGCAGTTGAGGCGGCTGTTAACGGTGAAAGCGGCAAAATGGTCGCGTTCGAGCGTGAAAATGTCAATGGTCAATACGTGTGCAAGACTAGGCTTCTGCCCCTGGAGAGCGTTGCAAACCTTGAAAAGAAAGTACCTCTCGAATGGATTACAAAGGACGGCAGCAACGTAACCAAGGATTTCATAGACTATGCCTTGCCACTCATTCAGGGTACGCCTGAGCGCGTAGTCGAAAATTCCCTTCCGCGCTACTCGCGGCTTAAAAAGATCGTCGCAAAATACCACCCATCAAAAACACCACTCCGACATATGTCGGAGTGGTGTTTTAAACTAAACGCGGTTTACATAATTTCCGGAAGCATACTCTTGTTTTCAGAGAAGGCCGCTTTTGTTTCCTCAATATCTCTCGTTATCTGTGTGCTGAGTTCCTCTGGACTTTCAAATCTTCTTTCCGCTCTCAGAAACCTGTAAAACCCAATACGAACATATTCGCCGTATAGGTCACCGTTGAAGTCAAGAATATATGTCTCGATAGAAACCCCGCCGTTTTCGCCGAAGGTCGGCCGGACACCGACATTTGTAACCGCGTGCTTAGCCTCGTTCCCGAAAAAAACCTTTGTCGCGTAGACGCCTCTCGCAGGCAGAACCAAACTTTTATCGTCGCCTTCCAGGTTAATCGTCGGGGTTCCGAGCTTACGGCCGACCTTGCGTCCGTCTCTGACCGTACCGGCGAAAACATAAGGATGTCCCAAAAAGAAGTTCGCTCTCTCAATTTCGCCGTTTGATATAAGCTCACGTATAAAGGTTGAGCTGACTGTTATTCCGTCAAGCGTGAATTTAGGTACAACATCGCAGCCGATGCCAATCTCGGCGCAGTAAGCGGATATCCTTTGAGGATTCCCCTCCCCTTTATAGCCGCAGTGAAAGTCGTGTCCAATAACCAGATGTACCGCGGAATACTCCGTAATGAGCGAGTCAATAAAGTCCCTCCATGGCATTTCCATAGTTTTCTTGTCAAAGTGACAAATAATCACGTTCCGCACATCAAAAATACGCCTAATGATATCTGTGCGTGTTCTTACACTGCCAATCAGCGGAACACTGTGTCCCGTGATGATGGATTCAGGACTCGCATCAAAAGAAAGAACTGCCGGAACGGCTTTAAGCTCCAGCGCGCGTTTTTTTGCCATTTCGATGAGCTGCGCGTGCCCTCTGTGGACTCCATCAAAAAATCCGAGGGCAATTACTGCCTTATCTTCAGGGTTTGCTGACATTATTACCTCCGAACGCCGGCAAGCACTGAGCTTCCGGCGTTTGACCAATAGTTAAGGCTTTTTTCCTTTTTGGGATGGTTCATACCTCAAAAAAGCTTTTTATCGTGCTCATTATGCCGTTTTCGACATTCCCAAGCATCAAAAAATTTCCGTTTTCGTCGTAAACACGATATCTACCGTCCATAAGCCGTGCTTCAAAGCTGTTCCCGTTAAGGCAGCGGCGCAGCTGCTGTTCCGTTAAAGAAAAGGCGGGATATTCACTGAAAATTGAATCGACCGGTCTGATTATAGCCTCAAACCCGGCGCTACCGGCAAGCCCGCTGATCTCATCAAGCGTATACGCGTCCCGCACCGAATACACCCCTGCCGACGTCCTGCGCAGCTCCGACAGCACAGCACCGGTACCGAGGCGCCTGCCGATATCACTCGCCAAAGTGCGGATATATGTGCCTTTGGAGCAGACTATGCGGAGAATGTAATCCCCGTCCTTCTCTCCGACAAGCTCAAGCGCCTTTATTGTGACCGGCCTTGGCGCTCTTTCGACCTCAACGCCCTTTCTGGCAAGCTCATAGAGTTTCTTTCCTCCGACTTTGACGGCGGAATACATCGGGGGTTTCTGCATGAGGTCTCCCTTAAACTCAGGAAGGACAGCAAGCAGCTCTTCCCTTGAAAAAACCTTTCCCGATCTTTCCATCACGTTACCGGTAATATCCAACGTGTCTGTGACTATCCCTGAACGTATCGCGGCGATATATTCCTTTTCATGGCTTTCCGCAAACTCCACAGCTCTTGTTGCCCTGCCGATAAAGATGACAAGAAGGCCGGTCGCCATCGGGTCGAGCGTTCCGGAATGTCCTATCCTCCGCTCGCGGAGGATCCCGCGGAGCTTTGCGACTGCGTCGTGGCTGGTAAATCCTTCGGGCTTATCCACTAGTAAGATGCCGTTCATTTATACTCCCCGCCGATTATATTCGCCAGAACCTCGGCGGCTTCAAAAGAATTCATGTTCATAGTGCAGCCCGAAGCCATTTTATGGCCTCCGCCGCCGAACACCGCGCAGACCCTGTTCGCATCGACGACGCCGTTCGTGCGAAGGGAAACCTTGCAGCGGCTAACGTCGATTTCCTTAATCGTAACGCTTGAAAAAGCGCCCTCGACTCTGCCCGGCAGAGAGGCGATATCCTGACAGTCCTTCTCCTTCGCTCCCGCTTTCTCCAGCATCTCTTTGGTTACAACCGCAATCACCGTTTTTCCATCGTGATAATAGCGAAATGAGGATAAAATCAGAGCCTCGAGCGCGAGCCGGGCTTTTGAGCTTGTGCGAAACAGTATTTTATTCAGGCGCGCGTTATCCGCTCCCGCAAAGCAGAGCTCGGAAGCGGCTTTAAGCGTCTCGCCAGTCGTGTTTCCGTAAACAAAGCAGCCCGTATCGGTTGATACCGCAATATACAGGAGCTCCGAAATCTCTTTATCAAGTCCGCAGAGCTCTTTAACAAGCTCCATGACTACCTCACCGCAGGATGCCTTATCTGGCCAAAGCAGCGTATCCTTGGCAAAATGAGAGTTTGACGGATGATGGTCTATGCAAAGATCGGCACCGCCCCTGAAGCCTTCGGGATAGAGGCTTTTATCAGCCATATCGACGCAGACGGTATACTTAGGCACAAACCCCTCAGGGGCGAGAAACGGCTCGGCGGCCCAAGGGTAGCTGTCTTCAAACTGAGGGTTTCTATAAAGAAAGGCCGTCTTGCCGGTTTTCCGCAGAGCATAACAGAGCGCTGATGCGCTGCCGATCGTATCTCCGTCCGGCCTTATGTGCGTAACTATCAGGAAATAATCCTCGGACCGGAGAATACCGGCTGTTTCAGGTATTGTCATCGTTGTGTTCCTCCGGAGAGCCGGACAGAAAACCCGGTTTACTAATGATCTCATTAATGTGGGCGCCGTGCTCGATGGAATTGTCAAGTTCGAATATCAGCTCCGGAGTATACCTCAGACTCAGCTTCTGCGAAAGCTCCCGCCTCAGCCATCCCGAGGCGGATTTAAGTCCTTTTTTGAATTCTTTTTCATTCTCAAGCCCGAAAACGCTGAGGAAAACTCTGCAGTAGCGCAGATCGCCGGTCGTTTCCGTCCGAGTGACGCTTATCATGCCCTGATTCACGCGGGGGTCCTTGATAGAGCGCAAAAGCTCGCTCAAAACGAGCTGAATATCGTCGTTCGTCCTGTCCAGCCTGTAGCCAGCCATAGCTTCACCTCATTTTCCGGTAATTAGCATCAGATAATAATCAGACTATGCGTTCCATTATAAAGCCTTCAATAATGTCGCCTTCCTTTACATCATTGAACTTTTCTATACTTATGCCGCATTCGTAGTTCATAGCAACCTCTTTTACGTCGTCCTTGAAACGGCGCAGGGATGAAAGCTCTCCCTCAAATACCACCACGCTGTCCCTGATTACACGGACGCTGCTGTTTCTAACAATCTTTCCATCCGTCACATAGCTTCCGCAAACCGTTCCGATCTTCGAAATCTTAATGACCTGACGAACCTCGGCGTGGCCCGTGACAACCTCTTTAAACTTGGGAGCAAGCATGCCCTTCATTGCCGCTTCGATCTCGTTTATGCAGTCGTAAATGACGCGGTACATCCTGATCTCCACGTTTGCTCTGGCAGCATACTCGCGCGCCGAATTGTCCGGGCGTACGTTAAACGCAACGATAAGGGCTCCACTGGAAGCCGCAAGATAAACATCCGATTCGCTGATGGCGCCGACACCTGAGTGGATGACGCGAACGCGCACTTCGTCGTTCGAGAGCTTTTCCAGCGAAGTCTTGACGGCTTCGGCGCTGCCCTGAACGTCCGCCTTGACAATTATGTTGAAGTCCTTGATTTCGCCCTGCTGTATCTGCGCGAACAGATCCTCTAGCGACACCTTTTTGGGTGCGCCTATACTGGCGTCCTTCGACTGCTGCCTTCTCTGTTCGGCAAGCTCCCTTGCCATTCTCTCGTCGTCGACGGCGTTGAAAATGTCTCCCGCCTGCGGTACTTCCGAGAGTCCTGCAATTTCTACCGGAACAGATGGCCCTGCTTCGGTTATACGTTCGCCCTTATCGCTCGTCATCACTCTGGCGTGCCCTACGGCGGTTCCTGCTATTATTATATCTCCCAGCTTCAGCGTTCCATTCTGAACAAGAACCGTCATGATCGGGCCGCGCCCCTTATCAAGACGGGCTTCAATTACCGTGCCCTTCGCGGAACGGTTCGGATTTGCCTTCAGCTCGCGCATTTCAGCCGTAAGTGCGACCATTTCGAGCAGAGTGTCAATACCCATACCGGTCTTTGCGGAAATCGGAACTATGATCGTATCTCCGCCCCATTCCTCGCTTACCAGCTCGTACTGCGTCAGCTCCTGCTTTATTCTGTCGGGGTTTGCCGTTGGCTTATCCATCTTGTTAATCGCCACGATTATCGGAATGCCCGCGGCCTTAGCGTGATTTATGGATTCAACAGTCTGCGGCATAATACCGTCATCCGCCGCAACCACGAGGATTGCTATATCGGTCACCATCGCGCCGCGCGCGCGCATGGAGGTAAATGCCTCGTGTCCAGGAGTATCCAGAAAGGTTATTGGGCTGCCGTTTATTTCGATACGGTATGCTCCGATATGCTGCGTAATTCCGCCGGCCTCGCCGCTGGCTACATTTGATTCACGGATACGGTCCAGAAGCGATGTTTTGCCGTGGTCGACGTGGCCCATAACGACAACGACCGGAGCGCGGGACACCAGATCCTCCGCCTTGTCCACGCTGTCGTCGATAAGTCTTTCCTCAACGGTATAAACAACTTCCTTTTCGACCTTGCAGCCCATTTCCATGGCGACAAGCGCCGCAGTTTCGTAATCTATCGTGTCGGAAAGGGATGCCATTGTTCCAAGTTTTATAAGCTGGCGGACGACCTCCGCTCCTGTTTTTTTCATACGCCCGGCAAGTTCCCCAACGTTGATTTCGTTGGGTATTGAAACCTTGACAGGAGCTTTTTTGGCGATCTCAAACTGAAGCCTTTGAAGCTTTTCCCTTTCCTCCTGCTTCCTCTTTGAGCTCGGAACCTGGTGATTTTTGTTTTTGCTTGCAAACTTCTGCTTGCCCTGCATGTTTTCGGCCTTTTCAGGCACAAGGTTTGAAAGCCTGTCGTCGTATTTTGCAATGTTGACCGTTCCTCCGCGCGTATCTATAATGCGCTTTTCCGGAGCAGCTTTAGGAACGTAAGGCTTGTTTTCTATGGGCTTTTTATTGGTGTTTGGTCTGAATTCATGGACCTGTTCCTGCTTTGGAACCGCAGCCGTATTTGCATTTTCCGCAGCAGGAGCTGGGACAGCTTTCTCAGCGGCAGGTTCCTGCCTCTTCGGCTGTTCGGGAACGGCAAACACCTCTGAAAGATCCTCGACCTGATTATGCTGGGTAAGATATTCAAAAATAAGATCCAGCTCGTTCTCCTCAAGAACCTGCATATGGTTCTTGGGTGCGGTGGCATACTCCGTGAGTATCTGAGCTATATCCTTGGAATTCATTTTGAAATCCTTGGCCACCTCATGAACTCTGTACTTAATAAGTGTACTCATATGTTTCTCCTCCTCTTGCCCGTCGCGGTGCCTGATGCCGCCTTGCCTCTTTTCAGGTTCTTCTCGTGTGCCAAAGCCTCTCGCTTCCGCATCTGCGCTTTTATATTCTTCTGTGTCAGAAGCTCCGCTGTGGTCTTATAGTCCGGTTCTTCCTCCGCAAGCGCCTGTAAAAAAGCGGCGGCAAACCCGTAATCCGTGATTACAACCATAGAGCAGCCGGCTTCTCCGGTAATCTGCGAAAGATCCGACTTTGAAAACGGCAATGACACAAGCGGCGTCTTTGTACCGAATATAAAGTTCTCGGCTCTGCTCCTCGCGTTATCTGAGGCATCGGAGGCAAGCAGCAGTACTCTCCCCTTGCCGGCGCGTATCGCCGCACCCGAGTTCGTCTCTCCGGCCTCGACCGACCCCGCTTTCTTCGCAAGCCCTATATAATTCAGAGCTTTATTCATCCCCGGCCTCCATCTGCTCCCTGAGCTGAGAGTATATCTCGTCCGGAATCGACACTTCAAGAGATCTTTCGAGAGCCTTGCTCTTAATGGCTTTTTTCAGGCATTCCTGACTTCTGCATACGTAAGCGCCTCTGCCCTGAGCTTTGCCTTTGAAGTCAAGGGATATCACGTTTTCAGGCGATTTCACCACACGGATCAACTCGCGCTTTGGTTTCATTTCACGGCAGCCGGTACACTGCCGCATAGGTATTTTCTTAGGCACTCCGGCCACCCCTTTCAGGTTTTTTAACTGTCAGCAGTTTACCTCGGACTCCGGCTTTATATCGATCTTATATCCCGTCAGCTTCGCGGCAAGCCGGACGTTCTGCCCCTCTTTGCCGATGGCAAGCGAAAGCTGGGAATCTGGCACCACTACCCTGCAGCTCTTGCCTTCGTCAAGCATCATAACCTCGACGGTATCTGCAGGAGACAGAGCCTCGGCAATAAATTCCTCAGGCTGCTCGCTGTATTTAATGATATCTATCTTTTCTCCACCCAGTTCCGCAACGATGCCGGCAACACGCCCGCCCTTGGGACCAACGCAGGCGCCGATTGGATCAACTTCAGGGTCGTTGGACCAGACAGCGATCTTCGTGCGGCTTCCCGCTTCTCTGGCAATACTCTTGATCTCAACAATGCCGTCAAATATCTCCGGCACCTCGATTTCAAAAAGGCGCTTGACGAGTCCGGGGTGAGTTCGGGATATAAGGACCTGCGGACCCCTTGTGGATTTTCTGACCTCGACCACATAAACCTTGACCATCTGACCCTCGACGAGTCTTTCGCCCTTGATCTGCTCGTTCGGCGAGAGCATAGCTTCGGTGTATTCGGAGTTTGAGTTGATTTTTATAGATATGCTGCCGGTTCGAGGCTCTACGCGCGACACCGTTCCGGTCAGTATTTCCTGCTCCTTGGAGGTGAATTCATCAAATATGATTCCGCGCTCTGCTTCTCTTATACCCTGAATGATGACCTGCTTTGCGGCCTGAGCCGCTATGCGCCCGAACTTTTTCGTTTCTATCGGAATTTCGACAAAGCTGCCGACCTTCGCGCGCTTCGAATAGCTTTGCGCCGCCTCTGGCAGCATCTGTGTAGCAGGGTTTTCAACCTCATCTACGACTTCCATACGGAGATACATGTCTATGCGCTTCTTCTCATCGTCCATATGGATGACAACATTATCCGCACAGGCGGGATTGTCCTTTTTATAAGCGGCCAGAAGAGCCTGCGTGATCTTGTCGTACATATAGCTCTTGGGTATGCCCTTCTCCTTTTCAATATCGTCAAGAGCCGCAAAAAAATCAGCGTTCATATACTATTCCTTTCGAAATCAAAGCAGGCTTATGTGGACGCCCGCAATCTGTTCTTTTGTAAAGTTTATCGTTTTTCCGCCGCAGTCGAGCGTCACGCCGCCTTTTTCATGCGCCAGGAGAATGCCTTTATAGAGCTTTGTGCCCTCAAGCGGTTTATATAGTTTCACTTCAACAGTTTCACCTAAAAACTTTTGAAAATGCGCGGGTAGCTTGAGCTGCCTTGTCAACCCCGCGGAGGAAACCTCAAAAATATAGTTTGTCGGAATGGGGTCCTTTTCGTCGAGAATAGGATCAAGTGCGCGGCTTACGTTTTCACAGTCGCTTATAGAAACTCCGCCGTCCTTATCTATATAGACCCGGAGATACCATTGTCCGCCCTCGGAAACATACTCAACGTCCCAAAGCTCACAGCCGGATTCCTTCACAATAGGAAGGGCAAGCTCCGTTACAAGGTCGATAATCTTACTCATACAGCATCAAATACCATTTTCTTACAAATTTTTTCTATTCAACAAAAAGAGTGGGAGAACCCACTCAACACTCACATTTCCTTCACTAACAGGTGTATAATACCATAATTAATAAGCCTTTGCAAGACTTTTTTTAAGTGTGGCGGATATTGCGGCATATTTATGCCGTTTTCATATATTTGACATAAGCGATCAATTTTGATAGAGTAATAAATATATATTGATATTTATATAATGAGGCGTTTTTATGATACTTACTGTCGATATAAACAATACCAGCGCCGTTTTTGCCGTTATGGAAGATGGCAGAGCTCTTTTTATGCTGCGCCTGTCTTCGGACAGGAGTAAGACCGCTGATGAATATGCGGTTCTGATTGAACTGGCGTTTTGTCAGCGCGGCTTTGATCTAAAAAGCGTAGAAGGCGCAATTATCTCCTCGGTTGTCCCGCCCCTCACCGCAATTATTAGGGACGCGGTTGCTCTTGTAACCGGCCGTGTTCCGTTGATTGTCGGCCCCGGCATCAAGACAGGTCTCAACATCCGGCTTGAGGACCCGACCGAGCTTGGCGGAGATTTTGTTGCCTCGGCGGTTGCGGCAATCGCGGACTATCCCCTGCCTTGTGTCATTGTAGTTATGGGCACGGCGATTGCCATGGGCATAATTGACAAGGCCGGAAATTATGTTGGCGGTATAATCAGCCCCGGTCCAATGGTTTCTCAGGAGGCACTCGCGCGCGGTGCCGCCATGCTGTCGAATGTAAGCATAACCCCTACGCCTCAGGTCATCTGTAAAGCCACAAACGCCTGTATACAGAGCGGAATCACCCATGGCTCCGCAGCGATGATCGACGGCCTGCTCGACAGGGTCGAATCAGAGCTCGGCGAGCCTGTTTCGGTCGTAGTCTGCGGCGACTGGGCGGACACTATCAGCCCTTACTGCAGGCGGCAGGGTATGATAACCAACAAGGAGATCCTGATGCGAGGTCTCTGGATGATATATAAGAAGAACAAACGCTGACAATATTATGTTTAAAGCGGGGCTGCTGTTACGCGGCCCCGCTATTCTTATTTGCTTTTGATGTATCGATCTATGCTTTGCGCGGCGGTCTTACCCGCTCCCATCGCGAGTATAACGGTCGCGGCCCCTGTAACGGCGTCGCCCCCCGCAAACACTCCATCTCTTGAGGTCGCGGCGCTCTCGTCCGCGACTATGCAGCCTTTTCTGTTTGTCTCAAGCCCCTTCGTAGTGGATTTTATCAGCGGGTTTGGACTTGTTCCTATTGCTATAATAACGGCGTCCACATCCAGAACAAAGTTCGAGTCTTTTATCTCCACCGGCCTGCGGCGGCCGGACTCATCAGGCTCTCCCAACTCCATTTTCAGGCATTCAAGGCCCTTAACATGGCCGTTACCGTCTCCGAGCACGCTTATGGGGTTATTAAGCAGCTTGAAAACTATGCCCTCCTCCATCGCATGGTGAACTTCTTCCTTTCTGGCCGGAAGCTCGTCCATGCTGCGGCGGTAAACAATGTATACCTCGTCCGCTCCCATGCGCTTGGCACAGCGCGCGGAATCCATTGCAACGTTTCCGCCGCCCACGACGGCGACGCGCTTTGCCTTAATGAGCGGTGTGTCATACTCCGGCAGATACGCCTTCATAAGGTTTATTCTAGTCAGATATTCGTTTGCGGAATACACGCCGAGCAGGTTCTCACCCGGAATCCTCAGGAACTGAGGTAGCCCCGCGCCAGAACCGATAAACACGGCCTCAAAACCCTCTTCGAACAGCTCGTCAACGCTCATAGCCCTGCCGACAACTGCGTTCGTGACAATTTTCACTCCCTGACCGATTAGGTTATCGATTTCACTTTGCACAATGGCCTTCGGCAGACGAAACTCCGGTATGCCATAAACCAGCACGCCTCCCGCCTTGTGAAAGGCTTCGAATATAGTCACCTCATAGCCAAGACGCACAAGATCTCCAGCGCAGGTCAGGCCCGCGGGGCCGGAGCCGACAACCGCGACCCTGTGGCCGTTGCTATCTGCTTTTTCGGGCGTAGCCGCCTGCAGAGATGTGTTTTCTCTGTGAAAGTCCGCAACAAAGCGCTCAAGGCGTCCAATCGCAACAGGCTCGCCTTTTATACCGCGCACACATTTACCCTCGCACTGGCTCTCCTGAGGGCAGACTCTGCCGCACACGGCCGGGAGGGAGTTTGTAGATGTTATGATCCCATAAGCTTCCTCGAATTCGCCTTCTGCGCATTTTTGAACAAATTCAGGTATACGTACATTGACCGGGCAGCCCGAAACGCAGGGCTTGTTCTTACAGTTAAGGCACCGCTTCGCCTCGCTTTTTGCTATGTCGGCTGTATAACCCAAAGCGACCTCTAAAAAGTTTTTATTGCGGATATCCGGTTCCTGCTCCGGCATGGGGTTTTTAGTTGGTGACATGTCAGCCATGGCGCACACCTCCCGTCAGATGGCATATGTGTTCCTTCTGCTCCGTTTCCTCATCCTTATAGAAAGCGCCGCGCCGCAGAAGCTCGTCCCAGTCGACAAGATGCCCATCGAATTCCGGTCCGTCTACACAGGCAAATTTTGTTTCGCCACCAACAGATACGCGGCACCCGCCGCACATGCCAGTTCCGTCTATCATTATAGGATTAAGCGAAACCGTCGTTTTGATTCCGTACGGCTTCGTCGCAAGGCTCACATACTTCATCATGACTCCCGGGCCAATCGCTACGACCTCGTCATATTTTCGGCCCGACTCGATAAGCTCCTTCAGCTTGTCCGTTACAAAGCCCTTTTCCGCATAGCTGCCGTCGTCTGTCGTAATATACAGATTTGTACAGTTGGCTCTCATTTCCGGTTCCAGCATTACGATGTCTTTGGATCGGAAACCCGCTATCATGTCGACCTCAATTCCCTTCGCGTGCATTGCCTTGGCAACCGGATATGCTATCGCGCAGCCAACGCCACCTCCGACGACGGCAACGCGCTTCAGGCCTTCCATTTCCGTCGGCTTTCCGAGCGGACCGACAAAATCGAGGATATAATCGCCCTCGTTCAGTTTCGAAAGCATGATAGTCGATCTTCCGACGGGTTGAAACATTATCGTTACCGTACCTCTTTCGCGGTCATAATCCGCTATGGTGAGCGGAATTCGCTCTCCGAATTCGTCAAGGCGAAAAATAATAAACTGTCCCGCCAGACATTTCCTTGCAACAAGCGGAGCTTCGACAACCATTTCTAGCGTCGTCCCCGCAGTGTTCAGGACTCTCTTTCTTAATATTTTGAACATAACCTTCTCCTTATGCATGAATATCCGTCAGCAGCCGCTTTGCCGGCATGACACTTTCTATTCGTACTGCGCCCTTGAACCGCCGATATATTTCGGGCGTGTGCGCGCGGCCGAAACACAGGCCTGCCCAACCGTCTTCGTATTTAAGCGCAGAGGCACAGCAACGTCGCGCAGATGCATCCCGATAAGCGTTCCGCCAATATCGAGCCCCGCGGCGGCTTTTATATGCTCTAAGAGTACCGGATCGCGGAACCTCAGATAAGCCGCGGCCGCAAAGGAGCCACCGGCTTTTACCTTCGGTACCGCGGAAACCGTCTCATATCCGTATTTTTCCGCAGCTTCACGTTCAATTACAAGAGCCCTGTTCAGATGTTCGCAGCATTGAGCCGCGAGAAAGAGGCCCTTTTCGTCTATTACCGGCAGGATCGAGTCAAGAACGGCCTCCGCCGCCTCCGGAACCGAGCCCTTACCGATTTTTTCACCGACGATTTCACTCGACGAACAGCCTACAACAACAATCTGCCCTTTGACC
>JAYFQM010000089.1:0-10349 GCA_034927185.1 Oscillospiraceae bacterium | reverse complement strand
TAAAAAGCTAACCGCTGACGAAGAAAAGCGTATAAAGGATTATATTGCTTCGGTTGCGGTTGACGGTATCGTAACCGAAAAGATGGACCCAACTATTGTTACTATTTATTGGAACAAACTGGAGAGAGCCTAGAATATTGACAATATGGGCTATGACCATGAGAACAAAACCGAAGCAGAGTCGCCCATTTAAAACGACAAACCCATAAAATTAATATCCATATTAAAAGCAAGCTTCGATTGGGGCTTGCTTTTTTGTACCCAAAACTATGAAACCAAAGGAATGATGCCGAGATATGAAAACGAATAAAAAACGTACCCCACCGAAGGAACAGCTCAAGTCCTTTGCGGATATGATTGCGCCATCCGTTATCAGGTTTTTAACCGACCACTACATTTGCGGCAACACCTACCGCTGCGTTTTTGCCCTGCGTGAATACCCAACTAGCACCACCGAGCAGGCAATACTCCGCCGTCTAGGAGAAAAAGACGGCGTAACCCTGCACATCTACTCACGACAAGTAAAATACATGGAGGAAAAGAAAATCCTCGACAATGCATCAAACAAGAACCGTATGTACGCCTCCGCTGACAACATGAAGGAAAACATAAAAGCGCAAAATAACCTGCAGGATGTGGCTGATGTGCTAAGCAACATGCAGCGCAACCGTGAGCCGCTTATTCACTGCGCCGTCTATATCGAGCTGATTGCAAACGATTACGACAGCCTAAAACAGCTTCAAACCGAGGTGCTTACGGAGCTCGTCCGCTCAAAGCTAAACGTGGACAGACTAATTCTTCGTCAAAAGGAGGGCTTTCTCTCTGCAAGCCCCACTGGGAGAAATGCGCTGGGAACTCAGCTTGAGCGAGTGCTGCCGGTAAGCTCTGTTGCAAATCTTTTCCCACTCAACTACTCCGGCAAGACCAACAGCAACGGCTTCTATCTTGGCAAGGACAAGTTCGGCAGTAACATTATTGTTGACTTCAACCAGCGTGACGAGGACAAAACAAATGCCAACATCCTCATTTTGGGCAACTCGGGACAGGGCAAAAGCTACCTTCTAAAGCTCATTCTATGCAATGTTTTTGAGAGCGGAAAGAATGTAATCGTGCTTGATCCCGAGCACGAATTTGCGGACCTGTGCGATAACTTGGGCGGCTGCTTCGTGGATTTAATGAGTGGGCATTACATGATTAACCCTCTCGAGCCAAAGATCTGGGACACCGGGGGAGAGCTTTATGAAAAAGGAGTTCCGTCAGCATTTGTACAATCCACAAAATTAAGTCAGCACATCTCCTTCCTAAAGGACTTTTTTCGCAGCTACAAGGACTTTGACGATCGTCATATTGACACAGTGGAAATCATGCTTTCAAAGCTGTATTCCAAGTGGAGCATCAGCGACAGCACAGATTTTACAAAGCTAAGGTCCGCCGATTACCCGATTTTATCCGATCTCTATGCCCTCATTGAGATGGAGTATAGGTACTATGACAATAAGCAAAGCCCCTTGTATCCAAAGGACTTGTTGCAGGATATTCTCCTTGGACTTCACTCCATGTGTGAGGGTGCAGAGAGCAAATTTTTCAACGGTAATACCAACGTTACAAGTGACCGTTTCATTGTTTTTGGAGTGAAAGGGCTGCTGCAGGCGAGCCAAAATGTAAAAAACGCCCTGCTGTTTAACGTGCTTTCCTATATGAGCGATAGGCTTCTTACCGTTGGCAACACCGTTGCTGCCCTCGATGAGCTGTACTTGTTTTTAACTAACAAGACGGTGATTGAGTACATCAGGAGCTATATGAAGCGTGTCCGCAAAAAGGAGTCGGCAGTTATTTTAAGCTCACAAAACCTTGAGGACTTTGCGCTGCCAGGCATAGCCGAGCTGACAAAGCCTCTGTTCTCCATTCCGGTGCATCAGTTTTTATTCAACGCAGGTTCGGTGGATTCGAGATTTTATATGGACACCTTGCAGCTTGAGGAGTCGGAATACAAGCTCATCAAGTACCCCCAGCAGGGCGTGTGCCTTTACAAATGCGGCAACGAACGCTACAATCTCGCCGTCCACGCGCCGGAGTATAAGGAAACCCTGTTCGGCACGGCGGGAGGAAGATAGATGGCAGCCATATCCGGAGCGGCAGTTGCAAAGATTGCCGCAACAGTTTTGACCGATAAAAAGCTCCGAAAGGGCGTGGGATGGTTGCTCGCAGCCGTACTCTCGCCCTTGGTTTTATTTATTGTTATGCTCTGTACCCTTCTCTCCGCGACCTCACAGCATAACACTGCCGCTGCGGATCTGTGCTTCTACGGCGGTGAACTCTCCGAAAACACACCGGACGATTACCGCCGACACATCGAGGAAATGCAGTCGGCTTTCGCTATCGTGGACAGCGAGGTGGCAAGGGTAAATGCTATGACCGAGAACGGAAACGGACTTGACGGAACAAACGTCAAGTCTATTTTTTATGCTCTTTTTTTTGGCACAGACCGCCCCGATTCCATTGACATTCAAGACTTTGTTGACAGCTTTGTGCGCTATGAGGAACGCACAGCTACCTACACCAATGCGGAGGGAAACGAAGTTGCGGTGTCCTACATTGTTGCGATTCCACTGCCAATGGACACCGTATACGGCAGACTTCCTCTCACAGTCACAGCTATTCAAAAGGAAAGTGCCGCCGATGTATTTGAGCATATTTCAGGTGCCGGTGACAGCTTCACAGGTGACATCCTGCGTGGTGAGGGCGGAGAAATAAAAATCGATGTCAGTGGATTCACGGATCTTTCCACTAAAAACAGTCACGACCTTGTCGCCTATGCGCATCAAGCATTTGAAAACGGTTGGGGTTATGTTTGGGGCACCTGCGGCTGGGTTCTTACACCTCAAATGTTCGCAAGCAAGCTCAGTCAGTACCCTGACGGCGTTGGCAAGTACAAAGATTTCATTGAAGAAAACTGGCTGAACGGTCGCACAACCGACTGTGTCGGTCTTATAAAGGGCTATGGCTGGCTGGACTCCAACATTCTCGAGATTGGCTATGGAACAAACGGCATGCCTGATATTTCTGCCGACCAAATGTACCAAGTGGCGACTACAAAGGGTAGCATGAGCACCATGCCCGACACCCCCGGCCTAGCGGTTTGGCACAAGGGACACATTGGTGTTTATATCGGAAACGGCGAGGTCATTGAAGCCATGGGTACAAAGTACGGTGTTGTTAAAACAAAACTGCAAGACAGAAACTGGACGGCATGGCTTGAGATACCATATATAAATTACGAAAGGACGATAGCACAATGAAAGAAAATATGATTACGGTTTTAAAAATTGAAGTGGGTGAACCTCCAGAAATCAAGGAAATCCCAAACGAGCTTAGCGGTCTACAGCACGAGGTGGGCGGTTTAATTGAGTGTGTTTATTTGGACGATGGTTCTATCGCAGTCTGCAATGAGGAGGGAAAACTAAACGGAATGGAACCCAACCGCAGGCTGGGCGCAGACATTATTTGCGGCCCTTTTTTTATTTGTGGGGATACCTTGGACGGTGACTTTGCATCATTGAGCGAGGAACAAATCCAAAAATATAGTGAGAAGTTTGCGGAAAACCCAGCGTTTACAGGAGAAGAGCCCGAGCTTGAGCCAAGGATAGAAGTAATCGGGTTTGACTTTATGGGAGGTATGCGCTGATGAAACAAGAGACAGTTTCTATCAGCATGGACGCTGAAAAGCTCCGAGCTACCAAAAAATATATGGAGAAAAAAGAGTTGTCCATTGAGAAGGCGCTTGCCGACGCACTCCAAAAGCTCTATGAAAAACACGTGCCAGCTACTGTCCGCGATTACATTGATGAAACGGCCGATAACGACAATTCTGCGAAAAAGCCTAAAACAACGTGAGAAAGGCCAAGTGCCACCCGTCGCAGAAGCAGCGCTTAGCGCTTTGTCGGCCACCGTTTGCCCCTGTGTGCAATTTTGTGGAAGGCATAGGCATCCGTACACCTGAAGCGGCGTTTTGGAGTGCTTGAGCCGAGCTTTGGAACGGCGGAATTGGGAGAACTAGGACGAAAGCATATTTTCGATTATGAAACAGGATAAAGGAACTGGGGACTAAAGCCCCCGTTCCTACCACAAAGCCCCGCAGTGCGGGGCTTATTTAAAGAGACAATTTTGAAAGATAGTTGACGCTTTGGGGACTGCTTTCTGAAGAATGCCGAAACATCAGGCTGTTGAACAGCTTTTAGAGGAAACGTACAAATTGGGAGGATGTATGACGAACAGTGAAAAGAAAAAATACGGATTTTATTTATCTCCGGAAATATCTGAGCGGGTAGATTCATCTCTTACTATGGACAACTGCAAAAACCGTAGTGAGTTCGTAGAAAAAGCGCTGCAGTTCTACATTGGTTATCTGGGAAGTCCAGACTCAAACCTTTACATGTCACGTGTGCTGTCTTCTCTTATAAACGGCGTGCTCACACAAAACGTGGACAGACTCTGCAGCCTTTTATTCAAGCTCGCTGTCGAGGTTGCAATGATGACACAGGTACTCGGAGCAAATCTTAATTACAATGAAGAGGAGCTGCGGAATCTCCGAGGTAAGTGTGTAAAGGATGTTAAGACGACGTTCGGTAAGATTAGACTTGAAGAAGCAGCAAGGTTTCAAAATGGTATCAGATAATGGCGAGGCTTATTTTTATATGTCCTTATATCAGCGGAAACGGTATCCGAAGAAGCAATCATGTCAATTACATTGCGACGCGTGAAGGAGTTGAGATACTAGCGGCGAAAGAACTCAACTATACTAATGTCGGAGATGAAGGAGGATTTGTTGAGGAACTGCAGAGCGAATATCTTTCGTTTGAGAATGATGCTAATTCGGACAATCCAGAGAAGCGTTCTATTCTTGTTAACTACATTGCAGAGCGTCCGGGCGTTCAGAAGATTGGAACGAACGGTCTGTTTTCAATGACAGATGAAAAAATAGTGCTCTCGAATGTGCGGAAAGAAATCGCGGAACATGAGGGCAATGTTTGGATACCTATCATATCTCTGACACGCGAAGACTCGGAACAGTTTGGCTACAACAACGCCGAAACGTGGAAAAATCTTTTACGCGCACACAGTGCAGATATTGCTGAGAGCATGAAGATACATCCGGATAATCTCCGTTGGTATGCGGCTTATCATAATAAGGATACACACCCTCATGTTCATATGGTTATATACTCGACCGATCCCAAAGATGGCTATCTCACGAAGACAGGCATACGCCAGCTTAAGTCAGCGCTTGCAAATGATATTTTTAGACCGGAGATGCTGGAGTATTACTCGCAGAAAACCGAACAGAGGGATGAGCTGAACTTGCGTGCTCAAGATGTCATGAAAGAGCTTATAGAGCAAATGGAAACTGGGACGATGGAGAATGAAAAAATAGAGTTACTGGTACGGGAGTTATCGGAAGCGTTGAAGACCGTGAGCGGTAAAAAGCAGTATGGGTATCTTTCTCCAAGACTGAAATCGGTTGTAGATGAGATCACCAACGAGCTTGCAAAAGATACTCGGGTTGCTGAGGCATATACGCTTTGGAACGAAATGCAGAATGCAGTTATTAATATCTATACAGATAATCTTCCGGAACCGCTGCCCTTAAGTCAGCAAAAAGAATTCAAAACCGTTCGCAATATGATAATACGTGAAGCACTTGCCTTGTCGGATTCACAGGTTCATGTGGATTTGGCTTCTAAGGAAGAGCTAGAAAGTTACAATAGAGCCTCTCAGCCTGAAACGGCAGTGATGGTCAATACACATCAGCCTCGGAAGATAAGCTATACGCCGCAAGCAAATGCGGCGCTTTCGATATCTGCGGCGACGCGTTTGCTTTATAACATGGGCAATATTTTTAGAAGTACAGTACCAATGAACTATTACAAAGCCCAACACATTGACCACAAGCGGAGAGCTGAACTTATGAGATTGCGTCGGACACATGGTGTCAAAGGCAATGACTACGAACAGAATATGTAACAGGAGGACCCCAATGGCGAAATATGTACGATATACCGAGGAGCAACTGCATCGCGCAAATACTGTGGATTTAGAAATGCTCCTCGCTAGGCATGGAGAGCGACTAATACGTTCGGGTAAAGACCTTCGTTTGGCCACTGATCACAGCATAACTGTCCGGGGAAACAGATGGTATGATCACGCGGTAATGAAAGGCGGCTTGGCTGTTAGCTTTATGCAGTATCATTGGGGACTACCGTTTGTGGAGGCAGTGGCATTGTTGCTGGAAATGAAGGAGTATACCGCTGAAGAAAAAATTCGTGAGAGCAAGCCGATACCGTTTGTGCTTCCGCCACGCAATGACAACATGCATAGGTTGTTTTCCTACCTAATAAATGGGCGAAAGCTCGAAAGAAAAGTAATTGAAGCATTTGCTCACGAAAAGCTTGTATATGAAAGCCGGGAGTTTTCTAAAAACGGAACAGAATATCACAGTGCCGTGTTCGTCGGGGTGGACCAACACGGCACTGCTTGTCATTGCCACAAAAAAGCTTTAGGTAAAAGCAGGTTCTGTATGAATGTAGAGGGGAGCGATTCGTCTTACAGCTTCCACCGGGCAGGCAATTCTGAAAAGCTGTATGTATTTGAAGCTCCGATAGACCTGATGTCGTATATATGCTTGCACTTCGAAAACTGGAAGGAGCATAGCTATGTTGCTCTTTGCGGTTTGTCTGAGTATGCGATGCTAAAGATGCTCGAAACTCATCCCAATCTGACAACAGTAATTCTCTGTCTGGATAATGACCATGCAGGGATTAAAGCCTCAGATCGTATGAGTGACAGATTACAGAGGCTCGGATATAAGGATGTATCTTATGACAGGTCGGAACTGAAGGATTGGAATGAAGATTTGTGTGCGACAAAAGAATAAATAAGTAGCCTCAACGTTGAAAGGAATATAATGTCAAACAACATTTACATATTAATAATAGCTGCCGTCGTGATGTTTATTGTCATTGGCGGACTTTCTATATTGTCGCATTATTATACTCTGAACGGAATAAAGAGCCGAACCGTTGGCGATGGTCAACATGGAACAGCTCATTTTGCGACGAGGCGGGAAATACAAAAGACATATAGTCAGATTCGTTTTACTCCGCAGGAATGGCGGGAGGGGATGAAATGTCCCGCCCTTCAGGGAGTAGTCCTCGGATGTGTCGGGCATAAAAACAAGATGGAGGCTCTTGTCGATACCGGCGATGTTCATACTCTTATGATAGGAGCATCGGGTGTAGGAAAGACTGCGTTCTTTCTATACCCGAATCTCGAATTTGCATGCGCAAGCGGAATGAGCTTTCTCGTGACTGACACCAAGGGAGATGTGTTTCGCAATTACGGCGCTATCGCCAGGGATTGTTATGGTTATAAGGTGTCTGTCATTGATTTGAGAAATCCTACACGCTCGGACGGCAACAATTTCCTCCATCTCGTCAACCGGTATATGGATGCTTACGCTGCTGACCCCAAAGACATAGTCTCAAAAGCTAAGGCGGAAAAGTACGCCAAAATAATAAGTCGGACGATTATTAACAAATCCGGAGATGAGAACTACGGACAAAATGCGTTTTTCTATGACGCAGCCGAGGGAGTGCTTACAGCGGTTATTCTTCTGGTAGCCGAGTATCTGGAACCTACAGAAGGTGAGCAAAGAGAGAAACGTCACATAGTAAGTGTGTTCAAGCTTGTGCAGGAACTGCTCGCCCCGTCACAGTTCGCGGGGAGAAATCAGTTCCAGCTGCTTATGGAAAAGTTGCCGCCTGAGCATAAGGCTAAGTGGTTTGCCGGAGCAGCGCTGAACTCTTCGGAGCAGGCGATGGCATCAGTGATGTCGACTGTTCTGTCGAGGCTCAACGCTTTCCTTGACTCGGAGATGGAGCAGATTCTCTGTTTTGATACCACGATTGACGCGGAGAGATTCTGCAACGAAAAATCAGCTATCTTCATTGTTCTTCCTGAGGAAGACAATACAAAGTATTTTATGGTGTCGCTTATGATACAACAATTATACCGTGAAATACTTGCTGTTGCGGACGAGCAAGGTGGAAGGCTTAATAACCGGGTTGTGTTTTTCTGTGACGAGCTTGGAACCATACCGCCTATAGATTCGCTGGAGCTTATGTTTTCTGCCTCACGTTCACGTCGATTGACAATGGTTCCGATAATACAGAGCCTTAGTCAGCTCCATAAGAATTACGGAAGAGAGGGTGCTGAAATAATAGTGGATAATTGTCAGGACATAATTTTCGGAGGCTTTGCGCCAAACAGCCAGACTGCAGAGACGTTATCTAAAGCGTTAGGGAGCAGAACAGTCATGTCGGGAAGTGTCAATCTGGGGAGAAGCGACCCATCACAGAGTCTGCAAATGATAGAAAGGCCTCTACTTACGCCTGACGAGCTGAAAGCTTTGCCAAAGGGGCGTTTTATCGTTATGAAGACTGGTACACACCCGATGAAAACGCGCCTGCGGTTATTCTCGGATTGGGGTATCACGTTCGAAAATCCGTATTCAGTCTCCGAAAAAGCGCAGCGGGAAGTGGCTTATGCAAACCGGCGTGAGCTCGAGATGAACATTATGAAAAAGAACCTTGCGATAAGTTCAAAGCGGGTGAGTGATGGCACTACAGGAGAATTAGGCGGAGAGACACGTACACCAAACGGAAAAATGCTGAGGTATGAATAACAGGAGGGACGATGGGCTATTTCAGTACTATCTATACAGACAATCTCCCTCTTCGGGCGAAAGCCGTATATATGTATCTTCGTGATAGAGCCAATGAAAAGGGTGCGTGCTGGCCGGGTATTAATCGGATAGCCACTGATCTGGACATGTCACGCTCAACGGTGAAGAGATCGCTGGGAGACTTGGTACAAAACGGATATATAGCGAAGGAGCTGCGCTACCGCGGCAACGGCAGCTATAGCTCCAACTTGTATACAATTCTGAAATGAGAGGTAACTAGTATGACGCAATTGCCCGAATTGATGACGATAAAAGAATTACAAAACTACCTTGGCATTGGTAAGGATAAAGTCTATGCGTTAGTTAAAAGCAAATCGTTTCCTGCAGCGAAAATAGGCGGAAGGTACTATGTAATCAAGCCTGATTTTGCTATATGGCTGGGGAAGCAAACTAGGTAGAATTAACGTGCAAATAAAACTATTTACAAATCGGTCAAAATACTGTCATTAAACCCAGTGAAATCAATGGTTTTCGGGTAGTCAATAGCAGTATTTGCAGATATAAAACGGCGCACGACTGCGAAACAGGTAGTCATGCGCCGCCTTTTTGTTCAGAAGCTATTAAATATTTACTTTTGGGTCGGTGCCAAAATTAATTTAGTTTATCGGAGTCAAGAAGGTCACAGATTTTAAACATTGTTTTCTGACTGCGAGAGGTCAGCGAAGCGCCAAGCTTTGACAACGAAGTCACCAGCTTTGAATCCCGCACACTATGATAACAAAGCAGATAGAGCTCACGTTTCGCGACTGAAAGCTTATCTTCTCCATTGTAAGCTGAGCACAATGATTCTGCGGCAGCAGGGTCGATATTAATCATTAGATATAAAAACATATACATGCTCAACTTCTTGAGCTTGCGCTTCGGCTTGCTCTATGTCTTTTTTTGTAAACGGCAACGCCGACATAATTGCGGATATTTCATAGCCGGAGCGCAAAATGACATGACTCTGGAAAGCAAATCGCTTTTCGAAAGCATGAGAAATAACATCAGGCAGTAAAGATTTGTCTTAATCAGATTCAAAATTACTTTTCCGCTTCGGATATACGTTTTCACATTGCGAAAGCCGCGATCGTGAAAGAGCTGCTTTAAGTCGACCATTTTTACTTTGTTTTTCCCGCCAACATTAATTCCGCGAAAAAAAGCTACATATCTTGTATAACCCTCACCGTCCATTTTAATCTCCTTCGAATAGGTGATATCTGTTTTTTCGATTATAACGCACAAGTATGTATATTGCCGCAATAGAAAATCGTTCCTACAGGACAATTTCTCAATTCCTGTAGAAACGATTTTGGTGCGAGTGTTCATAACGACAAACTCGGGAATCCGCATAAAATAAAGGTTTTCGCATCAGGCAGACGAATATTACACCACTATATTCGCTGAGCAACCGATAAAACGGAATTTCTCTTCGCATTATGAGTAGAGAATTATCCGAACATGGGCGCAAAAAAGAGCGACACAGCAGAAGCTGCGTCGCCCATGTTTGGATAATTCCATAGCACGAAACCGCGGCCGGTTTGCTGCAGCTATGGGGAAAGCATCCGTT
>JAYFQM010000084.1:0-51060 GCA_034927185.1 Oscillospiraceae bacterium | reverse complement strand
AATTGTCAATAAGAAGCCGGCCTCGGCATACGAGGTTCCCGCCGGTAAGAGTAAGGGAATTGCCGCTCCCTGTTACAGAAACGCCTCCGTTTCCCGCAAAAACGCTGCCGCTTATCGAAAGGGGGCCTCCGGAGGACTGCGAAATCGAATTATTTGCTATAATCGTATAGTGGTTGATGCTCGATACAGCCTTGGAGCTTGCGAAAAAGGATGGCATGGCAATTACGATGTCGCTCTTAATATCCGATTCATAGCCGTCTGCACTCACATACTTCACGCCTAGAGCTTTTATCGACACTTCTGAAGAGCCTGTTTCGGCACCTCCGACCGTGACCGTCACCGTCGCGTCTGAAGGGACGACCTCTATAAAGGCCGCCAATGCGCCGGAGTTGCAGCCTGTTATCATGGTTTTTCCAGAAACGGTGCTATAAGTAAATATTGCGCTGGAGGCGCCGCCAACCGTGACGGTTTTTGTCGCGAGTCGATCAATTATCTTCTGATTAAAGTCTGCCTGCGGGTTGTAGCCCTCCGGCTGATTAATGTAAGAGGCGATAACGTCCGTATATGCCTCCGCAATCGATTGCGACAAAATCGTTTGAACTCCAAGACGCATATCGTCCATAGCGGAGCTTGCATCATAAAAATTTGCCTTATCGCCGCGCTGCGTTATCTGGACGGAATATGCCGTGTAGGCGGTGAACAGGAGAGCCGCGCCCAGAGCCATAATGAACATCATGGATACTACGACGGTAACTATGGCGCTGCCTTTGCTGTTAAGAGTAATATACCTTTTGCGCATTGAGTTACACATCATAGCTCTCCTTTCCAAGAAATATCAGTAATTGAGCCTTGTGGAGGTAAAGTCGGCGATAACGTCGCCGCTAAAACCGGAACCTTCCTCAAAAAGCTTTATATCGACGGCAAACTTTCTGTTTCGAGGTTTCGCTTCAACCAAATATCCGCTTATATCAACATTTGTCTTGTATATAAACGCATCCTGCCAAGCCGTATAGGAAACCTTGCCGGCCGGAAGATTTGTGAAAACAAGCTTGTTTACGGGATCGGATCCGGAAAAGCTCTGATATTTATAATTAATCCTGGCTGAGCCATAGGTTCCCGGCATCGGGTCAGTGCTCGTATTTACAAGAAATACATTTATATCCAAGCCTGTTGAGTTGTTAATGGCTATGTCCTCGCCCGTCATGTAGGGGCTGTAATACGCGTTGAAAAACAGGAAAACCGAGGCGGCCGAGCCACCGTCCGCCGGGGCGGATACGGCTCCGATGCTTGCTGAGGCCTGCTCGGCATCGGAAAAGGGATACAGGTTGCTGTTCCCTTCGTCGTCAGTGTAAACGATAGAGGCGCTGTAATTAAACTGAACCTCAGCTGAGTATGTTCCGTCCGAGCCGGTCACATTAAACGCAATGCTTCGGGTCAGATCGCTCTCGTCGAGTCCGCCAACATCCTTCAGGCTGCCGCACTGCGCCTGCAGCAGCATTACTGCCCTGTCGTCCGCCCCGGTCATATTTATCAAAGCGTCCATATGATTACCGACGACGACGGGGTTAAGATTAATACTGTCGCTCGCATCAAGGGTAATGAGCGCATCGTAGCTTGAAGCACCGTAGGTGTAACCCGGAATTCCGATATAGTATTTACCTGCGTCGGCGGCCGGAGCCGCAGTTCCGGCGTAAATATATGACGCGCCGCTTTTTGCATAGAAAACCGCGCCGGAAGCAACGGTTCCGGAGTCCAAAAGAATAGAATCTGCATCCAGCGCCTGAATCTGTTCGGAAAGGTTCTGCACGACATTCGTTGCTTCGGCGTATTTTCTCGCCTTGTTTTCCGTATTTGCTCCGGTGACGAAGGTGTGAAGCAAAGGTACGGTGATGATTCCGAGAATAACGACACCAATCAGCAGCTCAATGAGGGTTAAGCCCCTGTCGTCTCTATAAACAGACCTTTTTATGCGGCTCCCCTCCTTTAAAAAACAGTCTAAAAATCCACTATTCCCGCTCCTTGACGGGGCGGGAAAAAGAAAACTCAGTTTGTGGCGGACGGCGAGGGCGACGCGGAGGCTATCGCCGGAACAGTCAGAGTTCCGAATGGGTTATCGGTGCCCTTGTCGACCGAAGGAATATTAGTCGGCGTATAGGTGTAATCCGTAGAACTGATAAAATACTTTTCTATCGTGACCGTACCCGTAAGACCGCCGGTCTGGCTGTCGTAGCTTACGGAGACATCGGAAATATCTGCTTTACCGGAGTTTAGATTGACGTAGTCTATCAGCTTTTTAAGCTGCCCGTAGCTCAGGGAGCAGCTGATGGTAAGAGCCGTTTTGACAGCGGCAACGGGCTCAAGCATATAAGAGCCGCCTGATTTTTCCGGAACCGTGAATTTCGAAACCACCTCCGGAGATGCGATAGAGATAGAGCCGACGCTGATGCCAAGGTTCGTCTCCAACTCCGTTACATACATTATCAGGTCCTCGCTTCGGACATCGGTGGGGTACTTTGCAAGCTCCTCCGATATGCTGTCGCCGATTTTATTGATCTCGGTCTGGTACGACGACTCGGAAGCGGCATATTCGTTCAGTATGGCGGTCTCGGCCTGCAGAGCCGCGATTTGCGAAATAAGCTCGTCTCTTCTGCCGTTGAAGGTTTTGCAGATGCCGAGGTATGCCGCGAGAAACACGGCTATACCTAAGAGCACAAGTATCAGCTTCTGATCATGCTTTGATATTTTCATTGCTTTTCCTCCTATGGCTGCTGGCCCTGCGAATCAGACGCCGAACCCGAAGAAGAACCTGCTGCCGCGCTGGAAGGAGTATCGGAATAAATAAATTCATTGTAGGGATTTATCTCGTTAAGATATGGGTTTGCCCCATAGGTGCAGCTAACAGAGAAGGAAACTCTTTCGCTGCCGGTTTCATTGCTGCTGCGGCCAAGCCCGCTGACCTGAACCTGAGAAACGCTCTCAAAGCTGCGCAGGGTTGAAATTACGGAGGCGGCGTCCTTGTAGCTGCCCACAGTTATATTCAGGGAGACGCCGTCGTTTGTGCAGGCGGCAGACAAGACCAAAATGCTGGAGGGCATTTTGGCTTCAAGCTCATCAAAAAAGCCGACGAGATTCGAATTCGGATTGAGTGAAATCAATTTTAGAGAATCGACCGACTTTTGGCTTTGCTGATAGGAGATATACTGATTGTATGTGTCAACTGCAGGCTGGAGACTGTCAACATGTGCCTGAGCGTCCGCAAGATCATTGACGGCAGTGGCATAGCCAAGCCATGAGGAAACAGATAGCAGGGCTGCTCCAAAAACGATTATGCCGCACATTATTACGCCGGGAATAACGGAGGAATCGTCATCTTCGACCGTCAGCCTCCGCGACGGGCGAAACTGCCTGGGAATAAGATTGAGTGGATCGATCGAACAGCCGATGCAGTTTACAAAAGCTGGCGCATCGGGATAGATATTTGTAAACTGTGTGAAATCAGGAATATCATCCAGATACAGAGTATCGAGCCCGGTGGATTCCGCAATAAGGTCACGAAGACCCACAAGATGCCGGTTAAGCCCGACAAGCACGATTTTTGAAGTTGGCGCGTCCCACTGACTAGAGTTGAAATAGTCGATTGAGCGCATGATGCCTCCGACGAGGCTTTCAAGGTCATTTTGAATTTCTTCAGGCGAGAGCAGTTTGTCCGCCGCGAATTCGGGACTGGTGACATCCATTTCGCGGAGGATTTCAATGTAGTCCTCTCCGGGTCTGTCTGTCAGACTCATGTAGTGAGATATCAGAACGTCAGAACCGAAAGTAAGGGTACGCTGCAAAAGAAGTTTACCGTCACGAATGAAGCTGACAATGCTTGAAGAGCCGCTAACGTCCGCATATGCTGTGACACCTTTCAGGTCGATCTGCCTGAGTGCCTGATACTGGCTGTTGCCGCTGCTGTCGATGGCCTTGACGTATAGCCCAGCTCTTTCCGCAAGCTGGAAGTAGCCCTCTATCATCGAAACCGGAACAGCCATCACGAGGATGCGGTTATAGGGTTTGACAGAGGTCGCCGTATCAAGAACGTAATATGTGATATGATAGCTTTTCAGGTCGATTGGAAAATAATCCGCTGAATTGGTTCGAATCGCGGCGGCAATAAGCTTTTTCTTCATCGGGGGCAGCTTGACCTCACGCACCGCAATTTTGCTCGACGCAAGAGAGAAGACCGTGTTCCTCACGCGTGTGACCCCGTGCGACGCCAGCTGCATACGCAGTTCGTTGGCCAGGAGAGCGGGATTTAATATAACCCCGTCAGAAACGCAGTTATCGGGCGTGGGGAAAGCAAACGAGTCGAATATCCGCACGCTTTTTCCCGTTCGTGCGGTACGGCAAATCGATATGGTTCGTTCGCATATCTCGATGTTTAGTAGCTTGGCCGCCATAAAATTCTCCTCCCACTCGATACGCAAGGGTCAAATATCCGAAAGCCTGTTACCGGGCGTAAAAATCAAAATCAATGCGAAAATGCCAATAAAGCGCCGTTAACGCGGCGCAGAAAATAAGAGCATATTCACGTACCAGTTGATAAGAGGCGTTCCCCAGATCAGGGACGCGAAAATTCCTGCGGACAGATAGGGGCCGAACGAAAGAGTCCTGTCCGCCTTTTTCAGCGCCATCAGCGCCAGATGTATAAGAGCGCCCGCGAAACAGCCGAGGAAAAAGCCCAGAACGACAAGCTTCCAGCCGAGCAGAAGCCCGCAGCCCGCCATGAGCTTGATATCGCCGCCGCCTATGCCTTTTCCCTTTGTCGCGGCGAAGATGAGGTACAGCGGCAGGGACACCGCAAAAAAGCCGATGATGTGTAAAAGCCATTTTTGAAGGTCAATAAGCGTTGCAAGAACGCCGAGAGCTAAAATGAAAATCGTTATGCCGGAGGGGATCTCGCGCGTACGCGCGTCGATAAATGAAAGCACGATGAGCGCAGAGACGAGCAGGCAGGCGATCAGGGCGTCCGCCGTGAAACCCAGCACATGAAACGAGAGCAGCCAGAGCACGCCGTTCAGCGCCTCGACAAGGGGGTACTGGAGCGATATTTTCTCCTTGCAGGAGGAGCAGCGTCCGCGCAGGGCGAGGAAGCTGAAAAGAGGTATGTTTTCATACCATTTCAGCTTCCTGCCACAGCTTACGCAGTGTGAAGGACCCGTTACGACGCTCTCACCCAGCGGAATACGCAGTATGCAGACATTCAGAAAGCTGCCGACCGCGATGCCGAACAGAAATACGAGTATGTTCATCAGAACGGTGAGAGTGTCCATTCGTTAAGGGTCCTTTCAGATGGAACTAATGCAATTAGTAAACTACATGATGTTTATGCAGTCCAGCCAGTGTAGTCAGGTGAAGCAGTTACTACTCCGGTGGCACCAACCGTATAAAGAACATTGCTTTGTTTGCCTACAGTGGATTGAGCGGCTTTCGGAACACCAGTAATATTTGTGACTGAAGTTGCGGCAGTTGTTGAAGCTGAGTCTCCTACGAAAAGCCCGCCGGCAGTAGTTTTCCACGTAAATGTCGAATTGTAGGCAACTGTTCCATCAGCGACAAGGACGCCGATAGCTTCCGTGATGGCAGCAGCGGTTTGCTTGTCACTTGCTACTCTGGACTTTTCGACATACTGGATATACTGGGGTACCAGCACTGCCGCGAGGACGCCGAGAATCGCGATGACGACGATGAGCTCTACAAGAGTAAAGCCAGCCTTGCTTTTTTTGAGGTTCTGGATCATGTGGATGATTCTCCTTTTCTTTTTACTTCCCATTAATTTTATTTAAACGCCGTTGCGGGCAGCTCCCGAAAGGACGTTTATAACTTTTTTACAGAGCGCCGAGCCCGTTATACATGGACATCATCGGAAGGATAATCGAGAGGATGATCGCGCCGACAACAACGGCGAGAACAACGATTATGGCCGGCTCAATGGCCGCCATGAGGCGCTCCGTCGCACCCTCGACCTCTTCCTCGTAATAGTCCGCGAGCTTAGTAAGCATGCTTTCAATCGAGCCTGTCTCTTCACCGATTCCGATCATGTGGCGGACAAGCGGAGGAAAGAGGTTATTTCTTGAAAACTGTGCGGCAAGAGGCGAGCCGAGCGTAACTGCCTCGCGGGCCGCGAGAAGCGAGCCCTTGTAATAGATGTTCGTCATTGTGTTAGACACTATTACGAGCGAGTCGACCAGTGGAAGGCCGGAGCCGAGAAGGTTTTCAAGCGTTCTGGCCATTCTTGCCGAAGCGGTTTTCTTTGCAAGATCGCCGGTGAGAGGAAAGCGCAGCTCGAGCCTTCCGAAAAAGTATTGTCCCGAATCGGTTTTCTTATACTCGCGCAGTATAAACACCAGAAGGAGCACTCCGACGAGTACGAGATACCAGTAGCTTTGCAGGAATCCTGAAATTGAGAGAACCGCCGCTGTCAGAGCCGGGAGCTCCACGCCGAGCTGATTGAGCACATCCTCAAAGGTCGGGACCACGAAAATAAGCAGAACGGATATTGCAATAAGCGCGATTATGCTTACTATCATCGGATAAAGCGTGGCTCTTTTTATAGTTTCCCCAAGCTTGGCTTCCTTTTCAAACTGAAGAGCCATCCTTGTAAAGGAGACGTCCAGCGTTCCGGAGGCCTCTCCCGCTTCGACCATTGTCACAAACATTGAGGGGAAAACGTCCGGCCACTGCTTCATTGCGCTGGAAAGGGTTTCGCCGCGCTCAATAGTTTTTTTGCACTCGAGAATAGCCTTGGCGAGCAGCTTGTTTTCCGTCTGCTCGCCGAGCATTTCGAGAGCCGATGCAAGGGGCACGCCCGCGTCGATTATGCTGACAAACTGGCGGCAGAAAACTGCAAGGTCGCGCGGTTTCGGCTTTTTAGTAAAAGCTGAAATCTTTATTTCCCTGTTCAGTATGCCTACTTCATTTACGGAAATGACGAGGTCGCCCCGCTGTCTGAGAGAGGAAAGTGCTTCTTCGCGTCCGGAGGCGTCCATAGTGCCTTTTATCTCTTTGCCCCTTTTGTCTATGACGAGATAAGAAAATACGGCCAAAATATCACTCTCCTGAAATGGGATAAGCGTTGGTGCGCATCATAGGAAGCGCTTCGCAAGAATCGACCTGTCCTGCGCGTAAAGCAGCGCAATTTCTTCGCTGACCATGCCTTTGTTATATAAATCATAGAGAGCGTCGTCCATCGTTTTCATACCTAGCTTTCCGCTCGTCTGCATGACGGTTGGTATCTGATATGTCTTCGCCTCTCGGATATGGTTTCTAATAGCGTTGTTTGCAAGCATGACCTCAAACGCCGCCACACGACCCCTGCCGTCTTTTCTGGGAAGAAGCTGCTGTGAAATCACGCATTGCAGCACATCCGCGAGCTGAGTTCTGATCTGCTGCTGCTGGTGCGGAGGGAATACGTCGATTATGCGGTCGATCGTGTTCGCAGCTCCGTTGGTGTGAAGCGTCGAGAACACGAGATGCCCTGTTTCCGCCGCCGTTACCGCGGTCGCGATCGTCTCAAGGTCGCGCATTTCTCCGACAAGTATAACGTCCGGGTCCTGACGAAGCGCCGCACGCAGAGCCGCGGAATAGCTGAGCGAATCAGTGCCCATCTCGCGCTGGTTGACGATCGACCGGTTATGCTTGTGGAGATATTCGATTGGGTCCTCGAGCGTAATGATATGGTCAGAGTACTTTTGGTTAATGAGATTAATAAGCGAGGCAAGGGTGGTTGATTTACCGCTTCCCGTCGCGCCTGTCACGAGGACCAGCCCTCGGCGCTTCCCGGTAATTTCGACGACCGCCTCCGGTATGCCCAGTTCCTCCGGCGCGGGTATCCTGAGATTCAGGATTCTCGTCACCATCGAATAGCTGCCTCTCTGGCGGAAGACATTCACACGGAAGCGTCCAAGCGAGGATATGGAATATGCAAAATCGACCTCACCCGCTGTGTCAAGAACCTCGCGGTGCCTCTCATCCATTATGCCCAGAGCTATATCTTCTATATCCTTGGGCGCCAGAACTTCGATATCCTTCATGCGGACAATTGCGCCATTGATCCTCATGCAGGGAGGCACGCCGACGCTCAGATGAAGGTCTGATGCGCCGTTTTCAATTGCCGTACCGATGAGGTCATGAAAGGTCAGCATAGCTCGCTCCTGTAAAAAAAGAATAAACAAATTAACAAAATATTCGACAACTATTCGTCAAAAGAAACCTTCATCATTTCGGCGATAGATGTCGTTCCGTCCAGAACGTATTCTGCTGCACTGGAATGAAGCGTCTTCATCCCCTCGACTATCGCCTCACTCTGAATGGCGCCAGTGGAACCCTTGGTCGAAATGATTCGCTTAAGGCTCTGCGAGATTTCCATGATCTCGTATACGCCGATCCTGCCAAAATATCCGGTCTCTTCGCACATCGGGCAGCCCATAGGTTCGTATATCGTTATATTGTCGTCATATCTTCGGCCAAGCATAAGGTTTTCCTCAGGGCTTGCCTCCCTTGCCTTTTTGCACTGGGGACAGAGCCTTCGGACGAGGCGCTGAGCGATGACGCCGACAAGGGAATCCGCAAGAAGATAGCTTTCTATCCCCATATCCATAAGGCGCGTCACCGTTGCCGCGGCGCTGTTCGTATGCAGGGTAGACACAACAAAGTGCCCCGTGATGGAGGCCTGTACCGCAATCGAAGCGGTTTCATAGTCGCGGATTTCGCCGATCATTATTATGTCTGGATCCTGACGCAGAATCGAACGGAGCGCGGTTGCGAAAGTAAGATCGGCCTTTGGATTGACCTGCACCTGATTAATCCCGGCTATGCTTGCCTCGACCGGGTCTTCGACCGTTATTATATTGACCGCTTCGGTGTTAAGCTCGGACAAAGCTGTATAGAGTGTTGTGGACTTTCCGCTTCCTGTTGGTCCGGTAACGAGAAGAATGCCGTTCGGGCTTGACAAAATGTGATCAAAGCGCTTGAGCTCATCCTCCCTCATGCCCAGTTCGGACTTGGGCTTAGTCAGAGCAAACTTATCGGCCAGACGCATAACGATTTTTTCGCCGTAATATGAAGGAAGCACTGATACCCGTATATCGTATTCGGAACGGTCAACTGTAATTGTAATACGACCGTCCTGCGGTTTGCGTTTTTCGGATATATCCATACCGCCTAGTATCTTGATCCTCGCCGAGAGCGCGGGAAGCAGCAGTATATCGTAAACCATTTTTTCAATAAGCACGCCGTCGATCCTGTAGCGTATTCGAAGCTGCTTTTCGAGCGCTTCGATATGGATATCGGAGGCGCGGGAGCGGACCGCTTGCTCGATTATTGACCTAACGATCTGGACAATCGGAGCCGAGCTGAGGTCGAACGCTTGTTGCTCCGCGGACGCCGCAAGCTCATGCTCTTTAACGGCCTTATCCTTTGAAAATTTTTCCGCCGCCGAAAGAGTCTCGTCAGAGCCGAAATATCTGTCGAGTACGGCGTTTATTTCGCGGGAGGTAGAAATGCGCGGTTCAATAAAGCAATTGGTGATTATTGATATATCGTCCTGAGCGACAATGTCCAGAGGGTCGGACATAACAAGTATAAGCGTGTTATGCGAGGCGTTTTCATAGGCAACAGGTAATACATTGTGCTTTCTCAAAACACTGCCGCTGACAAGATTAACAACGTCCTCTGGTATGTCTATGCCACGAAGCTCGATTATCTCGATACCCAGTTGGATATGCAAAGCCTGAGCGATGTCTTTATCGGAAACGATGCCGGAGTCTATTAGATAATCTCCAAGACGCTGCTTGGTCTTCTTCTGAGCTTCAAGCGCGGATTTTAGCTGAGCGTCCGATATATAGCCCTGCTGCAGCAATATGTCGCCGAGTCTGTATTTTTTGTTTTTTGGAACCATTACATTTTCCTCGTATTAACAGAAGATTTTAGATATCGAACAAACTGCATTGCCAGTGGCTTCCGCACAGATATTCATACGGTTTTCGACATTTATTCAGTATTTTCCAAAGGACAAAAAATGTAAATTTCTCTGTCAATAGTCAATTATACATTATAATAATTTAGGAATCAACCTGAATATAAATAATAGCGGCAAAAAACAATGCTGATATACATTATTATTCACCGCTTATTTGCCGTTTTAGCAGCAGAGCCTGAGAGAACTGATATTTCTCTCAGGCTCTGCCTAAATAATCGCATGCTTTATGAATATAAAGTAACCGATCTAGCTATTATTGCTGCATTTCATTCAGTTTTACTGTGAGCTTAGACTTTTTGTTAGCAGCGCAGTTTTTGTGAATAAGATGCTTCGACGCGGCGTGATCAACAGTTTTGACAGCGACCTTATAGGCACTGACGGCTGTTTCGCGATCGCCCTCCGCAATTGCCGCATCAAACTTTTTAAGATTTGTCTTAAGCAAAGTCTTTGCCGCCCTGTTCTTCGCGTTCTGAGCTTTGGCAAGGGCATCTCTTTTAGCCGCAGATTTGATATTGGGCACTAGTTGCCACCTCCTCCTACAATAGTTGCGTCACCTGAGGCTCCGCGGAAATTAATTTTACCACTAATACTTCTGTTTTGCAAGCAATATTTTCTTTTTTTTCAAATTGGACTTTGCTAGTATAATTGTGCATTTTCGTAAAAAAATAACCACAAAATATAGTTGTCAGGAGATGCTTAAAAAAATGGAAAGATTTGCTCAAAGAACGGATCTTGCCGCTGAATCTCGTGAACTCGCGCAAAGCGAGAAGCCGGGAGATATCGACGGCACCCAATTCGAGGAAGGTCAGGATCGGGGCGTAAAATACCAAAAACTGGTAGTTATTAATCAGACAGGTAGTGATACCCTCGGAAAGCCTGTAGGAACGTATTTTACGGCAGAGATAGCATCTGTTTTAAGGAGAGAAAGCGAAACTTTTGCGGATACGGTTGAAGCTCTTTCAGGATTAATAAAAAACTTACTGGGAGCTAACAACGGACAGGGCTGTACACTCGTAGTCGGATTAGGAAACAGAGACATTACTCCGGATGTAATCGGGCCTATGAGTACAGAATCTGTTTTGGTTACACGCCATCTAAAAGAGCACGCCCCAAAGGACTTTGAATTTTTGAGTCCGGTGGCCGCAATTAGCCCGGGTGTTCTTGGAACGAGTGGGATAGAAAGCGCAGACTATATTAAATGGGTTTGCGATAATCTGAAACCCGAAAGAGTGATTGCTGTCGACGCGCTTGCGGCAAGAAGTCTTGAGAGGCTATGCCGTACAGTTCAGATTACTGATACGGGAATTACTCCCGGTTCCGGCGTCGGTAACTCAAGGAGTGCAATAAATAGGGATACGCTTGGGGTTCCGGTCATCGCGATCGGTGTCCCCACTGTAGTTGATATAAAGAGTCTCCTGATTGACATGGGCGACGGCAAAGTTTCTGAAAAGGCTGCCAGCAACAATGATATGATTGTTACTCCCAGAAATATTGACAGCGAGGTGACATGTGCAAGTCGAGTCGTTGCATATGCAATTAATTTGGCGCTTCATGATGGATTGACAATTGAAGATATTGATATGATGGTTGGCTGATAATGTTTCACGTGAAACAAAACTTTCTCTTTGGAGAAAGTATACGAATTGTTTCACGTGAAACATTAATACTTATGCTTGCTTACATAAAACGAGATATATTTCAAAAAGCATTGAAAACAGCTATACATGCTGTTATAATAGGCAACGATATACAGATGGCGCGGCTTCAGGGAGAACAAATATGGGCAAAGTAATAGCAGTAGTCAATCAAAAGGGCGGAGTCGGAAAGACAACAACCTGCCTGAATCTTTCTTATGCGCTGCACCTTCGTGGCAAGAAGGTGCTTTTGTGTGACTGCGACCCGCAAGGGAACAGCACTTCTGGCTTTGGAGTCAATAAAAGCTCCACACCTAACATTTATGACATCATTATGAACGGTGAGAATCCCGAAAACGCAATAATTAAGACGAAGTTTGGCAATATTATACCCGCCAACAGAGATCTTACTGGCGCGTTGATCGAGCTTGTCAGCGTCGAAGAGCGCGAGTTTGTAATGAAAAATGCGTTTTCTTCGATAAAAGATAAGTATGATTACATATTTATTGACTGCCCGCCCTCGCTTGAATTGCTTACGCTGAACGCTTTGTGTGCGGCGGACAGCGTTCTCGTGCCGGTTCAGTGCGAATACTTTGCGCTTGAGGGACTCACCGATCTAGTCAATACAGTTAAAACGGTCAACAAAAGACTGAACCCCGTTTTGAAATTCGAAGGCTTTGTACTTACAATGTATGATCCCAGAACAAAGCTGTCAATTGAAGTCGAAGAAGAGATAAAAAAGTTTTTTGGGGAAAGAGTATATCTAACCAGAATTCCAAGGAATGTCAGAGTCAGCGAGGCGCCGAGTCACGGTATGCCCGTTATCGCGTATGACAAATCTTCAAAGGGCAGCAGGGCATATCTGAAATTGGCAAGTGAATTTCTCGCGGCTCAGGGTGAAAAGCAGAGACTGTTCTGGTAAAAATCATTCAAAGTTAATTGGGAGGTCATCATGACCGAAAAAACACATAAAAGAGGCCTGGGAACCGGCCTTGGAGCGCTTTTTGGTGAGGATACCCTCGGGAATGAGCTCTCAGGTGCGCTAAGTTTACCTATTGAAAAGGTAGAACCTCGAGTGGATCAGCCGAGAAGCGTTTTTGATCAGGAAGCGCTGCAGGAACTTTCTGATTCGATCATGCAATATGGTATGATACAGCCGATTACTGTCAGAAAGCTCGATTCCGGCTACTATCAGATTATTGCAGGGGAGCGCCGCTGGCGGGCTGCCAGGCTTGCCGGGCTGTCTGATGTGCCTGTCAGGGTTATCACAGCCGATGACAAAAGGGCAATGGAACTTGCATTGGTCGAAAATCTCCAGAGGGAGGACCTAAATGCAATTGAAGAAGCCAAAGGTTACCGCACTTTGATTGAGGAATACGGGATGACTCAAGAAGAAGCGTCAAAAAGCATTGGAAAATCCCGGTCGGCGATTGCGAATTCACTTCGGCTCCTGAACCTTGCCCCTCCGGTTATCGCTATGGTCGAAGATGGAGATATCTCCGCAGGCCATGCGCGAGCGCTCCTCACGATAAAGGACGAAGCGGGTCAGCTTCGGGTTGCGACAAAAGTTGTTTCTGAGAGCCTTTCCGTGCGGCAGACTGAAAATTTGGCTTCAAAAGCGGCCGCTGATTCTTCTGTTAGGGAAAAGCTACCAGAGAAAAACGGTACAATTAGGATAAACTACCTTGCAGATACCGAAAAGCGGCTGGAAGCTGCACTCGGCAGAAAAATAGTAATTAAAGACGGAAGTAAAAAAGGAAGCATAGAACTGGAATATTATGGTAGCGACGACAGAGAAGCCTTGATCGACGCTCTGCTGGAATTAGGGAATTCAAAGGGAGGGCGTGACCAATGAAGAAGCCTACGAGCAGGGTAACAAAAAAGGCTTATCCTGTAATTCCATATCTGGTAGGACTATTTATCACGGTAATTGTTTTGGTTTTGCTTTCATACCTTGTGGGGTTGCGCAACAAGAACGAGCTTCTCACCTATGAAACACCGCAAAGCTTTATTACAGAGTACGTAAACACGGCAGCCTGAAGCAGGAAGAATTATTAATTGACTATAAAGGAGAGCAAACGAAAATGCTGGACATAAAAATTATTAGAGATAATCCGGAAGATGTAAAAACAAGACTGAAAAACAAGCTTGTTGACTGTGATGGCGCGGTGGACAGAATTCTGGTGCTGGACGGCAGGCGCCGCGAGCTAATATTTAAAACCGAGAACGCGAAAAGTGAGCAGAACAAGGTATCAAAGGATATTCCCCAGATGAAAAAAGCGGGAGAGGATACGACTGAGGTCATGAATCGCATGAATACGCTTAAATCGGAGATCAGAGCGTATGACGAGGAGCTCAAGCAGGTCGAGGATGAATATACAGAGCTTATGCTATCTCTTCCAAATTTGCCGGATCCCGATCTGAAGCCGGGCGGCAAGGAAAACAACGCTCCGCTCCGCTTTTTCGGTTCAGTGAGGACAGGCGATTTCGAGCCTAAAAACCATGTTGATCTCTGCACGGAACTGGGACTGATCGACTATCCGAGGGGCGCAAAGCTTGCCGGGAACGGCTATTGGATCTACCGCGGTATGGGCGCCCGCCTTGAATGGGCTTTGCTCAACTACTTTATCGAGACTCACGAACTTGAAGGCTACGAGTTTTTGATGGTTCCGCATATGCTGAATTACGAATGCGGGCTTACTGCCGGACAGTTTCCAAAATTCAAGGACGAGGTATATTGGATCGAGGCGGCTGAGGATCAGCAGCGCCGCTTTATGCTTCCGACCGCCGAAACCGCGCTGGCAAGCATCCACCGGGACGAGATCCTCACGGAGGCGGAGCTTCCGAAAAAATATATTTCCTATACTCCGTGCTTTCGCAGGGAGGGCGGCTCCTATCGCGCCGAAGAGCGCGGAATGATCAGGGGACATCAGTTCAACAAGGTTGAGATGTTTCAGGTTACAAAGCCGGAGGATTCGAATGAGGCTTTCGAAGAGCTTGTCACCAAGGCTGAAATGCTCGTCAAGAATCTTGGACTCAAATTCCGTACGGTAAAGCTCGCCGCCGGCGACTGCTCCGCCTCTATGGCAAGAACCTACGATATAGAGGTTTATATACCCTCTATGGGCGGGTACAAGGAAGTCTCCTCCGTCAGCAATGCACGCGACTATCAGGCGCGCCGCGGACAGATCAGGTTCCGCCGTGAGGAGACCGGAAAGATTGAATTTTGCCACACTCTAAACGGATCGGGGCTTGCCACGAGCCGCATACTGCCGGCCATAGTTGAACAGTATCAGAACGCGGACGGTTCTGTCGAGGTTCCGAAGGCTCTCAGGCGCTTCATGAGGGGCAAGGAAATCATTACAAAAAAAGACATCGAGAGAGTCCAAATGAAAAACCCGCTTAGCTGCGGATAAGGTAATATTATCTCAATAAGATAATCTTATGTGATTTATATCTCATAAGAAGAAAAAGAAGAAGAACGCCGTCATATGACGGCGTTCTTCTTCTTTTATATTTTCATAGAGCCGGTTTTGAGGAATCGCTGATGCCATGACAGCGCTTTTGAAAGGTCGTGCGGGGTCTGGGTGGGACCGCAAAGGGAAAGGGCGCCGTTGTAATAATCCCAGAGCTGCTGTCTGTAATCCGGATGGGCGCAGTTATCAATTATCTCGCGGACTCTCTCCTTGGGAGATTTCCCCCGGAGATCCGCATAGCCGTATTCGGTTGCGATAACATCAACGTCATGCTCGGTCGAGTCAACGTGCGGAACCATCGGGACAATGCTCGATATCAGACCGTTCTTCGCGGTTGAAGGGGTAATAAAAATCGAAAGCGCGGCGCTCCGGCAGAAATCGTTCGAGCCCCCGATGCCGTTCAGCATTTTTGTACCCAGCGCGTTTGTGGAATTGATATTTCCGTAAATATCAGCCTCGACCGCCGTGTTCATTGCAACGAGTCCCATTGCGCTTATCTGTGCGGGGCCGTTTGAAACTTCAAGGGGACGCAATACTATGCGCTTCTTAAAAAACTCCGTATTTGCGAAGAAGGTTTCAAGCCCCGCAGGGGAAAGGTCAAGCGTTGTGGTTGAAGCTTCGGCGATGACGCCCTTTAAAATAAAACCGAGGGCTCCGTCTGCCAAAACCTCGGTAAACATCTTGAGCCCTGAGTAGCCGCCCTCGCTCAAGCCCTGAAGCACTGCATTCGCTACTCCTCCGACTCCGGCCTGCAGAGTAAAGCCGCGCGGTAGCCTGCCAGAGCTGATCTCGGCGTTCAGAAGGGTCAGCACATTCTTTGCGATGAACTGATAGACCTCGTTCGTGTCCCTGAAACTGAGCTTCGGTTCGGAATCGTTCGTTATAACAATGCCGGCAATCTTTTCAGGGTCACAGCGAAAAACAGTTTCGCCCTTCCTTTCGAGAATGCCTTTAAGCGGTATGAAGTCGTTTTTGTAAATATCATGCATGCCCTCAATTTCGGAGGGCACGGAGAGATTAACCTCAAGAAGAACTCGCTCAGCGTATTCCAAAAGTGTGTTGGTAATGCCGACAGAAATCGATGGTACAATTCCGCCGTCCTTGTTAATGGCAGAGCATTCGACTATAGCATAATCCATCTTCCCAAAAACGCCGTTACTAATCTTTCCAGATAATTGGCCGAGATGAATATCTGTAAAGGATATATTTCCTTTGTTAATCGAGTCATGCATCTTACGGCTCCACTGGAAAGCGGCATAGCGGGAAACGGCTCCTGAATCGGTAAGCTCGTCCAGCATACCGATTCCAGCGCCCTGTATAACGGTGAGATCCCTCACGGTACCAGGCTTCAGAATTTCGAGCGGAATAACCTTGGGAGCACCGGTGCTGAAGCCGCTCATCCCAATTGTCATGCCTGATTTAATGAACGAGGCCGCTTTTTCTGCGCTCATTATTCTGTCCTCGAGCGATGCGCAGCTCATTCTTTCACAATACACAATATTTCACCCCGCACTCTTATGTAATTTGTTTTTGCAGTGTGTAAAAACGTTAATCCTGTCTCATTGAGCCGGTTTCCAGATACTTCTGATGCCATGAGAGGGCCTTCGAGAGGTCGTGAGGAGTCTGGCAGGGACCGCAGAGCTCCACGGCACCATTGAAGTAGTCCCGGAGCTGCTGCCTGTAATCCGGATGGGCGCAGTTTTCAATAATTAGTGAGGCGCGTTCTTTGGGCGATTTGCCGCGTAGATCGGCATAGCCCCACTCGGTTGCAATAACGTCGACATCATGCTCTGTTGAGTCCACATGCGGGACCATTGGAACGATGCAGGATATAAGCCCATGTTTTGCAGTAGAGGGCGTCGTGAAAACTGAAATTTTAGAGTTGCGGCTGAAATCGTTGGAACCGCCGAGCCCGTTGATCATCTGAGTACCCATCGCGTGAGAGGAATTGACGTTTCCATAAATGTCGGTTTCCCACGCCGTGTTCATCGAGACCAGTTCGTTCGCGGCGATCTGAGCAACTCCGTTTGTAAGGTCTACCGGACGGAGAACGAGGTGCTTTTTGTAAAACTCAAGGTTATTGAATACGTCGTCGAAGAAAAGTGGGGTGATGTCCAGCGCCGTAGTCGTCGCCTCCTCAATAATACCCTCTTTTATGGCGTAAAGAGCCTGATCGGACAAAACCTCGGTATACATTTTCAAGCCCTTGTAGCCCTTGTTCATAAGCCCGAGCATCACGCAGTTTGCAACCACACCCATGCCGGACTGGAATGTGAACTGCTCCGGCAGGCGCCCCTCTCCGATTTCTTTGTCGAGCATGGCGACGACGTTCCCGGCGATCTGATTATATATGGGTGCGATTTCAGGATAGTAGAGATCGGTGTCGGCAAAGTCGGTTATTACGATTCCTGCGACCTTATCCGTATCGATTTGAATATACGGTACTCCCAATCTGTCTGCAGGGGAATTGATAATGGTTCGGTAATTTACGCCGAAATCGTGAAAGCCCTCAACCTCTGCAGGGACGCTCAGATTCAGCTCGATAAGTATCTTGTCCGCATATTTGACGATCGATTCGGTGATGCCCGCGGAAAGAGTGGGCACGAGACTACCGTCCTCCCGGATTTTGCAGCACTCAATAATTGCGTAGTCAATCTTTCCGTAAACACCGTTTTTGATCTTGGTCGAGAGCTGGCCAAGATGGTAATCGGCAAAGGCCATGCCCCCGGCGTTGACCACATTGCGAGCGTCCTCGTTATAGAGAAAGCCACTAAATTTTTTGAGTATGCCGCTTCCGGCCATAGCGCCCAGATGCATTTCGCCCCGCGCGGCGCCATTGATGAGTGTAAGGCCTGTCGCGTGTTTGGTTTCGGACAGCGAGGTGGGTATTGCTTTAGGGTAGCCGGTGCCGAAGCCGCTGGTACAAAGGGTCATGCCGGATCTGATCATCGAGGCCGCGTCCTCGGCACTCATAACAAGGTCGAGCATTTCGTCGGAAAGGATTCGCTCTCTGACTTTTGCAGGTATTGTTTCTGTGAGCATGCGGGTTCCTCCAAAATTAGAATGATATACTTACTTCGTTGTTACAAACGAAAAATATACACTTCGTAAAAAATGCGGTCGGTTTTTGTCGAATGCCGATATAGCAGACATTATAACTCATTCGATATGAAAATGGAACAGCAAAGATAATAAATTAACATTTATTGTTTAAAGGGCATGATTACAAACGTATCAAACGAGACATAATGGCGAAAAAACCGTCAAATTTTTGTGAACATGTGTAGCCGTATCAGAAACAAATTTACTTTATTTCCTAAAAGTACAGTGTTATAATCCATTTGTGGCATTATGCTTTGTTCGAAAAGCAGACGGGAATAAGGAGCTGTCAGCTTTTTGGGACTATCGTTTCCCATTACTTTAAGGAGGAGAAATATGGATTACAAGAAACTGTTCGAGTCAGATATTTCCACTGAAGCCATAAGGGCGTGGAAGGCGAAGGGGAAAAAGGCCGTTGGTGTTATCTGCTGCCATGTGCCAGAGGAGATTTTTTATGCGGCGGATATTCTTCCCGTTCGCATGAGGGCGACGAACTGTGTTGACAGTTCCGAAGCGCAGGTCTGGATGTCAAGTTTCAGCTGCAGCTTTGCCAGAGGTATTCTCCAGTATTGGCTCGAAGGGCCTTATAAAGAGCTGGATGGCTTTGTCACTTCAGACGGCTGCATGCAGTCGTCCCGTGCATATGACAATGCGGCTTACATTAATAAACACGACAAAACAGGGAAATACGTCCGTCAAATCGGCGCACCCAGGAAAATTTCCCCGAGATCGTATCCTTTCTATAAGGCGGAGCTTCAGACCCTGATCGAAGAGCTTGAGGAGCTTTCCGGCTGCAAGGTCACGGATGAAAAGCTAAAGGCTGCGATATCCAAATATAACGAGGCAAGAGAGCTGATTGCAAAGATCTATGAACTTCGCAAGGAAGAGAATCCAGTTATCAGCGGCGCCGACTGCCTCAGAATTACGCTTTCAGTTACAAATATGCCTATCGACGAATATGTTGAGCTTCTCAAGGCTTTCCTTGACGATGTAAAAAATTTGAAGCCGATCACCGAGCACCGCGCACGTCTTATGGTCATCGGTTCCGGGCTTGACGACCCGAAGTACATTGAGCTTATCGAGAGCAAGGGCGGCCTTGTGGTTCAGGATGCTCTGTGCTTCGGCAGCAGAGGATTTGACAAGCCCATGGAGGTCGACGACAGCGATATTCTCGGCTCGATAGTAAAATACTATCTCGAACGCCTTGTCTGCCCGAGAATGATGGATAAGCATTTTGAAATGGACGATTTTATAATCCAAGCATGCAAAGACTGGAATGTGGACGGTATTCTTTACGAGCGCATGCAGTACTGCGAGATATGGGGCGGGGAAGCCGTGTATTTCCAGAACAGGCTGAAGGACGCTGGCATTCCAATCCTGACAGTCGAGCGCGAGGAGCAGATGGCAAACGCCGGACAGCTGGGTATACGTGTAGAAGCGTTCGTCGAAATGATAGAAAAGGAGGACTAAGAAATGGCTGACGTAAAAAACCTTGAAGAACTCGTATTGAAGGGCGAGATGTCCATTACTGAGTTCGCCTGCGCTAAGATAGACGGATCTCTGGAGCGCATGAGGGAAAAACATCCGGAAATGCTTTGGACAATGGAAATCCAGAAGTTTATGTGGGACAATTACCGCGATGCACATAAAAACGGCAAAAAGCTCGTTTTTTACGGCGGCTCTGTCCCGACCGAGATAATCGCGGCTTTCGACTGCTTCGGTTTCTACATGGACACAATTCCGTTCCGCCTTTCCACAAACCCGGTGCTGACCGCGCAGTACATAGATGAAGCCGAAAAATATGTCGCGCCTACAATGTGCGGTCTAGACAAGACAGAACTTGGAGCATGGATTTCCGGAGCGTACGGCATCAAGCCGGATATATTCGTTTATAACTCCGTTCCGTGCGACAGCTCGCGGCTGGCATACCCCGCGTTGGAAAAAATGATGAACGTCCCCACCTTCAGCTTCGATACTCCCTTCCGCCGCGATGAGCGCGGAGCCGAATATCTTGCCGATCAGATTGAGGACTTCATAGCGTTTATGGAAGAGCATACGGGACATAAGCTGGACTGGGATAAGCTCAAGTACTACATGGAGAATGCAAACCGCAACTTCGAACTGCAGAAAAAGTGCTCCGACCTCCGCAAGCATAAACCCTGCCCGCTGCCCGGACGCCTGCTGGTCCTCAACGGCACTACCAACGCTGTCGCGTGCTATCCCGAAATGGGCGACCTTTACGAGGCCGAGCTCGAAGCTGGACAGATGATGATCGATCTCGGAATGGGCGCTTGTCCGGATGAAAAGTATCGCGTTGCGATGCTGCAGAACATGATCTGGGGTGCGGCGAGCATAATGGACTGGATGCAGATGGAATATAATGCCGTGGCCGTAATGGACGCTTTCGGCTTCCAGGGTGACATTTTCTACGAGCATATGGACGACAGGCGCGACTGCCTGAAGGTCATGGGCAAAAAAATGCAGAATAACCCCATGATCCACGGTGCCTCCGGACCTTCTGAATACCATCTGGCGCTCGTAGACAAAATATTCCAGGATTACGATCCCAACGTGTCCATGTTCCTCGGTCACGTCGGCTGCAAGCACACTTGGGCTTCCGCAAAGATGGTTTCCGATCTTGTTCAGGAGAAGTACGGTCTGCCGACCCTGTACCTCGACCTTGACTGCATAGACGGACGCTATAAATCAAACGATGAGGTCAAAGCCCAGATTGCAGACTACTTCGAGACCGTTGTTATGAAGTAGGTTCAACCAAATATGTGCATGTGGTTTAGAAGCGATTCATAAAATTTGTGACATATTTACATAATTAGTTGGTTATATATCGTGCATTTTGTGAAACTAACCCTTGCACATTTGCACAAAAACATCACAGGTTTTATCGTTTAATGAACAGAAATATTTTGTAGAATTGACTTTTTAAATATCCGCCTGTACAATATATTTCGTATGATTGACTATAACACAGGGATAATTGTACGTTTTCGGGTTGGGAGAGCCCGTAAATTGCTCTGTACCTTTCGGTATAAGCGATTTGAATTTTATCTTGTGACGGGTCACGGTAATTGGCAGTCCGAACCGTCTTCGAGGTAGAAATTTTTGTCCACGAAATTTAAGGAGGAGACACATGGATTACCAGAAATTATTCAATTCAGAAGTTTCAGGCGAATCAGTTAAAGCCTGGAAGGCACAAGGTAAAAAAGCACTTGGCGTTTTCTGCTGTCACGTACCGGTGGAAATCCTGCATGCGCTGGATATCATGCCCGTGCGTCTGAGAGCAACAGGCATCACCGAGACCCCCGATGGCGACACATGGATGTCCACTTTCAGTTGCAGCTACGCCAGAGGCATTCTGCAGCATTGGCTGGATGGCTCGTATGCAGATCTTGACGGTAACGTTGCAACAGACGGCTGCATGATGACATGGCGTGCTTTTGATAACGCCAAGCATACCGACGAGCTCGAGAATAAAGGCAAATTCCATATGATGTTTGCTGCTCCCCGTTTGTATGGTGATTACAAGGATCTTGGGCTTCAGTTCTATGTTGACGAACTAAAGGATCTCATTGAGGCCCTTGAGAAGTTGACCGGCAACAAGCTTACGGATGAGAAGCTGAAGGCCTCTATCGCAAAGTATAACGAAGCGCGCGAGTTGGTTCAGAAGGTCTATGCTCTGCGTAAGGAGAAGCATCCGGTCGTAAGCGGCGAAGACTGCCTCAAGATCACCATGGCTTACTGCGATGTTACTATTGAAGAGTACATAGAGCTCCTCAAAGCTTTCCTCGCCGACGTGAAGAACCGCGCTCCCATCACCGATAAGCGCGCCCGTCTCATGATCATCGGCTCCGCTTTGGATAATCCCGGTTACCTCAAGGTCATCGAGGACAAGGGTGGCCTGTTCGTTAATGACGCTCTCTGCTACGGTTCAAGACCCTTCAACTATACGATGGAAGTGGACGATAAGGACGTTCTCGGCTCCGTAGCCGATTACTATCTTACCCGTATTGTCTGCCCGCGTATGCTCGATAACCGTGAAAGACTCCAGAAGTGGGTTGTCGATACCGCAAAGGAATTCGGCGTAGACGGTATTGTTTATGAGAAGATGCAGTATTGCGAATGCTGGGGCGGCGAGAGTATGTTCTTGGAGCCGATGCTTAAGGAAGCCGGCATCCCGATGCTGACAGTTGAGCGCGAAGAGCATCTTGCCAATGCAGGACAGCTTGCAATCCGTGCTGAAGCATTTATTGAAATGATAGAAAAGGAGGACTAAGTAATGGCTAAGGACACAAGACTTGAAGATGCCGTAATGGCCGGAGAACTGTCCGTATTCGATTTTTGCTGTGAAAAGGTCGAGGGACAGATTGAACGCATGAAAGAAAGGAATCCCGACCTCCTTTGGACGCTTCAGATTCAGTACGATATGTGGCATCAGGTACGTGACGCCCATAAGAACGGGAAAAAGCTCGTTTTCTTCGGCGGCCCGGTTCCTGTTGACATCATTGTCGCTTTTGACTGTGTTCCCGTGTATTTGGACACTATCCCTATCCGTTTGTCCCCCAACCCCGTTTTGACAGGTAAATTTATCGACGCGGCAGAGAAGTATGTTCCTCCCACGACCTGCGGACTGTGCAAGACATATCTTGGTACGCTGGTCGAGGATCAGTACGGCGTCCAGGCCGATGCTTTCGTTTATTCAACCGTTCCATGCGACTCCTCCCGTGTCGTTTACCCCAACATGGAGAGAATGATGAAGGTTCCGACCTTTGCGTTTGACTTCCCCTTCCGCAGAGACTGGCGCGGTTCCGAATACATGGTCAACCAGATCGAAAGATTTGTCACCTTCATGGAAGAGTTCACCGGAACAAAGTTCGACTGGGACAAGATGAAGGAAGCTATGACGAACTCCAACAGAACCTTCGAGCTTCAGGGAAAGTGCTGCGATCTGCGTAAGCATAAGCCTTGCCCGCTGCCCGGACGTATGCTGGTTCTCAACGGCACCTCAAACGCTATGGCCTGCTATCCTGAAATGGGCAATCTGCTTGAGAAAGAGCTCGAAGTCGGCGAAATGATGATCGAACTCGGTATGGGACCCTGCCCCAATGGCGAAAAGCACCGTGCGGCACTGCTCCAGAATATGCCATGGTCTTCCTCTGGCATAATGGACTGGATGGAAAAAGAGTACGATACCGTTGCAATCATGGATGCTTTTGGCTTCCAGCACGGTGATCTCTATCAGGATCTCGACAACAGACACGACTGCTTTGCTGTCATGGGCAGAAAAATGCAGAACAACCCGATGATCCACGGCGCCGCCGGCCCCGTAGAGAACTATACTTATCTCGTTGATAAGATCTTTGCCGAATATGAGCCCGACGTGTCCATCTACCTTGGCCACATCGGCTGCAAGCACACTTGGGCTGTCGCGAAGATTGTCACCGATATGATTCAAACGAAGTATGGTGTTCCCTCTCTGTACCTTGATATCGACGGTATTGACGGACGGTACAAGTCTCTGGACGAAATGAAGGGCTCCATCTCTGATTACTTCGACACGGTCGTCAACAAGTAACAGACCGAAAGTATCACCATCCAACGTTAAAAGAGCGACGGTACCGAATATGCCGTTGCTCTTTTATTTTTTGTGGAACAGTATGAGACAAAAACCGACAAAGAATACTCGGATGGCACAATCGGGCGTCTGACTCGTATCAGTCGCAAAAAGAGATAAAGAATTATTGGTTTTTTTACGACTAAGGATAATAATTCGGCATTAGCAACAAATAATTTGTAGGATATTCGTACTAATGTCACTAAAATGTTACAAAATGATACTTTGGCCTGCATATTGCTGCTAAGAATATGTGTGTTCATCGAAGGCTAAGGAAGATTTTGACGTTTAAAATTAGTATATGATTTTAAGAATAGTTGGTTACGGATACAGCCTGAACAGCCTCTTAACATAGTAGGAGACTGATATTTTAAGACCCTTCGGGCGGGACAAATTTGCTAAAAAGTCCCGTAATACCAGAGAAAAATAGCACAAATGGCAATTTTCTGAAACTATGTCAAATTGATCCGCGAACAGTTACGGAACGATTACGGCACAGTATAGAAACATAGTTGAAACAGCAAGCGAAGAGATTACGGTAATTGCCAGTAATATGCAGGTTTTTGCGAGGCGTTCCAGATTCGAAACTGTAACAAATAAAGCAATTGATTGAACAAGATTCATAAAAAGGCGCTCCACAATTTGTGCGAAGCTTACTAATTTGTTAAATATTGCTGAATTGGCACATTTTTTGCTCAATAAAAGCTGTATGGATCAGATGCCGAAGAAAGAGATAATCCCGTTATTCTAAGGCATAGCATATTAAGGAGGAACAAGTATGATAACCGCAGGAATCGATTGTGGCAGCCAGAACACTAAGGCCGCCATCTTGAAGGACGGAAAGGTCCTCGGCAAAGCGCTGCTCCCTACGGAGTTCGACGCGGATTTGGCAGCTCAGCGAGTTTATGAAAAGGCTCTGGGCGAGGCTGGCATCAAAAAGGAGGATGTGCAGCATCTAGTCATTACGGGCGTCGGCCGCGAAATAGTAAAATGGGGTGATGGTGAGATCAACGAAGTCGGAGCGGCCGTAAAGGGCGCAAGATTTTCTGTCCCTGAAACCGACACAGTAATCGATATGGGAGCTGACAGCTGCCGTGTAATTCGTCTGAACGAAGACGGAACCGTCATGAAGTACGAAGTCAACGATAAGTGTGCGTCGGGAGCCGGGACCTTTATCGAAGCAATGGCCCGAGCGCTTCAGATATCGACGGAAGAAATGGGAGATTTTTCTCTCCGCCATACAAAAGAGCTTGCCACCAACGCTCAGTGCGTTGTTTTCGCTGAATCCGAGGTCATCTCTCTTATCCATGCCAAAGAGACAAGAGAAGACATTGCTTACGGCGTACATATGGGTATTGCAAACCGCATAGCATCTATGATCCGCAGAGTCGGCCTCACTGACCATTTCACAATGATAGGCGGACCGGGATACAATAAGGGACTTGTTAGTTGCATGTCCAAAGTCTTCGGAAGAGAAATAAAGGTTCCTGAGGACAACCAGCTCATCAGCGCGATCGGCGCGGCGATCTTTGCTGCCGAGAATCAGTAAACGGAGGATAAGATAATGGCTGAAACGGATAAAAAAGTAGAATATTGGAGATGGACCGAGTCGAACTGGAAAAACCCGGAGATACCTGATTGGCACGGCAGTCTCATCACCGCCGGAGTCGATATCGGCTCGACCAGTACCCAAGCCGTTATTCTCGCTGACGGCGTACCCTATGCTTATTCAAACATGAGGACCGGTTCCAACAGCCCCGATTCCGCAATTGACGCAATTAACTGGGCGATGAAGGATACCGGATTGACACTGGAAGATTTAACCTATACAATAGGAACAGGATACGGCAGAGTTAACGTACCCTTCTCAAACAAGACCGTTACTGAGATCACCTGCCATGCCAGAGGCGCGAATTACATATACGGACCCACGGTGCGCACAATCCTTGATATGGGCGGCCAGGACTGCAAAGCCATCCACTGCGATGAGAAGGGCTCCGTTACATCCTTTATGATGAACGATAAATGCGCTGCCGGAACCGGCCGCGGAATGGAAGTCATAGCAAACCTTCTCGCTGTTCGTGTTGAAGATATAGGAGAGATGTCCTTCCAGATCGACGAAGAGCCTGCTCCCGTATCCTCCACATGCGTTATCTTTGCAAAGAGCGAAGCCACTAAGCTCATGCGTTCCGGCTGGACAAAGGAAAAGGTTCTGGCCGCATACTGCCACGCAATGGCTCTTCGCGTTGTCCGTCTCCTCGAGCGCAACGGTATGGAGCTTGATTTTGCCATTACCGGCGGCATCGCAAAAAACATCGGCGTAACGCGTCGTATCGAGAAGCTGATGAACATTAAGGCCCTCGCGCCAACCATGGATACTCAGATAGCAGGTGCTCTCGGAGCCGCACTGATCGGAAAAGAACTCGTAGAGAAGAAGAGAGCGAAAGAAAGCCAGAGAGTATAGGGACGCATACCGGGGACTGACACCCGGATATGTCGAAAAGTCGGAAGGAGGCTTATGTCATGATAGCAAATTATGGCTACGAAGATGGCTCCGGCCACTATTACATCAGGATTGACACCTCAAAGTGCGCGGAGTGCAAGGACAAAAGATGCATTTCTGCTTGCCCTGAAGAGCTATTTGCAACGGAGCTTGACGATTTTGACGACGAGGTTGTGCTGATAAGGGAGAACGCCCGTAACACCCTGCTGACGAGCTGCGCTCGTTGCAAGGCCGACGGAGAAATAGAACTGTGCGTAAAAGCCTGTCCCGCTAACGCAATCGGCTTCTCATGGTAAGAAGCCAGGTGTAGAATTTTTATTTCACGGCGCGGGCGTCCGCGTCAGATGAGATTGAAATTATTTTCCCTAAGAAATTAAAGGAGGAGACACATGAGTTACGAAAAATTATTCGAGACCAACATTTCAGGCGAGTCTGCAAAAGCCTGGAAAGCTTCCGGCAAGAAGGCAGTCGGCTATGTATGCTGCCATGTACCAACAGAAATTCTTATCGCGGCTGACGTAATGCCCGTACGTCTGAGAGCAACCAACTGCGTTGATTCAAGCGACGCTGAAGCATGGATGTCCAGCTTTAGCTGCAGTTATGCAAGGAGCATACTCCAGTATTTGATGAACGGTACATATGAGCTTGACGGTTTGGTTGAATCCGACGGCTGCATGATGGCGACCCGTATCATTGATAACTGGGATCACATTTCCCAAAAGAACGGCAAGGCTCAGTTTATTCACCAGGTCGGTGCTCCCCGTATAACCAACGATATCACTATCGGATATTACAAGTCCGAGCTTCAGGAGCTTGTTGGCAGGCTCGGCGAGTTCTCCGGCAAGAAAATCACCGACGAAGGTCTTAAGGCCGCAGTCGCAAAGACCAACGAAGTCCGCGACCTTATTTCTCAGCTCAACGACCTTCGCAACGGGGCCAAGGTTTCCGGTACGGAAGCTCTCAGAATAATGCTCGCTTACTGCGACATGACGATCGACGAATATATCGCCGCCCTCAAAGAGTTCCTTGCAGATGCTAAAAGCCGCGCTCCCATCGCTGCACGCGCGCGTTTGATGATCATCGGCTCCGCTCTCGATAACCCTGAATACATCAAGGTCATCGAGGAAAAAGGCGGCCTTGTCGTCGCTGATGAGCTTTGCTTCGGCAATAAGTCCTTTGGAGATAAGATTGTTGTCGATGATAAAGATGTACTTGGATCAATCGCAAAATACTATCTCACCCGCAACACCTGTCCGCGTTCTCTTGACAATCGCCCCTCCATACACAAGGAGATCGTTGATGCCTGCAAAAAGTACAACGTACAGGGTGTTGTCTATGAGAAGATGCAGAATTGCGAATGCTGGGGCGGTGAGGCTTATTACCTCGAGCCGGACCTTAAGGCAGTCGGTATCCCGATGCTGCAGGTTGAGCGCGAAGAGCAGATGGCGAATGCCGGACAGCTTGCTATCCGCGCGGAAGCTTTCGTTGAAATGATTGAGAAATAAGAGAAGGAGGACTATACAATGGCAACTCAGAACTTTGATCCTACTCAGCCGGTTAATATGATTGGTCTGACCTGCAATCAGGTTGACAGCATTTATCAGCACATGCTTTCAAAGGGTATGCCCGAGATCATGTGGACTGTCGACATCCAGAAATTCGTATGGGAAGAAGTCCGCGACGCTAGTAAGAACGGCAAGAAGCTTATAGCTTTCGGCGGCCCCGTTCCCGTAACCATAATCCGCGCTTTCGACTGTGTCCCCTTCTTCCTTGATACAATCCCCACCCGTATCGCCTCGATGGAAGACCTCGCAGGCCGCTATATCGACGAGACGGAAAAATGCGCTCCCACCAGCATGTGCGCTATTGATAAGGTCCAGCTCGGCGTTGCTCTTAAGAACGAGTTCGGCATCAAGATCGACGCTTTCGTTCACGCAACTGTTCCCTGCGACTCTGCGCGTATCGCATACCCCATGATGGAGCGTCTCTTCGACTGCCCCTGCTTCACATTTGACTGCCCCTTCCGTCATGATGACAAGGGCTATCAGTATGTCGCCGATCAGATTGAAGCCTTCGTTCCCTGGATGGAAGAGCTCACCGGACTCAAGTGGGACGCCGCCCGTTATGAGAAGTTCAAGGAAATCTGCGAAGAATCCAACAGATCCTATACTCTCCTCACAGAGCTCGGCAACCTCCGTAAGAAGGTCCCGTGCGTACTGCCCGGACGTATGCTCGTTCTTAACGAGATCGTTGCTCCTCTTGCCAGCACCAAAGAGTGCACAGCAATGCTTCAGGCCCAGCTCGATATGGGCAATATGCTTTCCGATATGGGTATGAGTGGAACACGCTGCCCCGAAGAGCGCTACAGGGTTTGCCTCATGCAGAACATGCTGTGGTCCAACACCGGCATCATGGACTGGATGGAGAAAACCTACGGCGCAGTCACCGTTATGGACGGCTTCGGCTATCAGGACGGCGTTATCATGACCGATCTCGACAACTGGGAAGTAGTAAAGCGTCAGACAGCAGAGTCGATGCTGCTTACCCCGATGATCCACGGCGCGACTGGCCCGACCGAGTATTGGCTCAAGGTCATCGATAAGATGTATGACGAGTACAAGGTTAACGTATCCATCTTCATGGGACACGTAGGATGCAAGCATACATGGGCTTCCGGAAAGATCGTCACAGACTACATCCAGGAGAAGTACGGTATCCCGACCCTATACGTCGATGTCGATGCTATCGATCCGCGCTACAAGTCCAACGACGAGCTCCGCGCTCAAATCGGAGAGTATATGGAGTCCGTTGTCGGCGCTGAGAACTTTACCAAGTAAGCATTTGCAATTTAATTTCGTCCACGACCGCAGTATAAACACTGCGGCCGTGGGCAAAGGTTATTCATATTATTCACATTGGAAAGCGAGGTATATATATGGAAAAAATAAAATCTATTGCCGTTACGGGAAAAGGCGGAACTGGCAAAACTGTCGTATCTACTCTTCTTATCCGTCTGTTGTCAGAGCGTTTCCCCGGCAGAGTACTCGCTATTGACGCGGACTCCGCAATGAGTCTTTGCTACACGACAGGATTAAAGGTTGACAAGACCGTCAGCATGCTCCGCGGGGAGCTTGTCGGTATGCGTCAGGCCAGAGACCAGCTCAGCAATGGGCCGACAAAGGATCTTATGCGCAGTATACTTGCGCACGGAAAGGGTTTTGATCTTCTGACAATGGGACGTCCGGAGGAGCCCGGCTGCTTCTGCGCCTGCAACGAGCTGCTTCGTTTTGGGATAGATACTCTGACCAGCGACTATGACTATGTTATAATTGACGGCGAGGCCGGCCCGGAGCAGCTTAACCGCCGCGTAATGAAGAGCGTTGACTGCCTGCTGGTTATGGCCGACATGTCGGCAAGAAGCCTTCAGACTGCGGCCGGAATAATCGCCGTGGCCAATGCCGGTGAGAACAATATCGATGTTAAAACGACGGGTCTTGTTTTGAACCGTGTCCGTGAGGACCAGCCCAAGGATGAGCTTCTGAAGAAAGTCGGACTCGAAGTATTCGGAGAGCTTCCGGAAGACGCCATGGTTAACAAATTTGACCGTGAAGACAGATCGCTCTTCGATCTCCCGATGGACAGCGCCTGCCCGCAGGCAGTCCTGGCAATTGTTAAAAAGCTTATTCCCGAATATTAAATCTCAGCTGCAAAGGAGTGACCGCTATGCATGATGGAACGGAACATGGCTCATTAGGCTACCATGTCCATGCCGACGGGACAGCTCATTGCCACGATCATGATCATGAAAACGGATATGCAGCTCACCCCCATGTCCACACAAACAAAAAAGCGGTCCATGACCGTTTATCAAAAGCTAAGGGGCACCTAGAGTCGGTTATACGCATGATCGACGACGACAGAGACTGTGCCGAAGTGCTTGTCCAGTTGGCCGCTGTCAGATCTGCAATTAACAATGCAGGTAAGGTTCTGCTGCAGGACCATATTTCGGAATGTATTACAGAAGCTGTCGCAAATAATGATACGCAGAAAATTATTGATTTGAACAAAGCTATCGAGCAGTTCATGAAGTGACACGAAAACAGAATAATGCCCAGAGGAGCCGGCGTGCCCATCTTGTGCCTGTGTTGTCAGGTTGCAGGAGGCTGAGCCGGCTCCACATTTCATATTGAATGTTCTCTTTGTAATAAGCCAGACAATTGATGGCGAATGTCTGATTAATCACTATTTAGACATGCTTATATATTGATAATGTACAATTTTCCTTGTAAATTCTGGCTTTTTAATCACTGGAAATTCGTTGCAAATTATTTTTTTGTGTTGTAGAATTATCATATCAATGTGTTGTATCCGGTAGTACAGGCACATTGTACATAAAATTTGGGTAAGGGAGTTTATTTACTATGGCAAAAAGAAACCTCGACTGCGATTGGAAGCAGTATTACAAGGATCATCTAATCAGCATGGACGATGCCGTCGATAAACTTCAGGACGGCGACGTCGTATATCTTGGGCAGGCAACCATGGTCCCGCTAACCTTCCTTGATGCGATATATGCCAAGAAAGATCAGTTCAAGAATCTCGGCTTCTGGTATAACGTCATGAGCGGTCCGGCGAATATGGTCTTTGACCATGAGTCCAGAGAGCACTTCCATCTCAAGAGCATTTACCAGCTACCGATCGAGCGTATGGGCGTCGACGAGCATACGCTGGAGTTCCTCGGCTCCGGATATGACCAGTATGAATACTGCATGTGGGAAAACGGCGTCAACACCTCGGCTATTACATACTGCCCGCCTGATGCGAACGGCTGGTGCAACTGCGGTTGCTACGGCGTTTGCACGAACAACACTATTTCCCGTGATCCGCGCATGGTCAAAAAGTTTGCAATCGTTGATAAAACCGGTGTATATCCTGCTCCCGGTCCCGAAGAAGAAATTGCTGTACATGTCACCGATTTCGACTACATAATTGAGCTTGACACTGAAATGATGGAGATTCCCTCTCCTCTGCCGACCTCCGTCGACGAGAAGATCGGAGCTTTCATTATTCCTTATCTGAGAAACGGAGATAAGATCCAGATCGGCTACGGCGGGCTTGGCGAAATCATTATCAAGGCGCTGAATGATTTTGAAGGCACCTTTGAGATTTTCTCCGAAGTTCTCTGTGATAACATGGTCCCGATGGTCGAGTCCGGAAAGGTCACCGCGCTTCACGCGTCTAGCCCCGGCGGCTGCAGCGAAGCAACTTTCAAATGGCTTGCAACGACCGATAAGGACGTTCGTCTCTATCCGAGAACGCTCTGCATTGATCCTCTTGGTATCATGGAGCAGGAGAACATGGTCGCCATCAACTCAACCTTCATGGTAGACCTTCTTGGCCAGTGCTGCTCCGAGGCCCAGGGCCTCAGGCCTTACACCGGCATGGGCGGTTCGATGGCCTATATCTATGGTGCACAGCGCTGCAAGGGCGGCCGCAGCTTCATCTGCCTGCGCTCAACCTATAAAGACGCGACTGGCGAGAGAAAGTCAAACGTCCTCCCGTGGCTGCCTGAAGGCTGCATCGTTTCTATGCTGAAGAACTACGTCATGTTCCTGGTTTCCGAGTGGGGCGTTGCAGACGTATACCTGAAGACCTATCAGGAGCGTATTAAGGCAATTATCAAATTAGCTCATCCGGATTTCCGCCAGTGGCTGAAGGATCAGATTCTTACCACCCCGCTGATCGAGGAATTTGACTTCCAGGATTACGATATGTTCGACGAGAAGCAGCCCGAGCCCAGACAGCCGGCCACCTGCGTACCGTTCAGACAGTATGTGTTCCCGATCCGCGACGACATGGAAAAGTAATTTATATTTTCAGGGGGAGCCGCGAAACCGCGGCTCCCTTTTTCAGCACCTTCTACGGCCTTTGGGCAAAGCTTTTCTGGTACGAATAGGCTATATAAGTTTGATTTTTAGCGATAATTAAACAAATAACAATCCAATTTTCATTGCAAAATTGGAAATATAATGCTATCATGTTAGCGTTAAAGCCTAAAAGGCGACTATTTTTACGGAGGACAGGAATATGGTTATCTGCAACTGCCTTTTCACAAGCGAAACCACAGACATGAAGGACTTCTTCAAAATTCTCTGCGATGAGGGTCTGGTAGAAGGTTCCCGCGCCGACAAGGGCAATATTATGTATGATTTCTTCATCAGTACAGAAAACCCCAAGAGCATGATGCTGATAGAAAAATGGGAGAGCTTTGATGATCTGCAAGCTCACTCAGAAACCGAGCTTTTCCAGAAGTTCCGCCCTGTCTGCAAGGCAAACGGAGTAAAATCTAAGCTCTCGATGTACGAAGAATAAGTCTTGAGAACATATAAAAAGCGAAGCCGAAAGGCTTCGCTTTTTATATGTAGATTTTAGGTTAGCCAAATCGATATCCGGCCTTTTCTGCATATGCTTTCATATCATCAGTGTTCAGAATATCTCGGCTCTCGCTCATGGTGCAGGGATCGAGCCCCAGATTATCGGCGAGCCATTGTTTTGTGCGCTCAGAGCTTGTCGTAAGTGTGGTATAAAAGTAATCGCTTTTATAATTATTATACGAAAGGCGCTTTTCGACAGAGAAATTAATGGTGCAGTCATAAATGCTGCTGTAATAGCTATCATCGTTCACGAGCCAGATCCTGCCAAGAGAGCCGTCGTCTATGTCCGGAAGAATACACTCAGTATAAAGCTGATATGCCTGCTCGGCAGTAAGCTCCAAGTCCTTGTATGTTCCTTCGGTCTTGTCGAAATAGCTGACATAGGAGTCCGCGATCGTGTCAACGGTTACGGGGACACTCAGTTCTTTGCGGTAATCAACGGCTTCCTTGACATTCAAAAGATCGTTCAGCGTATAGATATCCTTGCTGGCCGCGGTATAAACGTTATACTCTCTGGAAAAAGTCTTTCCGTTTTTATACGTGTATACAAAAGACACATATCTGCTGTCCTCATCGTAGTTTCCGGTGTAGGCTTCATTTAGGTCCTTATGGGAGATGATGTCGCTTTGTACCTTAATCGCGGCCTTGATGTTTTGGGACTGTTCCAGAAGCAAAGGTTCGCCGGCGCACTGAATTGAGACGCCTTTAATCTCATCGGCATCTGGGAGCTTTCGCTCGATACCAAAAACGTCGTATTCTCCGCAGACCATCAGGGCGCTTATAAGCAGCGCCGTGATGCCGATACCGGCCCAATTGCGGCCCGAAAAAACATGTAGCGTTTTCTGCATGAGCATTTCGGCGGCAAAATATCCGACGAAGGCTCCGAAAAGCATGAACAGCAGCATGAACAGCATGGCCTCAGTACCATAAATGGTTGTAAATGAGCTGAAGGCGGCCTCATATATGATTATACCAAGAACAAGTGCGCAGCCGACAGACAGACAGTATTTGAAAACGGGTTTCAACGGCTTCAGCGCAACAACATCCCCGGCGGCCTCCATCCTGCGGCGCTTTATTATCACCATCGCGAGTATTGCGAAAGCGATACCCACGGCAGCATAAATGCCGAGGGCAAGCCAGCCGTCATACGTATAGCCGATTGCTACTCGGGTGGTGTCACCGTAGCTTGGATCCAGAATGCTGTCAAAATTTGTGTTATAGAGCAGATATACCGGAGGTGAAAATGCCATAAAGGTATCAGCGCTTCTCGTGCTTACACCGTAAATAAATAAGCGCATTACGGTCTTTACAAGATACTCGACAACATAAACGGTAAAGTTCAAAACAATGTATACCAGCGGCAGGGCAAAAACATTACCCGTAAAGCTCGCGCACAAAGACGCAAAGCCGAAAAAGAACAGATTTGCAAAACAGACCATGGCAAGCCATGAGAGGACGTAACCTATGCCGAGTGAGAGCATGCCGTAGGCTGCTTCGACACACAGCGTGATTAGAAAGATAATGATATTGATAACAAACATTGCCGCTAATCCCGAAGTAAAAACAGAAAGGAAAACTCCCTCGCGCTTTATAGGGAGCGAACACATCATAGATACGCTCCGGGCGTTATAGAGGTAACTGAAGGCGGCCATGGCAATAAGCATACCGAAAATGCCGGACATTATTACCCCGCCGTAAAGCCCAGCGGACAGGACATTGCGCCCTGCGGCAGCAGCAAGGACGAGAGCATCGTCGGAATAGGCCATTGTAAGGCTGTAGTATTGTATCATGTTCGCCAGATTAATCGGCAGGATTACCAGCCATATAATCAGATATGCGGCAAAGATCGGCCAGTTTCGCCTTAACAGGTTAAAAAACAAGGTTCTGTTAAAGTATGATGTCTTTGACTTCATAGTGCTCACCTCCCAGTTCATAAATAAAAATCTCTTCAAGAGACAATGGGATAACGTCCATAAACAGTGGCTCGCAGGCAGCAAGCTCATTCATTATCTCCTCCGCTCTTCCGCGGATAATAATGGTCTGAAGCCTACCTGTCGTGCTGTGGTGAAGAATATTAAGGTCCTCCGGCAGTGACTTGCCATCGGGAAGGGCAAGCTGCACCTTCGCGATGTTATCCTGCAGGTCGGAAAGATTGCGCTCCAGCAGGAGCTTTCCCCTGTTCATGATGCCGACATGATCACATACGTCTTCCAGCTCGCGGAGATTGTGCGAGGATACCAGAACGGTCGTTTCGTATTCAGCAACATCCGCCATGAGTATGCTCCAGACTTGACGGCGCATTACTGGGTCGAGTCCGTCCACCGGTTCGTCCAATACCAGCACCTTCGGACACATGGATACCATCAGCCAGAACGCCGCCTGCTTTTGCATGCCCTTTGAAAGACTGCGCATTTTTGTGTTATCGTTCAGGTCAAAGGCTTTCCTAAGTTTTTCGTAACGCTCAGATGAGAAATTCGGGCAGACGCCCTTATAGAATTTCATCATGTCCCTGATAGTCGACTGCGTGAAGAAGAATACGTCGTCCGGAATATAGGCAATGTCTTTTTTAATCTCGGGATTCTCAAAAACAGGTTCACCGTTTACAAGGACCTCGCCCTCGTCCTGACGATATATGCCCGTAATATGCCTGATAATTGTCGATTTGCCCGCGCCGTTAGGTCCTACGAGGCCATATATTGCGCCCGATGGGACATTAATTGAAAGATCGTCCAGAGCTTTGAAGCCGTCAAAGCACTTTGTGACATTCCTTACTGTTATCATTCCCTGTCCTCCCTGCTCCTGTAATTCATTATGTGGCCGCATATCTCGTCTCGCGTCACACCCAGATGCACGATATCCGTCACTGTTGCGTCGAGATGAACGAACAGTTCCGCCTTTCGCGCCTCAATCGCTTCTCCACATTCGTTTGCAAAGCTTCCCTTGCCTGGAACGGAGTAGATATAGCCCTCAGTTTCAAGCTCGCGGTAGGCTTTTTGTATAGTGTTCGGATTGATTGCAAGCTGCCCCGCCAGATCGCGGACCGAGGGAATTTTTTCATCCGCCTTGATAAGCCCCGTGATTATTGCCCGGCGCAGACTGTCCTTGACCTGCTCATAAATTGGATGCGGATCCCGGTAATTTATTGAAAACAAACAAGCACCCCCCTAAGACCGTTTTTGTCTGTACTATTCGTACTAACACAGTCAATGTACTACCCCCAAATATAAAAGTCAAGTAAAATCCGATAGAATCGTTCCAAATTATGTATTAATAAAAATATTTGCACACGTTCTGCGCTTGGGTTATAATTAATAACCAGCAAGACCAAGCACAGGAGGAACAAACTGCTATGGACTACGACGCAGGAAAATGCGACGTTGCGGTCATCGGAGCGGGTCACGCGGGAATTGAGGCTGCTCTTGCCTGCGCCCGCATGGGACTTGATACGATGATCTTTACAATAAATATGGATACCTGCGGAAACATGCCCTGCAACCCCGCTATCGGCGGTACGGGAAAGGGACACCTTGTCCGTGAGCTGGACGCACTCGGCGGCGAGATGGCCGTCGCCGCAGACAAGGCCTGCATACAGTACCGTATGCTCAACCGCGGAAAGGGCCCGGCCGTGCATTCGCTCCGTGCTCAAGCCGACAGGCGAAAATACCAGAGCATCATGAAGCATACGCTCGAGCTTCAGGAAAATCTGCGTATTAAGCAGGCGGAGATCGTAGAAATTGCCGCAGAGAACGGAAAAGTCTCGTTTGTATGCACACAGACCGGAGCAAAATATTACTGCAGGGCAGCCGTCGTATGCACTGGAACTTATCTCAGGGGAAGAACGATCATCGGCGACGTCCTGCGAGAATCGGGACCGGACGGTACTGCCGCCGCCATACCCTTGAGCAGCTGCCTTGAAAATCTGGGCCTTTCGATCAGACGCTTCAAAACCGGGACGCCTCCGCGCATAAACCGCCGGTCAGTCGATTTTTCAAAGATGGAGCTGCAGCCGGGAGACGATGTTATTGTCCCGTTTTCATTCCGCACGACGGAGAAACTTGAAAATCTCGCGGTATGCTATCTGACCTATACGAATGAACGGACGCACGAAATAATAAGGGCTAACCTCCACCGCAGTCCGCTTTTCAGTGGAGTCATAGAGGGGGTTGGACCGCGTTACTGCCCCTCAATCGAGGACAAGGTTGTGCGTTTTTCCGAAAAGCCGAGACACCAGCTCTTTGTCGAGCCTATGGGACTCGACACCGAGGAGGTCTATATTCAGGGTTTTTCCTCATCGCTTCCTGAGGAAGTGCAAATCGCCATGCTCCACACTATAGCGGGGCTTGAGCATGCGGAGATGACCCGTGCCGCATACGCGATTGAATATGACTGTGTCGATCCGACGGAGCTGTATGCGACCCTGGAGGCCAAGAAGATTTCGGGACTTTACGGAGCGGGTCAGTTCAACGGTTCCTCGGGATATGAGGAGGCGGCAGCGCAGGGCTTTGTCGCGGGAGTGAACGCCGCACTAAAGATAAAGGGAGAAGAGCCTCTGATACTGAAGCGCAGCGACGGATATATAGGAACGCTTATCGACGATCTGGTCACAAAAGGCACTAATGAGCCTTACCGTATGATGACCTCACGCACGGAATATAGGCTCCTGCACCGTCAGGATAATGCAGATATCAGGCTCTCGCATTACGGCAGGCGTATCGGGCTTGTGTCTGAGCAACAATATCAGACAGTTTTAGAAAAATACGAAGCTGTAGATAGAGAGACTGAAAGGCTTGAAAACACACACGTTCCACCTTCGGACGCCCTCTGCGAGATGCTGATTTCCAAAGGTACGACCCCACCTTCCTCAGGGATAAGTCTGGCGACGCTTCTGCGGCGACCACAAGTCGAATATAGCGATCTCACGCCGTTCGACCTCTATCAGCCCCCGCTTTCCCACGTTGTTACGGAGCAGGTCGAGATTCAGCTGAAATACGCAGGTTACATTGGCCGTCAGCTCAGGGAGGTCAGTGAATTCTCAAAAATGGAAAACCGCAAGCTTCCACCCGATATAGATTATGGTGCCGTCACAGGTCTCCGTATTGAAGCTCGGCAGAAGCTCACGAAGATACGTCCGGAAAACTTTGGCCAGGCAAGCCGCATCTCGGGGGTGTCTCCCGCGGATATAGCCGCGCTGATGGTTTTTATCGAGAGCCGGAGAGGAGTAAAATAACCGGATGAATGAGCATAACGGAGAGCTGGCCTTGAAAAACAGAGTCGTTTTGGGGCTTTCGGGCGGAGTCGATTCCGCGGTTGCCGCAAGGCTTCTTCAGCAGCGCGGATTAGTGGTTTTCGGAATATATCTCGATATCGGCAGCGATGCTTCACGCAGGGATGCGGAAGCCGTTGCCGCAAATCTGGGTATTTCACTCAGAATTGCGGACGTTGCTGCCGAGCTTGAGGAAAAGGTCTGCCGTCCGTTTGTCGATGCCTATCTGCGCGGCGAAACTCCGAACCCCTGTATACTGTGCAATCCGAACGTAAAATTTAAGGTAATGTTGGAATATGCGGATAGTATAGGGGCATATTATGTCTCAACAGGACATTATGCCAAAACGGTTAACGGGCATCTATATAAAGGCAGACCTGATAACGACCAAAGCTATATGCTTTCAGGCCTTAGGAAAGAACAGGTCGGACGTCTTGTGCTTCCGCTCGGAGATTTCAGCAAAAACGAGGTCAGGCAGCTAGCCTCGGATTTCGGTTTGCCAGTCGCCGATAAGCCTGCGAGCATGGAAATTTGTTTCATACCGGATAAGGACTACGGCGCGTATATCGAAAGACGAGGAACGATCCCGCCCGAAGGAGATTTCGTTGACGAGAGCGGAAGAGTGCTCGGACGGCACAAGGGTATTCACCGCTACACCGTTGGACAGAGGCGGGGCCTGAATATCGCCGCCGGGAAGCGTATTTTTGTTTCTGAAATACGTCCCGAAACAAACGAGGTGGTTCTGTCGGAAGGAGGAGAGCTTTTCTCCGAGACTATAAAAGTCCGGGACATGAACTGGCTTGTTCCGCAGACGGAGAGCTTCGAAGCACTTGTACGCGTAAGGCATTCGCGCGTCAGCGAACCGGCCGAGGTCATTCCGGACGGCAAAGGCGCTGAGGTCCGTTTTATTAAGCCCGTCCGTGCCCCGACGAAGGGCCAGACTGCGGCTTTCTACGTCGGAGACGAGGTCGTAGGCGGCGGTTTTATAGTATGAAAAATATAAAAAAGAGTTATGGAAAAGGCTTCGTCTCAAACGAGAAGAAGCCTTATTTATTCGACCAAAATAAATTTGTGAGGCTATATATCTCTAACAGATAATCGAGCCTGCGGGAACAGTATCGCCAAGCATAAGAAGATTAAGAGCTCCGTCTTTTTCCGCAGAAAGAAGCATACCGTTAGATTCTTCGCCCATCATCTTCCGCGGGGGCAGATTAGTGCAGGCGACCACGGTCTTGCCGACCAGCTCCTCGGGGTTATAGAACTTTGCGATACCTGAGAATATCTGGCGGGGAGTTCCCGACCCGTCGTCGAGCTTAAACCGGAGAAGTTTGTCTGACTTCTTGACGTTTTCACATTCGAGCACTTTGCAGACAGTCATACGAACCTTGGCGAATTCGTCTATAGTAACCGGCGGTATCGCCGGAGCCTCCGGCTCAAACTTACCTGCGAGAAGACCGTCGAGGTAGGAAAGCTCCTTCTCAAGATCGATGCGCGGAAACAGGCTTTCGCCCTTAGTGACGGTTACATTCGGCGGCAGAATGCCGAAGACATTAGCGTTGTCCCAGACCCTATCTTTCGCTCCAGCACCAATCTGCGCGAAAGCTTTTTCGCAGCTTGCGGGTATGACAGGCTGCAAAAGAATTGTGGTTATGCGTATCGTTTCGAGCAGGTTATACATGACCGTCGCAAGACGGGCCTTGTTTTTTTCATCCTTTGCCAGTACCCAGGGAGCCGTTTCGTCAATATACTTGTTCGCGCGGGAAATAACTTTGAAGGTTTCTATTAGCGCAGTCTGGGTCGAAAAGGCCTCCATATTTTGCTCATAGATATCGCGAAGAGCCTTTGCCATGCTGACAAGCTCGTCGTCGATCGGGTCCGGCGCGCGCTCGGCGGGCAGAGTACCGCCAAAATACTTATCAACCATCGCGACCGTTCGGGAAACGAGGTTCCCGAAGTCGTTTGCAAGGTCCGAATTTATGCGGCTTATCAGAAGCTCATTTGAAAAGCTGCCGTCCGACCCGAGTGGGAACTCGCGCATGAGAAAATATCTCAGGCTGTCGACGCCGTAGCGCTCCGAAAGAAGATACGGGTCGACGACGTTACCCTTGGACTTGGACATTTTTCCGCCGTCCATAAGCAGCCAGCCATGACCGTAGACCTTTTTGGGAAGCGGAAGCTCAAGACTCATGAGCATTGCCGGCCAGATAATTGAGTGGAAACGGACGATTTCCTTTCCAACCATGTGAACAGCCGGCCAGTATTTGCCGAAGTCGTCATATTTGTCGTTGCCGTAGCCGAGAGCCGTGATGTAGTTTGAAAGCGCGTCAACCCAGACATAGACGACATGGCCGGGGTCGAAAGTTACGGGTATGCCCCAGGTGAAAGTGGTGCGTGAAACGCACAGGTCCTCAAGTCCGGGTTTAATGAAATTGTTTATCATTTCGTTTACGCGGGAAGCCGGCTCAAGGAAACCCGGTGTTTCCAAAAGCGCCTGTACCCTGTCCGCGTACTTGGAGAGGCGGAAGAAATAGGCTTCCTCCTCCGCATCGTGAACCTCGCGCCCGCAGTCGGGGCATTTTCCGTCCTTCAGCTGGCTTTCCGTCCAGAAGCTCTCACATGGGGTGCAGTATTTGCCCTTGTATGAGCTTTTATAGATGTCGCCCTTGTCGTACATCTTCTTGAATATTTCCTGAATTGACCTTACGTGATAGTCGTCCGTCGTGCGGATAAAGCGATCGTTTGAAATATTCATAAGCTTCCAAAGATCAAGTATTCCGCCTTTGCCCTCGACAATGTCATCAACGAACTGCTTGGGGCTGACTCCCTTGGCTTTTGCCTTCTCCTCGATTTTTTGACCGTGCTCGTCTGTGCCTGTGAGGAACATTACATCATAGCCGCACATTCGCTTATAACGGGCTATTGTGTCCGTTGCGACGGTGCAGTAAGCATGCCCTATGTGCAGCTTGTCCGACGGATAATAAATCGGAGTGGTGATGTAGAATGTTCCTTTGTTCATTTTGTTTCCTCCTGTATTTTAAAGGTGCGTGTTGTACCTTAATGCAACGTGTATATCATTGCAGAGTGTGATTGGACGCTACCCGATAATATCAGTTCCGGACACCGGATTAACCGTCGCGCTGGGAGACGGAGTAACAGGCTGGGTCGGCGTCGGTGTCGGAGTCGCGCTGGGAGACGGCGATATGCTTGGCGAGGCCGAGGGGCTGGGAGAGGGGCTGGGACTCGGATGGTAATAATACCTGCTTTTCGACTCAGGTTTACTGCTTATAAGGTTTCCGTCCTTGTCATAGACATTTCGGGTGGACTGCGCGCCGTAGCCATCGGCAAGCTGCCAGGAGCTGGTCGTCATTTCGACCCTTATGCCGTCCGGATTCGAGCCGTAAATCTGAACGCTGACGGTGTTTTTGGCCTTGTCAACAGACGCCAGTATCTTAATGGGATAGGCGGAATTGTTCTTGAACTTGAAATCCGGTGAGGGCCAGCTGACCGTTGCGTCAAGCCCGGCGGGCAGATAGCTGACTCCGAAATAATGGCAGGTCCTGTCGGTAATTTCTAGGTTTGCGACGAGGGAGCAATAATAGAGCGTTGAGGAAACCTGGCAGATGCCGCCGCCGACCTCCTGAACAACCTGACCGCCGGAATAGGCTCCGGCTTCCAGATATCCGGCAGCCTTCGTACGCTGACCAAGAGTTTTGTTGTATGAAAACTCTTCGCCGGGATTCAGGACGATGCCGTTGATGGCCGCCGCCGCCTTTGTCACATTGCTGATGCGGTTGGACGAGCTGCCCTGAAGGGAGGTGCTCTTCTGCGATAGAAGGTCGGCAAAAAGCATTGAGTTGAGCTTTTCGGTCGTGATCTCCGGCTCCTTTTTAATGAGAGGGATTACGACCTCGTCGCCGTTTTTAGCCTCGTCCCAGAGGTTTTGAGCAACATCAATGTCGAAGCTTCTGCCCGTCACATGCTCTGTAGCCTGACGTGTTTCCGGATCATATTCTGCATTGACAGGTTCTTCAAAAACTGTGTCATAAAGCTCCTGGAGATTGATCGTATCGGTTTTAGAGCCCTCAACGGTCTGAGCGGTATATTTAATTGGGTCATATATTCCGTTAATAAGCGCTTCCTTGATCATATTATACAGCTCGTCGGAATCTATCTGGACGGAGCTTGCGCCCTTTACGACAGTAATGGTGTCTTCGCCGATATCTACGCTGGACTGCATAAGCTTAAGGCTGGACTCTTTTATACCCTCGTCGATTCTCGCGTGAAGATAATCCTCGTTAAGGTTTTCTCCATTTGAAGCAACAAGCTTCATGCCGGACAAAGCGCACTTTATGTAGTTTAGTGTGTTGGCAAAGAAAGAGCCGCCGTGGCAGGCATCATAGGCATAGACCGCCGCATCGGGAGCGGAAAGATAGGAGCCCGCATCCTTGCCGCTAATGGAAAGCTCACAGCCTGCGGGAAGGGAAACAGTGAGAATCCTGTCGTCGTCGGTCCCAACATTGTTTGCTATAAGCGCGTCGGCAGCCTCGGAGGAAGTCATTGAAGAGAGATCCGTTCCCTCCATACTGACATTGGGGAAAATGGTTTCGAGTGAATTTGCGTAAATGCCCATTCCGGCAAAGCCCGCGAATATGACAGCCAGGGCTATGGCTATGGAAACAATTATCTTTCTGTTTCCGTTACTGTTTTGTTTTTTCATTTGGCGAGCCTTTTTTACAGGTTTTTCCTGTGGCCTTACGGGCGAGTTCTGAGCAGGTCTCGCTGTACGGCCCTGTGCCGGAGCTGCCTGCCTGTTTATGTCGGATCTTCCGTGAATATTCGATTTTCCGCTGACCAGTTTAATATTGTCCACTTCCCCTGAATTTTATATGCGGTGCTCTGTCTATAGTATTTACTGCTCTTGCGGATTTTCTTCATCCGCAGCTTCCAAAATTGAAGTCTCCGGCCCAGTTCCGCCAGTGGGTTCGATTATCCATGGATTGGCGCTCATCTTTGCCTGTGATTGTGCTTCAAGAAGAGTGCCAATCAGAATATTTGAAAGAAGGAAGCCTGATGAAGTGAAGCACCATCTGATGCCGCTGCGTCTCGTCCATCCTTTTTTTTCATATTCTCCTAAAAGGTATTCGATTTTGTCAAAGTCACTTCTGTAAACGGCGGTATACTCGTCCTTGGAAATGCCGCGAATAGTCCTCATGCCGAGCATGATGTATTCCGCGGCCCTGCCGAGCTTGTCTGTATCTTCGTACTCGTCGATTATATCCGCATTTCCGGATACGCCTTCGATGTATTTGTCCAGATCGCGGACATAGCTGTAGCGCGTGCCTCCGATAAAGGAATGAGCTCCCGGGCCAAAGCCCATATACTCGTCCAGCAGCCAGTATTTGAGATTGTGCTTCGATTCCCTGCCGGGGAGAGAAAAGTTTGAGATTTCATACTGCGGATAGCCGTAATGCTCCAGAATATCGGTCATATAAAGGTACATGTCCGCCTGATCGTCGTCGTCGGGTAAAAAAGCCGAACCGCGGTATTTGCAGATTGGCGTACCGTCCTCCAGCTTCAGCCCGTAACAGGAAAAATGCTGTGGCCGGAGTGCTATGCATTTTGAAAGCGTGTCCGCCCAGTCGTTTTTTGTCTGGCTCGGCAGACCGTAAATCAAATCGAGACTAATATTTTCAAAACCCTCGGCCTTTGCCATTCTCACTGCCTGCTCTGCCTGCTTAAAGCTATGGCGCCGTCCTATGAGCTTCAAAATGTCGTCGTTGGCTGATTGAACGCCAAGCGAAATTCTGTTTACGCCCTCGCTTTTCAGCATATGAAGATCTTCCTGAGTGACGGTGTCGGGGTTCATTTCAACCGTAACCTCGGAGGACTTCAAAACCTTGGCCGAGCGTTTAAGCGCATTAAAAATTTCACAGATATATTTTGCCCCGTAAAAACTGGGGGTTCCTCCTCCGAAATACAGGGTGTCGATATAATAAGGCTCCATTTGAGGAGTTGCTTCCTCAATATGTTTGATAAGCGCGCGCTGGTATTTTTCCATCTTGCTTTCCTGACCAGCAAGGGAATAAAAATCGCAGTATGAGCACTTGCTCGCGCAGAATGGTATATGTATGTAGACGCCGAGCATACGCTCCATGACAGCGCTCCTTTCCTGAATATCAAACATCATTCTATATAAAATAAGAGTCGATGTCAATGTAATGTATCGGCAGAAATGGAATTTACGTCAATCGGAGATGACCGTCTCCCCGTCCAGATCGGAGAAACGGTCATCAATCGATCCGTAAAACGCTAAACCTAGAAAAGCTGGCAAATCAGCTCGGTATATTCGGATGCGTTTTCAAGGGGCAGACCGGCGATGAGCAGTGCCTGAGCATGAAGAATTTTGGCAAGCTTCGAAGCCCTGTCCTTGTCGGTGTTGAAGGCTTCCTCCAGAGCTTTGAAGGCGTGGTGCTCGCTGTTGAGCTCCAGAACTCTTTTTGCCTTAATATTCTGCGCCGCTTCGTTTTTCATAAGCATGAAATATTTTTCCATTTCGATGGAAATTTCGCCTTCGGAGGTGAGGTAAACGGGGTGGCTCACAAGCTTGTGGCTCAGGCGGACGTCTGCGATGCTGTCACCGAGGGTCTCCTTAACAAATTCTATAAGCTCCTTGTGCTCCTCGAGCTTCTTGTCCGCTTCGGTCCTTTCTTCTTCGGTCTCAAGCCCAAGATCGTCGTTCGTAATGTTGCAGAACTTGATTCCCTCGTATTCCCTGAGCTGGCGTATGATGAAGTCATCGACCTCGTCGGTCATATAGAAAATTTCATAGCCTTTGTTGCGTACCAACTCCGCCTGCGGTAGGTTCTCCGCCTTTGCGACGCTGTCAGTACAGACGTAGTAAATGAACTTTTGTTCCGTGGGCATTTTTTCCTTGTATTCGCGGAGCGGGACAAGCTCTTTTTCCTTGCTCGAATAGAACATAATAAGATCCGTGAGAAGGTCCTTCTTCTCACCGTAATTCTCTACAATACCGTATTTGATCTGCATGCTGAAAGCACCATAGAATTTTTCATAATTCTCCGGCTCGTCGTCCATCATTCTGCGGAGCTCGTTTTTGATCTTCTTTTCCAGATTGTTCTGGATAATACGGAGCTGTCTGCCGCTCTGCAGGGTCTCTCGCGAGATGTTGAGCGGGAAATCGGGGCTGTCCACAACGCCGCGCGCGAAGCGGAAGCAGTCGGGGACTACGTCCTTGCACCGCTCCATTATCATTACGCCGTTTGAATAGAGCTGAAGCCCCGGCTCGAACAGATCGGAAAAGAAGTTCGTGGGTGCTCTGCCGGGTATAAAGACCATAGCTTTATAGGACACCTGCCCCTCCGCGCTTACGCGGATTGTCGATACAGGAGCTTCATAGTCGTAATAGATGTTTTTATAAAATTCGTCGCTTTCTTCCTTCGTGACCTCGTCCTTAGAGCGCTGCCAGATAGGAACCATGCTGTTAATGACCTGCTCGACGGTCTTTGGGACCTGAGTCGTAACAGGCTTGCCGTCGGCATCGAGTTCGCCGGTTTCGACTTCCTCGGTCACAGTTTCGTCCATAACGATCGGCCACCGAATAAAATCGCTGTACTTTTTGATGAGCTGGCCAATGGACATGTCATTAAGAAAACGGGTATATTCGCTCTCCTCAACATCCTGCTTTATGTGCATGATAACGTCTGTACCTACGCCATCCTTTTGGCACTCTTCGATCGTATAGCCGTCCGTGCCCGTACTCTCCCATTTATAAGCCGTATCGGAGCCGTAGGCTTTTGTAATTACGGTGACTTTGTCGGAAACCATAAAGGCGGAATAGAAACCGACGCCGAACTGTCCGATGATATCAAGATCGGAAGCCTCACCGGACTTTTCCATCTCGCTTTTGAACTTGAGCGAACCGCTTTTTGCGATAATGCCCAGATTGTTCTCAAGATCCTCTTTTGTCATGCCGATACCGTTGTCGGAAACGCTAATAATGCGGTCATCCTCCGAGAAACCGAGCTTGATTCTGAAATCGGAACGCTGCATGCCTACCTTGTCGTCTGTAAGAGAAAGATAACAGAGTTTGTCTATCGCGTCGCTGGCATTTGAGATGATTTCCCTTAGGAATATTTCGGGATGTGTGTAGATCGAGTTGATCATAAGGTCCAGAATCCTTTTGGATTCAGTCTTGAATTGTTTTTTTGCCATAGCTTAATGTTACCTCCTATAAATAGAGAAAATATAGCGTAACTTATATTTTATCACTTTTCTGCCGTATTTCAACACTTAACAGGAATAAAAAGTCAAATTTACCGGCCCGGTATTTCTATGACTAGCCGGGACTCTCCATTTTATGACTTCCCGCGTCGGAGAACTGGAAAAAATGGGTCTTCTTATGTTGGATTGTTCACTATGAGGATGATTTAGACATAATACCAATTGTGTTCCGATAAATTTATGGTATAATAAATATAAAGGAGGGGCGGTTTCGGCTCCCCCCGAAACGGCTCTTCCGACAAAAGGGCATTGCGCCACAAGAAGGAGTGTACATTATGAAATTCACAGTTACAGAAAAGAAAATCAAAGTACCAGACGATATTAAAGAATATGCCGAACGCAAGATCGGCAAGATTGATCGCTTCTTCCGTGGAGATTCCAAGGCCTTTATCACGTTTAGCTCCGAAAGGGGCAGATACAGAGCAGAGGTCACCATTGAAAACAACGGCATGTACTACAGGGTAAGTGAGCTGACAGGCGATATGCACGCTTCAATCGACTCGGCCTGCGCCTCGATTGAGAGCCAGATCAGAAAAAACAAGACCCGCCTAGAAAAACGGCTGCGCGAGGGCGCGTTTGAAAAGGAAATGGCGAGCAGCTTTATACCAGAAGATGAAGAGAAGGATTTCGATATCGTCCGCACAAAGCGTTTCCCGATTAAGCCGATGACAGCGGAGGAGGCGATTCTCCAGATGAATCTTCTTGAGCATGAGTTCTTCGCCTTCAAAAATCAGTCCGAGGATAATGCGTTCGCAATCGTCTATCGCCGGAAAAACGGCGGCTATGGCCTGATTTCGGATGCCGACTAAGTTTTTTCAAATAGAAAGAGGAACGGGTATTTTCCCGTTCCTCTTTCTATTTATCCTTTGTATCATTCCGGAGCCTTCATGCTCTCGACCATGCTGATCCTGTGCAGTTTCCTGTTCATGAACAGGTTTACAAGCAGGCTGCACAGCATTGTGAATGCGGCGGAGTATACAAAACTGATCGTGTTAACGGTTCGCCCGAACATGATACTGGTCATCTCCGCGCTGCTTATGACGTATCGGTGCAGGAAAACACCCAAAATTAGCCCCACAGCCGCACCGATCAGTGAAAGAAGTATGGATTCCCGGTTGATATAGGCGTTAACCTCATGGTCGGTGAAGCCCAGCACCTTGATCGTCGCTATTTCCTTGACACGCTCGGATATATTGATGTTGGTCAGGTTATACAGCACAACTAGGGCCAGAGCTCCCGCGCTCAGAATAACTACAAAAACAATTGAATCAATCTTGTTAATAGCCATCGTAAAGGCGTCCTTGGAATTCGCGGTGTAGGAGATGCCGTTTACGGCGCCCGTCTCCAGAAGATTTCCGCCGACATCTGTTTTTGACGCAAGGCCGTTTTCGGTCAGGCGCACAAGCAGAAGGTTCTGCTGGGCGCTGATCCCCATTGCCGTTTCATATGTGCTTTCGGTCATGTAGATATAGTTCCTAAGGTAATTTTCACAGATACCGCTTATTACAAAGCTGCCCTCTCCCCCGTCCTTGGTGGTCAGGGTTATCTTATCACCAACACTTAAATTCAGCAGCTCGCAGGCCTTTTCCGTCATAACGACGCTGCCCTCGCCAAAACCGACGGCTCTTCCGCTTGTTCTTTCCCGGAGGGTAACAAAGCCGTCAAGATCGGAGGCCATTTCGGGAATAAAAGTATAGACCTCAAGATATTTTCCATTGCTTGAAACATTGACTGCCTCATAATTGATAATTGTGCTTCCGGATATATTTTCACTGTCACTGAGCAGTTGCCTTAGCGACGAATCTGCCGCGCCGTCCTCGCCGCTGTAAGGAGCCATGATATCGAAGGTCTGAATAATGTCGAACTGCATGTCGGCAATATCTGAGAAGGAATCGTGCAGTCCGAAGCCGGCCACCAGAAGGGCCGTACATCCAGCGACGCCGATTGTCGTCATCAGAAACCTCTTTTTGTAACGGAAAAGATTACGGGCCGTGACCTTATGGGTGAATTTCATGCGTTTCCAGATCGGAGTTATTCGCTCGAGCAGCACCCGCTTGCCGGGTTCGGGAGCTTTAACGAGCATGAGCTGAGCCGGCTTTTCCTTCAGTGTCGCGCGGCAGGCGTTTATCGTCGCGAGAAGCGTGCATATAATAGCCGCGCCGCTGGTGCCAAACACGAAGACCCAATTGAGCGGGTAATAAAATCTGGGCAGCTCATACATCATGGTGTAGGCGTTCCATATGACCGCGGGGAAAAGTCTGATTCCGACCACGACGCCGATGAGACTCCCTAAAACAGAGGCCAGAAGCGCATAACGGATGTATTTTCCCATAATGGCGTTCCGGCTGTAGCCGAGGGCCTTCATCGTTCCAATCTGAAGCCTCTCGTCTTCCACCATGCGCGTCATCGTCGTGAGTGCGACAAGAGCAGCGACAATGAAGAAGAAAAAGGGAAAAATCTTCGCTATTGCGTTGACTTTTTCGATATTGGCAGAAATGGAGGAGTAACTAATGTTATTTTCACGGGTATAGACATGCCAGCTTGGCATTTTAATTTTTGAGATCGCGTTTTCTGCGTCGGAAATTTGCTGCGCGCCGTCAGAAAGGGAGCTGTTTGCCTCGGCCTTCGCTTCGTTGTATTTTTGCCAGTTCTCCGCCAGCGTAACCTTTGAGCTGTTAAGTTTATTCAGTTCGTCTTCATACTGGTTTGTGGCTGCTGCCAGGTCAGCCTTTCCGGCGGCAAGCTTTTCACGGGCGTTGGAAATCTCCTTTTCGGCGTCCGCTTTTTTTATCTCCAGATCGTAGCGCTGAGCGTCAAGTGCTGCCTGCCCCTCGTCGAGTATTATCAGCGCTTCATCGATGCTTCCAAGCTTCACGGCAAGAGGAGGCAGATCGGGCGAATAAGCTCCGGTCATCTGGAGATATCCAACGCCCTGAACAAAAGCTCGATAGGCATCTGACGACATGATGCTCTGGATTTCCGATTCCAGATTTTCCTTTTCAGTTTTCAGAGCCGCCATTTCATCTGCATATTCCGCGTGACCGTCTGCTATCAGTGCACTTATCTCGGCAAACCTGACAGCGATTTGGTCAAGCCTTGCACCGTTGTCGGAGAGCGTCTGAAGCTGATCGGGGAGCGACGGGTAGGTTACGGGAAGCTTGCGGAGTTTGTCGAACTGTGACTGCTGAAGGCCATCCAGATTATATCGGGACAGCTCGGCCTGAGCCGAGGCAAGGTTTTGATTCGCCGTTTCGCGGTTTCCGTCAATTTCGATCTGTGCGTCCGCAAGCTGCGCGTCCGCTTCGGCAAACTGAGCCTTCATATCCAGCTCATTTTTGTTCAGAGTGTTTTCGTTCTCCTTAAGCGTGTTTTCGCTTTCGTCAAGCTGTTTTTTTGCGTCTGAAAGCTGCTTCTGCCCATCGGCAAGCTTCTTTTCTCCGTCGGTGAGCTGTCTTAACGCATCCGAAAGCTTGTCGTCAGCTTCCGCTTTTGCGCCGTTGTATTCCGCCTTCGCGTCGCTGAGCTTCTCATTCGCTTCGCTTACAACCTCGTTATAGCGAAGCCTGCTCCGGTCCGACGATATTGAGCTGACTCTTCCGGCTGTCCCGTCGATCAGATCCTGATATTCGTCGGTGAGGCTCGTGAGTGCCGCCGCGCCCTTAACCGTGATGTAGACGTCCGTGTAGACGTTGGTATTAAAGCTTTCATCCGGAACCAGCAAAAAGGCGTCGATAATTCCGCTGCCGATATTCGTATATTCCTTTTCGGCTGAAAAATATGGGCAATAGTCTGCAAACCCGACAATCTTGAACAGCGTTGAGTTCAGGAGTCCGTCAGCATTCGTATCATTATCGGAAACCGTCAGCGTATCGCCAATGTGCAGCTTGGATTTACCGCTGAGGGGAATGTTCACGGCAACGCATTCGTTGGAATTGCGGGGAAAGCGCCCCGATGTTAACTCGGGGCGGTTGATTATATCGGTATCTGTGATGTTGAGACTGTGCAGCCTTGTGGTATAGTCAACATCATTGCCGGAAGTCAGCAGGGCATCAGAAATATAACCCGACTGGACCTTATCAACACCCTCGACCGAACGGAGATTGTCGATGTCCTTTTCCGTCAGTCCGAGATCGCCGATGACGCGTATGTCGTACATCGAGTTCTCGTCAAAATATCGGTCGAACGAATAGCGCATATCGGGCGTCGAGGACAGAAGCCCCGCCAAAAAGCCGACTCCCAGAGCTACGATCGCGAAAATAGCCGCAAAGCGTCCGAACGTGCCTCTGATGGTACGCAGAAAGCTTTTCCTGTACGTTCTGCGCATTTACCACTCTATCCTTTCAACAGGCAGAGGGTTTTGATTGACCTCGACCCTTGTGACCCGTCCGTTTTTAATATGAATTACCTTATCCGCCATCGCGGTAATCGCCGTGTTGTGGGTGATGACGATGACAGTTCTCCCAGTGTTCCTGCAGGTATCCTGAAGAAGCTTGAGCACCTGCTTGCCGGTCTGGTAGTCCAGAGCGCCGGTCGGCTCGTCGCAGAGAAGAATCTTCGGGTTTTTGGCCAGAGCCCGGGCGATAGAAACTCTCTGTTGTTCGCCGCCCGAGAGCTGAGCGGGAAAGTTGTCGAGCCGTTCCGCGAGCCCGACCTTCGCCAGAGTATCGGCAGCGGGGAGCGGGTTGCGGCATATTTCGCCC
>JAYFQM010000066.1:0-39140 GCA_034927185.1 Oscillospiraceae bacterium | reverse complement strand
ATTGCGTTTGAAGCAAAAAACATTTGTTGCAGCGACAAGGTCTGCGGGGTGAGCTTTTCTGTCAGAAAAGGAGAGATACTCGGTATTGCGGGGCTCGTTGGTTCCGGACGCAGCGAAACGGCGAGCGCCGTGTTCGGTGTGATTCCCAAAAAATGCGGTGAGACTTTCATAAACGGTAAAAAAGTCAGTATAAAAAGCCCAAAGGATGCGGTTAAACAGAAGATTGCGTATGTCACCGAGGATAGAAAGGTTACGGGACTTAATCTTATTGGCTCGATAATGGACAACATTACAATAGTTTCAATTAGAAACCTTACAAAGCGTATGCTGCTCTGCAAGGAAAACGAAAGAAAAGCGGCGGATGAGTACATAGGAAAAATGAAGGTCAAAACTGACAGCCGCGAAAAACAGGTGCTATTCCTTTCTGGAGGAAATCAGCAAAAGGTCGCAATCTCAAAGTGGCTTTTGGGAGACCCGGATATAATCATTCTTGATGAGCCTACACGTGGAATTGATGTGGGAGCGAAGAGAGATATATATCTGCTCATGGGTGAGCTTGCAAAGCAGGGAAAGGCGATTATAATGATTTCTTCGGAAATGCCTGAACTTCTTGGTATGAGTGATAGAATCGTAGTTCTTGCAGACGGCAGAGTCGAGGGCGAGGTCGAAAGAAAAGACTTTGACCAGGAACGTATAATGCATATGCAGTTTGCGCAGTAAAGTGGAGGGATAAGCTTTGGAAAACGAAAAAACTCTGAATAAACGTGCGAACCTGGGCAGCGGACTTATCCGCGAGTTCGCAATGTTGATAATTCTGTTAGTAATTATAGGCGTACTCAGTATCCTGTCACCAAAATTTGCGCAGTTTGATAATTTTATCAACATTTTTAAACAAACCGCAATTAACGGTATACTGGCAACCGGTATGGCAATGGTCATATTGACCGGCGGCTTTGATCTCTCCGTCGGTTCAACTGTAGGTTTATCCGGAGTAATCGCCGCACTTCTGGCGCAGGGCAACTATCCGATTTATGTTCCAATAATTGCCGCGATTGCCGTTGGCGCAGCAGCGGGATTGCTAAACGGTTCTTTAGTCGCCTACTGCGGAATCCCCGCATTTGTCGTAACTCTTGGTTCGCAGTCCATAATACGCGGCCTTGCTTACGTAATCAGCGGCGGCCGCCCCGTGTTCGGAGTGAACAAGGCTTATGAAAATCTTGCCGGAGGCAAGCTCTTCGGTGTGGTTCCATACCTCGTTATTTATCTTATTATCATTGTTCTTGTTGTTGGCTTTGTTTTGACTAAGACAGTTTATGGCCGGAGACTGTATGTGGTGGGAGGCAACGAGGAAGCGGCAAAAGTCTCTGGAATAAACGTAAAAAATATGAAAATGTCTGCTTTCATGCTTGCCGGACTGCTTTCAGGAGTCGCGGGTATGCTGTTGACATCAAGAACGGTTTCGGGCACCCCGCAGACAGGAGAAGGCTATGAGCTGGATGCAATCGCGGCTGTTGTTATCGGCGGATTCAGCTTAAACGGTGGTTCAGGTAAATGGTACGGTATAATAATAGGCGCACTTATCCTCTCCGTTCTCGGGAACGGACTCGACATACTAGGAATCAAATCCTTCTATCAGCTTATACTTAAGGGCACCATTGTCATCCTCGCAGTTTATCTCGACGTCAGAAGCCGTAAAAAAATGAGTGCGTAATTAAATAACATATACCTTAAAGCTATGTCAAAATCAAAAATGAAAAGGAGACAACTATGAAAAAGACACTGACTATCATCCTTGCATTTGTTCTTGTTCTCTCACTTGCAGCCTGCGGAGCAAGCAAACCCGCAACCGAGAGCCCTGCGGCAAGCCCCGCGGAATCCGCAGCAGCTTCCGATGCCACTCCCAATTTCGTTTTCTGCATAAGCCACATGGATAACGACTGGGCCGTTACCGCATCCGACTCCATGACTGCGGCCGCGAAAGCCGCCGGTGCCAACCTGACAGTTAATGAAGCAGGTCAAGACATCAACACACAGGTAAGCCAGATTGAATCCGCCATCAACCAGAAGGCCGACTGCATCATCATTGAGCCTGTTTCCGCTGACGGCGTACTACCCGCAGTTGAAGAAGCCTCAGCAGCAGGCATCCCCGTAATTATCTTCAACCAGAACATTTCCGATCCCACCAAGGCAACTGCTTTTGTCGGTGTTTCGAATGAAGACCTTGGCTATATGCAGATGAAGAGAGCCTGCGACGATATCGGAGGTAAGGGCAATGTAGCTATTCTCACCGGCCCTGTCGGCTCTGAAGGCGAGCTGGGACGCTCCGCCGGTTATAAAAAGGCACTCGCCGAGTATCCGGATGTTAAAGAAGTATTTAACGACGACGGCCAGTGGACCACCGAAAATGGACTTAAGTTTGCTGAAAACTGGCTCCAGACCGGGACAGATATAAATGCGTTTGTGTGCCAGAACGATAACATGGCTATGGGCTGCGTAAAGGCTATTGAAGACAAGAATCTTTCCGGCCAAATCAAGGTCTATGGACTTGATGCCGTTAAAGACGCTCTTCAGGCAGTCAAAGATGGCCGTCTTACAGCCACTGTTTCCCAGTCAACAGAGCAGCAGTCCCAGAACGCGATCGATGCTGCGATGAAGCTCTTTAAGGGCGAGAAGGTTGATTCCGAAATTCTTGCACAGGGCACTATCATAGACTCTGCCAATGTTGACCAGTATCTCAAATAAATAAATATATTGAGGAAGCTGACATAGCAAAAGGCTAAAAACACCAGTGTTTTGCAGCCGTCCGGTTATCGGGCGGCTGCTTTTTTATGGCCTTTACCAATCGAATCGCAGCCGTCACTTTATAGAATAAAGAGAGGGCCGGTATGCACTTGTCCTAGAGTTTTTTTCGGCTACCTATGGAATAAGAAAGGTAAAGGCAGCCTTTTAAAGGCTGCCTTTTGGGGGGGAGGGTTATGCGATATCTATTGTCAATCGAAGGTTATCATAATTTTTACGATATTCGCCTTGTCACTGCAAGCTCTGTCAACCGCTTTCTGTAAGTCCTTAAAGTTGTAGTAATCGGTCGTAAGCTTCTTAAAATCGAACTTATTGCGAACCTGGCTCATAAAGCGAATAGTCCTTGGCATAAAGTGATCTGTTCCGCCGGAGCCCTTGATGCGAAGAGTCTTCCAATTTGTCCAGCCAATTTCTACTGGAATATCGCGCCCAAGTGTATGTCCCGTGAGGTTAACACGGCAGTTGTGTCCAGCAACCTGAAATAGCTCGCTTATAGCGGCATTGGAACCAGAGCATTCACAGATAATTGAGGGACCGCCCAGACTCTTAGGACAAATATTCTTAACTTGTGTGCGGAAATCGGGAGAGGTGGGATCAAGCGCGTAATCTGCGCCGTACTCAAGAGCGAGCTTACGGCGGCTTTCGAGAGGATCGACCATTATTGTGATGGCATTAGACATTTTGCAGGTCATAAGAGCGCAGAGACCAACAGGACCGCATCCGAAAATCATAGCGTAATCGGAAGCGTCGACATAGCCACCATTGCCCCAGACGGAAAAATAGCCGATTGAGAAAGGCTCAACCCATGCGCCGTCGACATAGTCCCAGTTATCAGGAAATTTGTGAAGGTTGCCCTCGGTGCAGATGAGGTATTCACCCCAGCCGCCCGGCGTATCGGGACCGAAGCCGATTTCTTTGAAGTTCTGGCAGGCGGAAGGCATAAGTCCGCTTTTACAGCTTTCACAAACGCCGCAGGCAATGACGCAGTCACTTGTGACTCTGTCACCGGGCTTGAGAGTTTTAATATCTTCACCAACCCGAACTACATCACCTGCCCACTCGTGACCGGGGGTAAAAGGCTGGATATCATAGCGTCCTTCTGCGGATTTTCCTTCATAGATCTCGACATCGGAGCCGCAGATGCCGCAGGCTCTGACTTTGATAAGTACTTCGTTTGACTTTATTTCTGGGAGCTCCACCTCGGTCAGACGCAGATCTTCCGGACCGTGCAGGAAAGCCTGTATGCATTTCATCGTATAAGTCCTCCTTAAAGTTTTTCAAAGATACCGATTCTGGGGAGCTGATCAACAGACTTCCAGCCCTCGCTCAGAGGTTCCTTAAGGAAGGGAGCAAGCTCTTCCTTAGTGCGGAGCGTAATCATATCGACAGGGGGCAGCTTGCCGGCAGGATACTTCTCAAGTATCTCGTCGTGAACAAGCGTCAGATATTTAAGAATAGCGGCGATAGGCCTCTTTGCCTTGTCGGGAGTCGCAAGACTGGGATTACCGACAACACCCTAGTGAGTACCGTTTCGCTAAATCGCACTGTGGCCTTCGCCTTCACTCCAGATGTGGGGACGTCCGTTAGAGTCAATCGAGTTGTCATAGTGCCCGTCGAAGAGGTAGCTTGTTGGCCACGCTTCCTCAGCCGCTCCCATGTCAATCATGTCAGGGAAAAGAAGCTGAGCAACTGCAGTTTCCGCCTCATCCGCGTGGATGAATGGAGTATCCATGCTATTTTTATGAACGGATTCGGGAGTGAAGAATTCGCGCACCGCACGATGCCATTCAACCTCCATTACTATTGCGGGTAGCTGATAACGCTTGAAAAACTCGTGGATAGCTGTTTCAAGCATCCATCTGTGGCCGTGGTTGTTGACAAGAATCATCTTCCGATAGCCGTCGTTCCATAGACCGAGCATAGTGTAGATAAGGGTTTCGACAACCACTTCCTGCGGCATGATGACTGTGCCGGGCATACCAATGTGGTGATAGGGATGTCCGCCGTAGAGCAGAGGAGGAAGCGCGAGCGAGCACTCGTGGCCCTGCTTTGCCGTATAACGCCTGACACCCTCAACAATCTGGGTGACCATGAAAGTGTCAAGTCAGGTGTTCGCGTGCTTCCCATGATTTTCGGTGCAGCCGATAGGAAGGAAGACAATGTCGTCTTTTCTTCGCTTTTCAATCTGTTTGGATCTGGGAGTTGTTTGAATATAGGAGCCGGGCTTACCCAGCTCTGAAGGGGAGCCCATGCCATAGTCCGCAAGTATTTTATCAATTTCCTCGTCGGTAGCGTCCCAGAGAGCTTTCTTCATCTCACCGACGCTTGACCCCGCTTCAAAAGTAATTATTGGGTTACTCGTTGTGTACCATTTCTTCTCTTTATAGTTTTCCATAATTTTCTCCTTCTTAAGCGCTATCGCTGTACTCTTCCGGAGCCGTCGCCGCCGAGAAGGCTTTCTACTTCGGACACGGTTGCAAGGTTAAAGTCGCCAATTATCGAGTGCTTCAGGCAGGAGGCCGCAACAGCAAATTCGAGAGCCTTTTGCTTGTCGTTATAGGCATCCAGCCCATATATAAGGCCACCCGCAAAGCTGTCTCCGCCTCCGACGCGGTCCACAATATCATTTATCATGTACTTGCGGCTGTGATAGAAGTTCTCTCCGTCGTTCATGCAGGCCGCCCAGCCGTTTGAGTCGGCGCTTTTTGACTCTCTGAGTGTTATTGCAATAAGCTTCATGTTAGGATACTCCCTGAGAACGGACTTTGTAAGGTCCTCATACTTTCCTAGGTCAAGCTCCCCGCTTTCAACCGTGACATCGACTGTGATGCCGAGAGACTTCTGGCAGTCCTCCTCGTTTGCGATGGCAACATCAACGTATTTTGCGAGCTCGCGCATGACCTCGGGAGCAGTCTTGCCATATTTCCAGAGGTTTTTTCTGTAGTTGAGATCGCAGGAAACAGTTATTCCTCGGTTTTTGGCTTCCTTGACGCTCTCAATCGAGAGCAGCATTGCACTCTCGGAAATCGCCGGGGTTATGCCGGTGATGTGAAACCACTCGATGCCTTCAAAAGCCTTGTCCCAATCTATATCTCCGGGCTTTGCCAGAGAAACGGCGGAAAACTCGCGGTCATAGACGACCTTGGAGGGACGCTGGTTGGCACCACCCTCAAGGTAATAGAGGCCCATGCGGCCCTTGCCCCTTAGTATACGGCTCGTGTCGACTCCGTGGCGGCGCAGATCCCTTATGCACTCATCGCCGATGACGTTCTGAGGCAGAACGGTAAGAAAGCCCGCGTCCAGTCCGTAGTTTGCGAGGGATACCGCTACGTTAGCCTCGCCGCCGCCAAAGGTTGCTTCAAAGGCGGGACTCTGGAAGAATCTTTCCAAGCCGGGGGATTTGAGGCGAAGCATGATTTCTCCGAATGATAAATACTTCATTTTCGTACCTCCTATTTCTGAAGAAGGTGAACGGCAAAGCCGCCCATCTCGCCTGATAAATATACCGCTATCATGCTCTCTCCCTTATATTTAGCGGTCTCCATATCGGCCTTAAGGCCTTTCTTTTCCAGATAGGCTATTGCACGCCTGATATTGTTTGTGCGGACTGCGATGTGCCCTTTCGTACCCAGATACATCGATTTCATGACTTCAATGCCTTTGCCGGCAAAAGCGGAACTGTTACCGTCCTTGACAGGGAACCCGAAATATTTGTTAAATTCGGATGCAACTTTCAGAGATTCGTCGCCGCTTTCTGTATTGATGCCGATATGCGCAAGCTCAAAGCCCATGGAGGTTTCAACAGCCTCTTTGCAGAGCTGTGTGATTTTTTCAAAGTTGCCGGCTGTGATATCGGCCTTCGTGCAGACCCAGCTTCCTCCAACTGTGTGTACAAAGGGCGCGGCTGCAAATTCGGCTATGTTTTTACCGTCAACTCCGCCGGTGGGGATGAACTTCACACCGGCGAATGGAGCGGAGAGGCTCTTCATAGCATTCAGTCCGCCGTAGACGTTAGCAGGGAAGAACTTGATAACATCTACACCGAGTTTTAAAGCGGCCATGATTTCCGTGGGAGTTACGCAGCCGGGGGTTACCGTCACGTCGTTACCTATGCACCACTTAACAAGTTCAGGGTCAAAGCCGGGGCAAACGATGAACTTACCCCCTGCGTCCACGACCGCTTTCGCCTGTTCAAGGTTGAGGACGGTTCCAGCACCGACCAGCATCTCCGGAACTTCCGTTGTTACCGCTTTGATTGAATCAATCGCGGCAGCCGTGCGAAGGGTTATCTCCATAACATCAATTCCGCCGGCAAGAAGGGCCCTCGCTGTCGGAACGGCATCCTTTGCGTTCTCAATCACGACGACGGGTACTACCGCATTCAAACCGAGTCTTTCAGAGTATTTCATAAAGCAGACCTCCTTATTGTTCAAAGCTCAGTTCAATCCCGAGATCTTCGCTCATATCCCTGAGGGATGCGGCGACGGCGTCGGGAAGCTCGACTGTATCCGACCATTTTTCATGTTTTGTCCACTCTATCTCACCAGGCATATAGATGCGATTGCTACCCTTTGCCTTCGGAGCACCGCGGAGAGCTTCAGCTAGCTCCTGCGAGCGGGAAACAAATCTGCCCAGTCCGCAGAATTTTTCAACATCGACAGCGATAAAGGTATGACATACCTTGTTGGGAATCTCGGGGTCAAAGCACCAGCTTTTGATTTCACCAGTGCTTCCAAGTGCTCCGCCGGAGAGAACGCCGGTCAGAAGTTCGGTCATTACGGCAAGTCCGTAGCCCTTGTGTGCCGCAAAGGGCTGCATTGCGCCCTCTTCAGGATAATGGCTGGGGTCGGTCGTGGGGACTCCGTCTTTGTCAACAATCCATGTGTCGGGAATTTTGACCCCGTCTTTTCTCGCCTGAACGACCTTGAGAGAAGCGACGTTGCTCATTGCAATATCAAGGAAAACGCTTTCGTCATTGCCTAATGGGGAGGCATAGGATAGAGGGTTATTTCCGAGTATCATGCCGCGCGCTCCGGGAACCGTCATGTTTGGGTCGACATTGGATACGGCGAGTCCAAACATGCCAGTTTTAGCCGCCATGTTGGAGTAGAATCCTGCCGCACCGAAGTGAGTACTATTGCGGACTGTTACGAGAGCTACACCGGTTTCACGCGCTTTTTTTATTGCAAGCTCCATTGCCCTGTAGCCCGCAACCATGCCCATACCGGCCTTTGCGTCCATGAGAGCATAGGACTGACCCTCTTTAATAATCTCTGGTTCTGCCTTAAAATCCATACCGCCGGCTCTTTGCTTCTTTATGTAACCGTAAAGGTTCTTGGAACCGTGCGAATTGGTGCCAAAGCAGTCGGTTTCGCATAGAACCTCCGCCGTAATTCCAGCATTTTCACGGCTCATACCTTCCGCTTCACAACAGGCCGCACAAAACTCTTTAAAGGTTTTAACTTTAATCATATTGGACATAACCATTGTTCCTTTCAAAAAACTTTTTGATAACCTATTTAAATATGTCGTCCATTCTCTGCTTCATGTGCTCTTGGACGTATTCAGAGGAAGGGACGCTTAGCATTTCAAGTGAAATCCAATTATTATAGCCAATGCCCTCGAGAGCGCTTACTACTTCCCTGTAGTCTATGTGTCCTTCTCCCGGGAGCCTGCGGTTGCTGTCGGCAAAATGAACATGAACAATTTTTCTGCCGAAGCTCTCTATGGTATGTTTTTGTCCGCAATCTTCAATATTCACATGGAAGGTGTCGTAAAGTATTCCAATATTTTGAGGATTGCCCATTTCGTCAAGAAAGGCCGCCGTGTCCTCGACTGAGTTAAGCAGCGCGGCCTCGTATCTGTTGATCGGCTCGAGGTTGAGCTTAACACCGCGCTTGTCGGCGTATTCAGCGACCTTGGCCAGTTCGTGCTTGAAAAGTTCCCGCTCATCCGCAAGAGCGACTGCGCTTCCGCGTCCTCTGATAAGGCCGATCGTTACGTTCGGCTTTGTTCCAAGTTCAACAGAAAAATCAATGTCTTCGCAGCAGCGTTTTACTGCCAGAGAGCGCTGCTCCTCGCTGTAGGAAGTAAGTGAAAAACCTTCGAGTGCAGTTGCCTGACCCGTAGCCAAAGTTGCGACACCAAGACCGAGTTTGTCAAGCTCATAAGTAACGGCGCCCAAATCGATTAGCTTCGGATCGCTAAATATAAGCTCAACCCCATCGAGTCCTGCATCTTTCGCCCATTTAAAGCCCTTTCTCCAATCCTTGGCCGGAAAAGGCGAAAAGGGATTGTTGTATTGTATGGAAATCGAAGCGGCGGTCTTCATTCCAAATATCCTCCGAATAAATGTATACCGTATACGGTATCTTGAATATATTCTAGTATGCTTTATCTTATTTGTCAATTTATTTTTGCAATATTGACATTATTTAATATAAATAGTATAATCAGTTAACCGTATGCGGTATACTAAATACTATTGTCAACAGGAGAAAAGAAATGGAGATTCAGTTACAGGTAGACAGCCTGACAGATCAGGCCTATGACATTTTAAAGGAAAAAATTATCTCAAAGCAGTTTCCGCCGGGGAAAAGGCTCGTAGATTCGCAGCTCGCCAAGGAATTCGGCATAAGCCGTACCCCTCTGCGCGATGCGATTCGCAAGCTTTATGATGATGGGTTGGTCACAAGCTACTCGGGGAGGGGTTACTGTGTGTTCCAGCCGAGCATTGACGATATTCGCGAAATCTTTGAGATTCGCCTTATAATAGATGTCGCAGCTGCAAGAAAGCTTATTACCGAGATACTTCCAAGTAATAAGGAAACTTACGCGGTTATCGAGGACTTTTATAACGAGTTCAGCAAGGAGGTTGACCGTGAAGGCTTTATTAAAGCCGATGAGGATTTCCATGATAAGCTGGTGCTTATGATGGGTAATGCTCGCCTTTATGAGTTCTACACCGAAATTAGAAACCAGACCCGAACATTCAGACGCAGAACGTCAAGCGACAAAGCCAGAATATCGAAGGCATACAGCCATCATGAAAGGATATGCAGAGGCCTTTTGGATCTTGATCTTGAAGCGACGATAGAAGCGATGACAGACCACATTAATCTGAGCATGAACGATGCTCTTAAGGATCTTAATTAATTATAGAAAAAATCTAATTAACCGCATGAAATCGGCAAAGGAGTAATCTTATGGAAGCAGGGCGCAGACTTCTGGGAGAGCCGTACAGAATCGGAAACATGACCGTAAAAAACCGAATGGTGATGCCTCCCATGAACACAAATTTTTCGGACGAGAACGGATGCCTGACTCCGCAGATGGAGAGCTATTACATCAGGAGAGCAAAAGGCGGAGCGGGACTTATAGTTTTGGAGGCGGTTTCGGTATCTCCGAATTCCAGAAACCACGGCGTTCAGCCCATGCTATACGACGAAAAATTTGTTCCGCGCTGGTCTAATTTGATAGAGCAGCTGCACAGCTACGGTGCAAAGGTCTCCGTCGAGATTGCTCATTTTGGGTCAGAAGCGACACTGGAGCCTCGCATCTCGGCCTCAAATGTTACACGCTTTGATCCGAAAACGGTTAAAGAAATGACGCAGGAAGATATACGTGAGGTCATAAAAGAGTTTGCAGTAACGATAGCCAATGCAAAGATGGCGGGTGCGGACGCGGTTACACTCCACGGAGCCCACGGCTACCTTATCGCGGAATTTATGTCGCCGCTCTATAACAAGCGTGCGGACTCTTACGGCGGGTCACTCGAAAACCGTATGAGATTTGCTGTCGAAATAATTAAGGAAGCAAAGAAACTCGTCGGCGAAGGCTTCCCGATAATTGTGCGTTATTCGGTCAGTGAGTTTGCGGAGGGTGGGAGAACGCCCAATGAATCGGTCGAAGCCGCAAAGATACTTGAAAGAGAAGGAGCTGCGGCTATCGACCTTTCAGCCGGCATTCCAAATGCTTATATCTTTACAAACCCGCCTAATGGATTGGGAGACACTTCTTGCATGCTGGCGCCATATGCGGAATTGGTCAAAAAGGCCGTCAAGATTCCAGTTATTGTTTCCAACACGATAAGAACACCCGACGAGGCCGAAGCCATTCTGGAAAAGGGACAGGCCGATTTCATCGGGCTTGCCAGACCTATGCTGGCCGATGCTGACTACTGCAGAAAAGCTCTGGAGGGCAGGGACGAGGATATTAGGCACTGCCTCTCCTGTCAGCATTGCTTCCGTACTCTCGATTCCGGCTGCTCGCTCAGATGCGCGGTCAATCCCGAAACGGGACGCGAGTATATCTATGGCGATATCGAAAAAGCTCCTGTGAGCAAAAAAGTCGCCGTAATCGGCGGCGGGCCGGCGGGTATGGAGAGCGCGCGGGTTGCCGCCCTAATGGGTCACAGTGTGACTCTTTTCGAGAAGGAAGATAAACTCGGGGGCTCTCTCCTTGCGGCGGCGATTCCGCCCAACAAGGAAAAGATTGGCTGGCTTGTGAACTGGTATGTCAGGCAGCTTGAAAAATTGAATGTTAGGGTGAGGCTTAACACCTTGGCAGATGAGGTGCTCCTCAAGAAGGAGGGCTTCGAAGCGGTTATGCTCACGGCGGGTGCGGAATATGTCCGCAGAATAAAGGGCTGTGACCAGAGCTCGGTCGTTACGGCGATTGATGTACTTATGAACAAAACTTCCGTCGGGGAAAAAATCGTCATTATCGGCGGAGGAGCGACGGGCTGTGAAACGGCGGACTGGCTTCTGGGCGATGCGGTGGAGCTTAAATTTACGAAGGTTGATGGAGTCGCGGGAGAGCTTCTCTTTGACAAAAAGGTTAACGGAAGACCTTCTCACGATGTCACAATTGTCGAGATGCTGCCTGATATTGCTACCGACATGGACGAATTCAACAGGCATATAATGCATATCCTTCTCCCCGAAAAGGGAGCGAAAATATTAACCGGAACCATGGTTGAAGAAATTGCGAATGGAGGCGTACGGGTCGTTGACCGCAAAACCGGAGAGAAGACCATGCTGAAAGCGGACACGGTAATCCTAGCGGGAGGACTTAGACCGCGAACTATGGATCTTTCGGACTTTGAAAGCGACCTTGCGGGCGATAGCGAAAAGCCCGGAAGAATTGCTGACGCAGTTTTTTCTGCATACGCTCGTACTAGAAGGATATGACAAAACATAAAGAAAACCGCGAAAGTGCATTTGGAGAAGCCTATGAAACTTAATGAAAAGAATTTAAGCTCGTCCTTTTGGGAGGAAAAAGGGTACAGACTGCCCAAGTTCGACAGGAAACAAGTGATTGAAAGCACAGCGAAGGCTCCAACCTGGCTGCATCTTGGAGCCGGGAATATTTTTCGCGCTTTCATTGCGGCGGTTCAGCAGGAGATGCTGGACGAGGGAAAAACCGATAAGGGTATTATTGTGGCTGAGGGCTTTGACTACGAAATAATCGATAAGGCATACAGAGCATTTGACAATCTTGCAGTTAATGTTGTACTGAAGTCTAACGGCAAGATAGAAAAGACTGTTGTCGGCAGTGTTACGGAATCCCTCGTCATCGACACCGTTAGTCCGGATTGGATCAGAATAAAAGAGATATTCCGTGCGCCCAGTCTCCAGCTCGTGAGCTTCACGATCACCGAGAAGGGCTATAATCTGAGGGACGTTAACATGAAATACTTCCCCGCCGTACTCGAAGATTTCAAAGCCGGACCACAGTGCCCCGCAACGTATATCGGAAAGGTTGCCGCCCTTTGTTATGAGCGCTATCTTGCGGGAGAACTGCCCGTCGCGCTTGTCAGCATGGATAACTGCTCGCATAACGGCGATAGGCTTTATTCCGCTGTGAGCGATTACGCAAGGAACTGGACAGAAGTGGGTCTTGCCGAAAAAGGTTTCCTTTCCTATATTACAGACGTAACAAAAGTTTCGTTCCCATGGTCGGCAATCGACAAAATTACTCCGCGGCCCGACGAGTCGGTGCGCAAGGCGCTTCTCGAAGACGGAATGGAAAACGTAGACCCCGTGGTCACTTTGAAAAAGACCTTTGTCGCGCCCTTCGTCAATGCTGAGGAAACGCAATATCTAGTCATCGAGGATGCTTTTCCGAATGGACGCCCCGTATTTAATGGAGAAGGAGTCTATTTTTCCGACAGAGCCACGGTCGACAGGTTTGAAAAGATGAAGGTATGCACCTGTCTTAACCCGCTGCATACCTGTCTTGCCGTTTTTGGCTGTCTTCTCGGGTATGAGCTTATCAGTGAGGAGATGAAGGATGAGCAGCTGAAAACTCTTGTGACCAGAATTGCCTACGACGAATCTATGCCCGTAGTCGTCAATCCCGGTATCGTGAGCCCAAAAGCTTTTACGGATAAGGTGCTAAATCTGCGCTTCCCGAACCCTTATAACCCCGATACGCCGCAGAGAATTGCCGCCGACACCTCGCAAAAGCTGCCTATCCGCTTTGGAGAAACTATTAAGGCTTATCTTGCCAGCGACAATCTGGATACAAAGGACCTTAAGTATATTCCGCTTGTGCTTGCCGGCTGGTGCCGCTATCTTATGGCGACCGACGATTTGGGAAGGAAGTTCGAGCCGAGTTTTGACCCGATGTTTGATGAGCTTGCCGTCAATGTGAAGAACATTAGACTAGGCGAGGACAGGGGCTTCCACGAGGAACTTGCACCCATCCTTTCCAACGCGAAGATATTCGCCGTGAATCTCTACGATGCCGGTATCGGAAAAAAGGTTGAGGAATACTTCAGATTGCTGGTACGCTCCGAGGGTGCTGTAAGACAGACTCTTAAGGAGTTGGTAAAATAAGCGTCGAAACAGTCAAGACCTGGCGTGCAATAAGCGCGTCAGGTCTTTTTGCTGAATCGGATACAACGTTTGACATTAATTGAATGAATGGATATAATTTGAAAAAGGAATTATATATGTATTCAAGGGCGGTCCCGAAGAGGGATCAGAGGGGGAGCGATGGACTTTTATTCGCAGACGAGCGGCAATGCCTCCAAGCTGTCGCCTACAGAGAGAAACATTTTGAATTATGTCGTGAAAAACATGCACATAGTCAAGGACATGAGCATCAGGGAGCTTGCAAAAGAAACTTATGTTTCCACCACAACGCTGTTCCGGTTCGTAAAGAAGCTCGGATACGAGGGCTTCGGAGAGTTCGCTGCGGCGGTTAGGGAAGCGGAAAAGGAATCACGCAAGATACACATACCCAGCATTGTGCATGACGACAACTACAGGGACAGCTACCTGAAGAACGTGGTTGAGGCAGTCAAGGTTATCACAGACGAAAAAATTGAGGCATTTCACAAGATCATGGGCCGTTACCCCCACATCTATATTCTTTCCGAGGGCCTCAGCAGCGAGGTCGCCAGGTATTTTTCACGGCTGCTAATAATAATGGGCTATAATGTGGAGATACCGACGGAAGAGTATGAATTTGCGTCGCTACTGCGCCGTGTCAAAAGGGACGACGTCCTTCTAATACTTTCCTATACGGGGAACAATCAGAGCATCATTAACCATGTCGAACGGATATTTGCGATTGCAACGCCGACCATAGTTTCATTTACGAGGGCAGACAACAACATTATCCAGAACATGTCGGACCTCAACTTTTATGTTTTTGCCGATGAAATTGACTATGAGGGTATTGATGTAACATCGCGGTGTGGAATGATCGCAATAATGGAAACTCTGATGTATAAGCGAATAACAAAAAACAATAATAAGAGTGAGACTTAACGAATTGACGTAGCGTTACCTAAAAAGTAACACTACGCCAATTGTCTGTAAACTGTTTCATGTTAGCACCGCGTTATTGACATGCCGGCGCTGCGGAGATAAAATTTGTTTGAAATAGATGATTTGCAGTACGGATTGTAATAATACCTGTGCAAAAGCACAATTTGAGTATTTCCGGCCGAAAACGTTAAATTTCGGATCGATCCTATATTTAATGGTGTTACGCATATGTTAACGAATGCGCAGCGTTAACGGAAGTTTTGACGAAAACAAATCCACAGAAATAATGAAAGGACAGTGTCATTATGGCAAGAAGAATTGAAAGCACACCTAAACAGGACGGGTATCGTATGCCCGGAGAGTTCGAGCCCCAGAAGCAAATATGGATGCTGTGGCCGGAGCGGCCGGATAACTGGAGGGACGGAGCAAAGCCCGCACAGAAGGCATATTCCGAAGTTGCCAAGGCAATAAGCCGGTTTGAGCCCGTTACCATGTGTGTTTCAAAAGAACAGTACGCAAACTGCCGCAACGCGCTTCCCCCCGAAATCCGCGTTGTCGAGATAGCCTCCAACGATGCGTGGATACGCGACTGCGGCCCGACTTTCCTGACGAACGGCAAGGGCGACGTCCGCGCGGTAGACTGGGATTTCAACTCCTGGGGCGGGCTTGTTGACGGGCTGTATTTTCCTTGGGACATGGACCAGATGGTCGCTCAGAAGGTCTGCGAGATTGAGAATATCGATACCTACCGCACTCCCGGCTTTGTTCTTGAAGGCGGCTCCATCCACGCTGACGGCGAAGGGACGCTGCTCACGACCGAGATGTGCCTTTTGAGTGAAGGGCGCAACCCCGACCTGTCAAAGGAAGAGATTGAGGAGAAGCTCAAGACGTATCTTAATCTCGAAAAAATCATCTGGATAAAGGATGGCATCGACCCCGACGAAACAAACGGACATGTTGACGACGTTGCATGCTTCGTGCGCCCTGGCGAGGTTGCCTGCATCTGGACGGACGACAAAGACAACTATTTCTATGATGCCTGCCAGGCAGCATACAAAACCCTTTCGGAAGCGACGGACGCAAAGGGCCGCAAGCTGAAGATCCACAAGCTCTGCATGCCGAAAAAGAACGTTACCATCAGAGGCGATTTCGCAATCGACCTGGTTGAGGGCACGATACCCCGTGAGGACGGCGATGTCTGCATCGCTTCTTATATGAACTTCCTTATCGTCAACGGCGGCGTCATAGTGCCGCAGTACGGTGACGAAAACGACAAGCTCGCACTTGAGCAGATCCAGGCTATGTTCCCGGAACGCAAAGCTGTTGGCGTCGATACGGTGGAGGTCGTCTACGGCGGAGGCAACATCCACTGCATTTCTCAGCAGCAGTGCAGATAAAATATACTTTTATGGAGGTGCCGTATGGCGCAGCTCAGACACTTCATTGACACACAGGATTTTACAAAGCAGGAGCTTTTGGATATCATCGAGCTCTCTCTTAAAATTAAAAACTGCATAAAGGTCGGTTATTACCCACCTCTCATGCGGCGCAAGACGTTGGGTATGATATTCCAGCAGTCCTCGACAAGAACGCGCGTTTCCTTCGAAACGGCAATGGAGCAGCTCGGCGGACATGCCCAGTATCTCGGACCCGGAATGATACAGCTCGGCGGACACGAGACGATAAGCGACACTGGAAAGGTGCTCTCAAAGCTTGTCGATGTCGTAATGGCGCGAGTCATAGACCATAAGACCATCGTCGATCTCGCCAACGCCTGCTCCATACCGGTTATGAACGGCATGAGCGACTATAACCATCCCACTCAGGAAATCGGGGACATGTGTACGATAGTCGAAAACCTCCCATGGGGCAAAAAGCTTGAGGACTGCAAGGTCGTGTTCGTGGGCGACGGAACGCAGGTCTGCGCATCGCTGGGAATGATAACGACGCATCTTGGAATGCATTTTGTCCATTACGGACCAAAGGGGCACCAGCTCGGAGACGTTCACAAGGCGATTATGGAAAAGAACGTACAGGAAAACGGCGGCACATGGGAGGTCACTGACGACCGAGGAGCCGTCAAAGGTGCTGATTTCATCTACACCGATGTATGGTACGGCCTTTATGAGAACGAAATGCCCAAGGATGAGCGCGTGAAGGTGTTCCACGATTATCAGGTCAACCGTGAGCTGATGCAGCTCGGCAACCTCGGCTGCAAGTTTATGCACTGCCTGCCCGCAACGCGCGGCGAGGATGTGACAGACGAAGTAGCGGATTCTGCGGTGTCCCTATGTTGGGATGAGGCGGGAAACCGGCTGACGGCCATGCGTGGACTGCTTGTTTATTTCACCCGTTATCAGCAGGACGGCTCTGAGGCGGCAAAGCAGGCTGCCAAGGAAGAGCTCGATAGCTTTATGGGGCAGAAAAATCTGCTCTGACCGGCTCATAATACTCTCAATTTGGGTCACTCTCATTCGCGTCGAGTATGGCGGCCATGCCGTACCCGACGCGGATGGAGCTAGGAAGCTTTGGCCCGGAATACAGAAATCCGGTACTCAGAAAGGAAAGCTCTTATGGCGCAGAAACTTGTAATAGCCCTCGGCGGAAACGCGCTTCAAACCAAAAACAGCGCTCCGACCGCAGAGGCTCAGCTTGAGGTCGTCAAAAGTACCTGCGAGCATATAGCAGAGATATCGAACCTCGGCTACGAAATGGCGATTGTTCACGGCAACGGGCCTCAGGTCGGACGCATGGTTCTCGCCTTTGAGGCGGCAAAGGACATCGTTCCGCCGATGCCCTTCGACGTATGCGGAGCAATGAGCCAGGGTTATATCGGCTATCATATACAGCAGGCGCTGAAATACGCGATCAATAAACGCGGCAATAATTATCCTGTCGTGACGATAGCAACGCAGGTTATCGTGGAAAAAAACGATCCGGCCTTCGAAAACCCGACAAAGCCTATAGGACCGTTTTATAGCGAGGAAGAGGCGAATAAAATCGCGTCCGAAAAGGGCTATGTGATGAAGGAGGACTCGGGACGCGGTTGGCGCCGTGTCGTCGCCTCGCCGCTGCCCAGAAGAATAGTTGAGATTGACGCCGTCAAAAAGCTCTGGGACAGCACTGTCGTCGTAACCTGCGGAGGCGGCGGGATACCGGTTGTTGAAAACGCGGACGGTACGCTTGAGGGTGTCGCTGCCGTGATAGACAAGGATTACGCGGCAGAGCTTCTGGCAGAGCAGGTCGACGCGGACATTCTCATGATACTCACGGAGGTTGAGAAGGTCGCCATAAACTTTGGCAAGCCGAATCAGGAGAACCTTTCGCACCTGTCGCTTGCGCAGGCAACGCGCTATGTAAGCGAAGGCCACTTCGCTCCCGGCAGTATGCTCCCAAAGGTTCAGGCGGCCATGAAATTTATCCGCGCAAATCCGGACAAGAAGGCCATAATCACATCGCTTGACAAGGCGGTTAGCGCCCTTGCGGGTACAACCGGCACAGTCGTCACCTTCGCGTGAATATGAATTTTCAGAGGCGGGGACGTTGGCGCTTTTTCCCGCCTCTGCAAAGATACTGATGGGAACGGCGTATTCGGCGTTTTCTCAAAATTACTGAGGAGGATTATAATGGAAACAAAGAAAGTTAGCCTGTGGAAAAGTGTGCTTTTCACTATATGCAGCATACTTGTTCTCGACACATTCGTTGCCCCGGCCATCATTGGTGTGTCTTCAATAACCATCTGGGTTATAACAGCGATCATATTCTTTATACCCTACGGGCTCCTGAGCGCGGAGCTTGGCAGCACCTATCCTGATGACGGAGGTATATACAGCTGGGTGAAAAGAGCCTTCGGGGAAGGCCCCGCGGTTCTGACAGGCTGGTATTACTGGGTCAACGTTGCGTTCTGGATGCCCGCCGTTTTTATAGCGTTTGCGGCATGGATATCCTATCTTTTCTTCCCGGCAGCTTCCGTCTGGCTGCTCTGCGCGATAGCGGTCCTGATGTGCTGGCTGGTTGTCTACATTGGCATACGCGGCATCGAGCTCTCCGTAACGGTCACAACGATCGCGGCGGTCTGCAAGGTCGCGGTACTTCTGATTTTCGGCTGCCTCGGCATCGCATACGGCATCAAGAACGGGCTTGCCAATGATTTCAGCCTCAAGAGCTTTATCCCCAGCTTCGGAAACACCACGCAGTATATTACCGCGATAGTTTATAATTTCCTGGGGTTTGAGCTTATCGGGTCGATAGGCAGCAAAATCCACAACCCCGGCAAGACGATTCCGAAAATGACGATTCTTGCCGGCGTTATCATCACGGCTCTCTATGTTTTCGGCACCTTCGGAATTCTTGCCGCGATACCAGCGGCCGATGTCGATACGGCGGACGGCTTCTTCTACGCTCTTCAGGAACTCTGCACGGTGTTCGGCTCTGCAGCGCGTCCCATCTTTGTAATCATCACGGTTATTGCGGCACTTACGCTGGTGGCTAACATGGTTTCATGGTCCATGGGTGCAAACGAAGTTCTTGCCGCATCCGAGCTTGATAAGCGTTCAAAGCTCCTCGGCCACAGAAACAAAAAATATGATACGCCTGACGGCCTTTATATCATCATGGGCCTTATCTCAACGGCGCTTCTGGTACTCAATTTCGCGCTTTCCGGCGATGCGAACGACGTTTTCTGGACAATACTTGCTTTCAGCTTTGTAATTTTCCTGCTGCCCTATCTGTTCATGTTCCCGGCGGCAGTCAAGCTCAGAAAATCCGATCCCGAAACAGTGCGCAGCTACAAGGTACCCGGCGGAATGGGCGGACTGACCTTCTGCGCAGTGCTCTGCGAGATCTGCGTTGCGGCGGCGATTGTCTTTCTGTTCAAGGATTCCGGCGGCGGCTTAGGACTCTGGACTCTGATTATTGGAACGATAATTACGACTCTGTTCGGGTTCCTGCTTTTAAGGGCGGGCAAAAAAGACTGACCGTTATAAGCAGCTTAAGCTTTTAAGACAAATATAAACGCCCCGGATAGTCCTCCGGGGCGTTTATATTTTACAAGATGCAGGCCCGTTAAGGGCCTGCGGCTTGTTATATGGGTTTCCATCTCATTTATGGCACCCGCCGCCGTCAGGCAGCGATTGACGGAGACAATGGAAACGTAATCATTAATACCCGGAAATTAAACCTAAAAGTCATCCTCAGCTATCATTCCGAGCGAGATAGCCTGCTGTTTGATTTCTTCTTTGAAATCTGGATGAGTGATGGCCAGCAGCGCCTTGATGCGGTCCTTATTGGACCTGAGATAGACGTTTGCAACGCCGTATTCCGTGACTATATACTGAGGTATGTAACGCGGAGTCGTAACTACCGAGCCTTCTGGCAGCATTGCGACGATGTTTGAATGCTGGACGCCGGCCTTGTCGGTATAAGTCGAACGCAGGCAGAGGAAGCTGCGCCCATTTTTTGCCTTCGGTGCTCCGGAGAGGAAACCGTATGAACCGCCGACCGCGCTGTACTGCTTCGGGCCCTGCGCCTCTGAGCAGGCCTGGCCTGTTATATCTACCATGAAGGTGGAGTTGATCGCAACGATGTTGTCGATTTTTTCAACGGCTTCGGGAGTTACTACGTCGTTGACGTCAAGCAGTGTCACAACGTCGCTGCGTTTGCCGAGCCACTGATAAAGCTCCTTTGATCCGAAAGCGCCGCCCATTCTGATGTCCTTTACAACGCCGGACTCTACCAAATCTATCATTGCGTCGGTACCGATCTCGGTAAAGACATGCAGGTCCTTTTTGCTTTTTAGATCGTAGGCAATCTGGTTGCCGAGTCCGCCCATCCCGATCTGAATGGTATCGCCGTCGCTGATATAGGGCATTATATGCTCCGCAATAAGCTTATCATACTCTGTGGGAGGCGAAACGGGAAGCGAGGGGATGTCGTGATGGTTTTCAACAATATAATCGAACATTGAAAGCGGAAGCTTCGTAACGGAGTCGGAGCCGGTTGCAAACGGCTGATAGCTGTTTATAACCGCGATTCTTTTTTTAACGCCGTCACCCTTGATAATGTTGGGGGTAAAATTTGTACCCAGCACGCCAACGTTGCAGTTACCGTCCGCATCGGGAGGGCAGATTTCAATTGCCACGACGTTTGCTTTGTAAACCTCGCTCACAGTTTCAATAAGAGTGCCATAGGGCGCCGAGTGGAAATCGACCGTACCCATCGAAGAGGCCATGCGCTCGAGAACGTTGGCAAAAAATGAAATTGTATGGAAGGTTTTCTTGTAGCTAGGATCCATCATGATCTGGGTAGGAGCAAGATACATGTTGCCTAGGAGCGTGATATTGCTCAGCTCATCGACTCTTTCCGCCAAAGCATCCATGAAAGCATAGGGAATGCAGAGCGTTGATCCCATCCAAATGGTGTCGCCGGATTCAATTTTGCCCGCTGCCTCGGACATGGTAACAAGGTGCTCCTCGTAATATTTTTTCCAGTCTGCCATAGTAACAACTCCTTTTTTTCTTGTTAAATCGGACATGTTTGTGATCCTTAACCGAAATTCAATATAATTTTATCAATCTGTATATTAAATGTATAATATATAATTAGTTTTGCTTGTATACGATACAAACTTATACTTTTATATATAAAATAAATATGTTATAATAACTTTATACTTATAGATTATATGGTAGGAGGAACACTGATGGAACTCAGGGATTTGCGTTTTTTCTGTCTAACCGCAGAGATCGAGCATGTTACAAAGGCGGCGGACAGGCTCGGAGTTGCGCAGCCGTTTTTGACAAGAATTATTAAGCAAATCGAGGAGGAGATCGGCGGAGAACTATTTGAAAAGGTTGGGCGGCGCATAAAGCTCAACTCGAACGGCGAAGTCTTTTACAAATACGCGAAGCAGGTGCTTGCCGATATGGACAGCCTGTATTCTGAAATGGACTATGTGTTTGACCGCAGGGAGCAGACTATAACTCTCCTGTGCAACACCGAATCTTTTGCAACGCGTCTTATCATCGCTTTTAGGGATCAGAACCCCGATTACGCGCTTTCCGTGCTTAATGTTACAAAGCAGGAGATGATCGAAGCGCTGACCACGGGAGAAGCGCAGTTCGGACTGAGCTATCCCCCAATAAAGGAAAACGAAGGGCTTAATCTCGTAACAAAGCAGGCCTTCAGCGCAAAGGGTATCGTCCTGCTCCCTCCGGGACATGCGCTTCTTGCTAAAAGCCCTATAACTCTGGACGACCTGAGAGGAGAGCGGCTGGTCACGATGCCAAGGAACAGCGGTATGCGCAACAAGCTAGACCCGATCTTTGAAAAATATGATTTTCATCCCCAGATTGTTTTTGAGTCAAATAATCTTAACATGATTACGCAGGCCGTCCACAGTGGTTTCGGCTATGCATTCGTAACTCCGCTTATTATGGAAGACTACCCGGAAATGCGGAAATACTGCGTTGACATCGACATACCCGAGGTGGTCGGCGATTATGGGCTGACTTATAATAAGCTGACGGTGGATAACAGGAATGCAAGGCATTTCAGAGATTTTGTCCTTGAGTTTCTTGAGAATCTGCAGACGCATTTCGACGACTGGGAAATACGGCCGGACCCTGGTCGGAACATTGATACTTAATAAAAAAACAGCGCGGAGTTTCCCCGCGCTGTTTTTTGTCATTGTCTGTATGTATGGTCAGGTGACGGATCAGCCGCTCGATTTTATTTCACAGATACGACACAGAAGAGATAGTCCCTTTCGTCGATGCCGTAATTTTCAGTGAAGAAGTCATACATAGTCCAGTTATAATAAAACCTCTCCGCGCTGTAAACTCCGTAGCCGTCCTGATTATGATCTGTAGTATCATATGAGTCGGCGACGATTATAACGTCGTCCTGAGTCGTTTCGGTTCCCATGGTATCGTAGCCGATGATAACCTGCCAGTGCCCGCCCCAGTCGTTCCATGCAACGATAATCGGTTTACCCTCCTTGAGCGTTGCCTGAATCTGTTCAAGGGACATATATTCGCCGGCTGCCTGCTCGCTTTCGAAATCGTAGGTGCTTTGTATATCGAAGCCCCCAACCGTCTCAAAAATCTTAACCACATCCTTGAGCGAGGTAGCCTCTTCGTTTAGCCCGTTTGAACGTATTTCAGCAAGCGTCTTTTCATTATAGCCATCCAGCCTGTCATAGTAATTGAGCACCATAAGGCTCGCCGCAACGCCGCAGGACCATTCACTGGTCTGCTGGTAGGTCTGGAATTTCGGAAGAATCGTAAGAGTATCTTCCGATTCCATGTTGTAGAAATCAAGCGTATTATAATACGGCGAATCCACATGGTCACCGTCGCGCTCGACGCTGTCCGCGCCCCATTCCTGAAGGTCGACGGCGTAAGGAAGTTTCATTTCATCGGTGTAATTTCCGTGAGTAGCCGCGGCAGAGGGGGCCACCTGAACCGCCTGTGAGGGAGCGGCATTCTTACAGCCCGCGAGTATAAAAGATAATACAGCAAACAATACAATTAGTTTTTTCATAGAAAATTTCCTTTCAAAAAGTAATTGTACTTGCTTTTAACATAATCGGGGCGATACGCCCCGCCTTACCGTTTTGTATTATTTATTATGTTACCATAGTACTATGTTGGCATTTTTATTTATCCAATTATTGGCAGATGTTGAGTCTATATAGTAATCGGCGTTACTTTTTAATACTCTCATGTTGTTTTGCAAGTACGGTGGCAGTTAACACAACGTATTAACAAAATAAATATGAGACTGTTAATGAGGGCTTGACCGACCCGAAAACCTCCTTGAATGACCATACGACTTAGATAGTACCAAAAATAACTTAAGGTGTCAACATTCATATGATTGCAGCCTTGTAGAGCGAAGCATAGGCGCCGCCCTTCTGCATCAGCTCCGAATGAGTGCCCTCCTCGGAGACACCGCCCTGAGTCAGGACAAGTATGCGCTTTGCGTTATGAATCGTAGACAGCCTGTGCGCGATGACGAAGGTGGTGCGGTCTTTTGCAAGGCTTTCGAGGGAATCCTGGATGACCTTTTCACTTTCGTTGTCAAGGGCGCTTGTCGCCTCGTCAAAAATAAGTACTGGGGGGTTTTTAAGAAATACCCGCGCGATGGACAACCTCTGCTTTTGACCGCCGGATAGCTTGAGCCCTCTTTGGCCGATGTTCGTATTATAGCCTTCCGGAAGGGAGAGAATGAATTCATGCGCGTCGGCTTTTTTCGCTGCTTCGACAACATCCTTGTCGCTTGCGCCGGGCCTGCCGTATCTGATGTTGTCCATGACGGTTTCCGCAAAGAGGTAGACATCCTGCTGAACTATACCTATATGGTCGCGCAGGCTCTTCATCGTAACGTCGCGTATATCCGTCCCGTCGATTTTGATACTGCCGCTCGAAACCTCGTAAAAACGCGGGATCAGGCTGCAAAGCGTCGTTTTCCCGACGCCGGAGGACCCAACAAGAGCGACATAGTCTCCCGAGGGAACAGTGAGGTCGAGGTGCTCGAAAACAGGCTCGCCCGAACTGTAGCTGAAGGATACGTCTTCGAAGTTTATATTGCCCTTTATATCCCCGAGTTCCTTTGCGTCCGGCGCGTCCGCAATATCCGGCAGTATGCTTATCATCTCGTAATAGCGGTCGTAGCCCGAAAGCCCGTTTTGAAAGGTTTCGTTAATCATAACCATCTGCCTGATCGACGCTATGAAGTTGTTAATATACAGCAGAAATACTAGCAAATCGCCTATATCGACAAGTTTGACAATTGAAAGCAGGACGCCGCCGCCCGCAACGGCAATGGTAATAAAGGTCGTCAGGGCGTTCAAAACCGTATGGTATGTGGCCATATATTTATAGCTGATTTTCTTGCTTTCGACAAAGCGCGCGTTGCCCACCTTGAATTTTTTGATCTCCATATCCTCGTTGGCAAAGGATTTTACGACCCTGATTCCGGAGAGGCTGTCCTCCATCGAGGCGTTTATTTCGCCTATACGCTCCCGGTTGCGGACAAAGGCTCTTTTCATTTTCATGTTGTATGTCACAAGGAACCAAACCATGAAGGGAATGGGAAAAAAGGCAACCAGAGCCAGGCGCCAGTTGATCGTCAAAAGAACTGCCAGGGAGCCGAGAAGTTTGACCGCGGCAACGGAGACCTCTTCAGGTCCGTGGTGCAGAAGCTCGCTGATGTCGAAAAGATCGTTAGTGACGCGGCTCATAAGCTGCCCGACCTTCTGGTCGTCGAAAAAGTTGAACGACAGCTTCTGATAGTGCGTAAAAATCTCGTTCCTCATTCGGTATTCGATTTTGGCACCCATTATATGTCCGTAATATGCCATAAAATAGTTGCAGTACATCTCAAGGAGTAGCATAGCGAACATAATACCTACTACCATTAGTATGGTCCTGACCGCTTCGCTGCTGCTCCAGTAAGCGACAGTGTTCGTCAGATATCGTATGAGCAGAGGTAGGACGACGGATATCGCGGCTCCGGTAAGGGCAAAAAAGAGGTCGGAGAAAAACAGCTTTTTGTGCGGTCCGTAATAGGAGACTAGCGTTTTGAATTTTTTATTTTTCATGGTTACCTCCTTACATCACGCGAGTCATTGATTTGCTATTCTACCGCCTTTTTGCCGGAAATGCAAGCCCATACAGGGGATAGGAAACATTCGGCGAATTCTCAATTTGCTGTTGCGGAGAGGCAAGATATCGGATAAAGTAAAGGCAGGCCAATTGTTAATATACTTTTAGTTTGATTTAAGGTTTTTGCGGTAATTTTATAAATAGTATATGAATGGAGGTGTCTGTATGCGCTTGCTTCTCGCCGAGGACGAAAAGGAGCTTTCGAATGCTCTTGTTACTATTCTGAAGCATAATAATTATTCCGTCGACGCGGTATATGACGGACAGGAGGCGCTGGACTATCTTCAGGCCGAGAACTACGACGGAGCAATTCTGGATATAATGATGCCGAGAATAGACGGGCTGACGGTATTGAAAAAACTGCGCGAAAAGGGCAGCGACCTTCCGGTGCTCATGCTCACCGCAAAATCCGAGATTGACGACCGGGTCATGGGCCTCGACAGCGGGGCGGACGACTACTTGACAAAGCCCTTTGCAACGAAGGAACTGCTTGCCCGTATACGTTCCATGACAAGGCGTCAGACTGAAATAACGGACAACATCCTTCGCTGCGGCAATATCAGGCTTGACCGCTCGACGTATGAGCTTTCTGCCGAGGGGGGGAGCTTTCGTTTAGCGAACAAGGAGTTTCAGATGATGGAGATGCTCATGGCGAATCCTAAGATCCTCATCTCCACCGATAGATTTATGGAAAAGATATGGGGATATGACAGCGAAGCCGAGATAAACGTCGTTTGGGTATATATCTCCTACCTTCGGAAAAAGCTTGCGGCAATCGGCGCAAACGCCGTCATTAAGGCTTCGCGCGGTGCCGGTTATTCTCTGGAGGAAAAACCGTGATTAAAAAGCTGCAGAGAAGATTTATCATAATTTCCGTATGCGCCGTCTCGGCGGTTCTCTTTGTGATAATGAGCGGCATCTGTGTTTCAAACTATACGGAGATCATTGCCGATGCAGATTCAACGCTTGAGATGCTGACTGAGAATAACGGCAATTACCCTAAATTTGATAAAAACATTAAGGACGGAGATTTCGGCACCGGGAGCAGGCCGGGACAAACAATGTCGCCTGAAGCGCCGTTTGAGACACGCTTTTTCGTCGCCTATCTGGACGAATCCGGAGAGGTCAGCAGCGTAAACACCGGCAGCATCGCTGCGGTAGCAACCGACGAGGCCATTGAATATGCCGAAAAGGTTGTCCGTAGCGGCAGGCAAAATGGCTTCGTCGGAGTATACCGCTACAGCGTCAGCAAGTCCGGCTCCGGTTCACTTGTGGTTTTTCTCGACTGCAGCCGCGGACTGAACCTTTTTCAGAGGTTCTTTGAAACGAGTCTGGCCGTTTCCTTGATTGGAATCTTCGGAGTATTCGTCATCGTGCTTCTTATGTCGAAGCGGGCGATAAAACCCATTGCGGACAGTTATGAAAAGCAAAAGCACTTCATAACCGACGCCTCCCATGAGCTTAAAACGCCGCTTACGGTCATAAACGCGAGCACCGAAGTTCTCGAAATGACGCAGGGGGAGAGCGAGTGGACGCAGAGCATCAGAAATCAGGTGGCGCGGCTCACCGAGCTTACGAACAGCCTTGTTTCCCTGGCAAGGATGGATGAGCATGACAACAGGCTCATAATGACGGACTTTTCTTTAAGCGACGCAGTTACCGAAAGCCTCGATTCCTTTTCGATACTGGCCCGGCAGCAGGGCAAGACCTTCCGGACAAATATACGTAAGAACGTAAGCTATGAGGGGAATGAGGAGGAAATCAGAAGGCTTGTCGTCGTGCTTGCGGACAATGCCGTCAAGTATTCGGGCGAAAAGGGAGAAATTACGGTCACGCTGAAAACAGGTCCGAAAGGGCCGCTGTTGCTCGTCACAAACACCGTTGACGAAATCAAAAAAGGCAGCCATGACGAGCTGTTCGAGCGCTTCTATCGCGGAGATCCCTCCCACAATTCTGAAATCGGAGGTTTCGGCATCGGACTCTCGATCGCGAGGGCGATAGTAAGCGCCCATAAGGGAAAGATCTCGGCGCGCAGCGAGGATGGAAAATCGCTTGCGATAAGCGTCCAGCTCTGACCGGCAAGTCAATATTTTAAGCCCCGAACCGGCCCGGTTCGGGGCTTTGCTTTTGAAGGAACACTTTACATGGACTTTACATTTTTAAGTTCGGCTAAGGTTCCCTTTTAAGCTAAGTTTAGGTTTTATTGATAAGCTCTTTACATGACAAGACGATAAAGCGCTTTATAGCGCTCCGGTTTTTCAGGAGGTCCTTATTATGAAATCCGTCCAGAACACGTTTATGAGATATGAAATGAAATACCTTGTCGATTCCGAACAGCGAGGGGCACTGATGGAGCTTATTGAAAAGCATATGGTCCCTGATGAGTACGGCAGAAGCACGATCTGCAACGTTTATTACGATACTCCGGATATGCGCCTTGTGCGCAGATCCATCGAGAAGCCCGTTTATAAGGAGAAGCTGAGGGTTCGTTGCTACGGCGCGCAGCCGGAGAACGACAGGGTGTTTATCGAACTGAAGAAAAAGTATGATGATGTGGTCTTCAAACGCCGCGTCTCGATGAGCGCGGAACAGGCCGAGCAGTATATCGCGGGGAAGAGCGGCTGTCCCAAGCACAACCAGATTGTCAGCGAAATCGACTATTTTCTTTCCGAATATGAAAACCTACGGCCAGCGGCTTTCGTCGGCTATGAAAGGGAAGCGTATTTTGCCAAGGACGACCCGAATCTCCGCATGACTTTTGACGACAATATTCTCTGGCGGGATTACGATATAGGCATCTGCAGAGGGCTTTGCGGAAAGGCCCTACTGAAGCCCGGACAGAGCCTCATGGAGATTAAGGTCTCCACGGCTTTTCCCCTCTGGCTTACGAGTAAGCTCAGCGAGCTTAAAATATTTAAGATCAATTTCTCGAAATACGGCAACGCCTATAGAGAAATGATGGCAATCCCAAGGGAAGGAGCGATAAACTGTGCTTAATGATTTATTTACCGGGCTTTTCGATTCGACCGCGGCGGCTAACGGTATAGCTGTTACCCATTTTCTCGCCTGTATCGGAACGGCGCTTGTTTTGGGGCTTGTGACGGCGCTCTTCTACACGTATAAAAACAGTGCGACTAAGAGCTTTCTGGCAACCCTTGCGCTGCTGCCCGCGATAGTCTGCGTCGTGATTTTAATGGTGAACGGAAATATCGGAGCGGGAGTTGCGGTCGCCGGTGCGTTTAGCCTGATACGCTTCCGATCCGTACCCGGCTCGGCAAAGGAAATTGCCTCGATTTTTCTCGCTATGGCGGCGGGGCTTGTGACCGGGATGGGATATCTCGGATATGCCGCGGTGTTCGTGCTGATCATCGGCGCTGCCGGGATGCTTCTCACAAAGCTTGGATTCGGTGAAACCGATAAGCCCGTCATGGATAAGACCCTGCGGATAACGATTCCCGAGGACCTTGATTACGCTGGCGTGTTTGATGACCTTTTCGGCGAATACACCACAAAGCACCAACTCGTAACAGTAAAGACGACCAACATGGGAAGTCTTTTTAAACTGACATATAACATTACCCTCAAGGATACGGCGGCAGAGAAGGAATTCATCGACAAGCTGCGCTGCAGAAACGGAAACCTTGAAATTTCCTCGTCCTTTCAGGAATCAAAGCTCGGCGAGCTATAAAACTTGTCTTCAAAGGAGGCGGTAATATGAAGCGTACAATTTCAATTATAACAGCACTGTTTTTAATAATCGCTATTTTCGCCGGCTGCTCGGCGCAGTCTGATACGGCGGAGCAGAGCGAAACGGATACAACGGGCACAGCGGCGGCGGTATCAAGCATATCGGGTGACGAAATGTTTTCCGACCGTGATAAGGAAATCGGCTACAGCGAAGCCGAGAGCACGATAATCACGCTTGCCGACGGAGCAAGCTCCGTCAGCGGAAGCGGCGCAGAGGTCAAGGGCGATGCCGTTACGATAACAAAGGAAGGGACATATATCCTGACTGGCAGCCTAACCGACGGGCAGATCGTGGTCAACACCGCCGACGACGCCAAGATACAGGTTGTTCTCGACGGAGCCGAAGTAACAAGCAAATCGAGCGCCGCGATCTATGTTAAGAGCGCCGACAAGGTGTTTATTACAACGGCGTACGGAACCGAAAACATTGTTAAAGCCGCCGGCGAATTTACGCAGACCGACGACAATAATGTTGACGGAGCGATTTTTGCAAAGTCCGATCTGACGCTCAACGGCGCGGGCACGCTGACAATCGAATCCGCCTACGGACACGGAGTCGTGTCTAAGGATGATCTGGCTGTCACCAGTGGAACCTATGTCATAACTTCGGCAAAGCAGGGACTTTCGGGGAAGGACAGCGTCCGCATCGCGGATGGTACCTTCACCATTGAGGCGGGAACAGACGCCGTACACGCTGAGAACGAGGACGATACGACCCTGGGCTTTGTGTATATTTCCGGCGGTACGATGAACCTCAGTGCGGAGAAACAAGGCATACAGGCCACCTCTACCGCAACGATTGTTGGCGGAAAAATTGATATTTCGAAGAGCTACGAGGGCATTGAGGGCCTTGTCATCAATATTTCCGGAGGCAAAATCGGCATCGTGTCGAGCGACGATGGGCTCAACGCCGCGGCGGCAAATACCCAGATCGGCGGCGGAATGGGCGGCGGCATGGCCGCTGTAGACGGCTGCGAAATCAACATATCCGGCGGCTCTCTCAATATCGACGCTTCGGGCGACGGTATCGACTCAAACGGCGACCTTACGATTTCGGGCGGAACAATCACGGTGAGCGGGCCCACCGAAAGAAACGACGGAACGTTAGACTATAACGGAACGGGAGAAATCACGGGTGGAACGCTCCTCGGGGCGGGTAGCAGCGGAATGGCGCTGGGCTTCTCCGACAGCTCGACCCAGTGCTCTATCCTCTATAACCTTACAAGTGCGCAGGAGGCCGGCACAAAGGTTGTGCTTAGTGACTCAAACGGCAATATTCTTGCAGAATTCTCACCAGTAAAACAGTTCCAGTCCGTCAACATCAGCGTTCCCTCTCTCAACTCGGGCAGCGTCTATACCCTTGCCGTCGGATCTGAGGAGTACACGATCGAGCTCACTTCTACAAGCTTCTCCAACGGCGGTATGGGCGGAGGAAATATGGGAGGCGGTATGGGCGGAGGAAACATGAGCGACCAGCCTAAGGGCGGTGACAGGCCCGGCGGCGGTACAGGCGGTCCGCAGGGAGGTATGCCTAATGATGCCACCTCCTCTGCGACGGTCACTCAGTCATAGCAAAGCGGTATTAATAGGTAAGGGCCTCTTGAAAAAGAGGCCCTTTTATTCGGAAAACAGAATTTTATATTGTCCTTGACATAAAATTTATATTATGCAACACTGAAATCAGGTGCTTTTGGCAGACTAATCTGCATTTCCAAGAGAGCGTTTTGGCAGGATAACGAGGTCGGAGCAAAGCATCGGGTTTATGAGGTGATGACTTTTTGATGAGTAACTGGAAGAAAAACATAGCGTTATTTCTTACAAGCCAGGCAATTACGCTTTTCGGCTCGTCGCTTGTTCAGTACGCAATTATCTGGTATGTAGCAAAGGAAACAAGCTCCGGAGCCATGGTAACGCTGATGACTATATGCGGCTTTCTGCCGCAGGTTTTGATTTCAATTTTTGCAGGAGTATGGGCAGACCGGTTCAGCAGGAAAAAGCTTATTATTTTCTCAGATGCGGGTATTGCGTTTACGACGCTGATTCTGGCGTTTATCATAACGCACACGAAGGATTTTTTCTGGGCGCTGCTTGTTACATCGGCAATACGTTCCGTCGGAGCCGGAATCCAGACTCCGGCAGTGAACGCGGCAATTCCGCAGCTCGTGCCTATGGATAGGCTGATGAGGATCGGCGGGATTAACAGCAGCGTTCAATCGATTATAAATCTTGCCGCGCCAGCTGCCGCAGGAGGTGTTCTTTCGTGGGGTGCATTTCAGAACGTACTGTTCATAGACGTTGCGACGGCTGTTATAGGAATTTCAATTTTCGGCCTTTTTGTACCGCTTCCTAAAGCGGTAAGATCGGAAGGAAAGGAGAAAGCCGGTTATTTCGATGACCTCAGGGAGGGCGTGAGCTATGCTCTCGGCCATCGCTTTTTGCGCAGGACACTTATTGTCTGCGGGGTGTTTTGCTTTCTTATCGTGCCCGCTGCGCTTCTTAACGAGCTTTATGTCGTCCGTCTGTTCGGGGACGTGTTTCCGGACGACAGCTATTTGGCGCTGACCTTCAACGCAATGGCATTTTTTGCCGGAGCGATACTTGGAGGCATAATCCTCAGCTCATGGGGGGGCTTTTCGAACAGACTGAAAACCTTAGCACTGGGAGGCGCAGTGTTTGGCCTTACCACGATTGCAATCGGTGTTATCGGCTCGTTCTGGGCATATCTGGCTATAATATTTGTCACAGGCATAGCAATGCCCTTCAACAATTCACCGCTTATGGTTATGCTTCAGGAGAAGGTTGAGCCTGAAAAACAGGGAAGAGTGTTTTCTCTGCTCCAGATTGTCAATACTCTCGTCATGCAGCTTAGTATGGCGGTTTTTGGGCCGCTTGCGGATGTTGTTTCCATGAGAGGGCTTATGATCGGCACAGGTATTGGACTGCTTATTATGACAGCCGCCATATGCGCATGGAAGAGCTTTTACAACGAGGGCGTGACGCTTATCGCGCCGGCTGCCGGCGGTGAAGGGGAGCCCGGAACAGCCGAGTGACTGGGCAGAGTTTTTTTTACAATCTTGATGGTTTGTATAGATTTTGTTTTTTATGTGACAAAGTTACGGAAATAGTAACTATTACAGTATAGTATTGACACATAAGCAACATAAGGAACTTCTGTTCCCTGAAATAAGTAAGAGATTTTATGCACGCAGATAATTGCCAATTGATTAACAAACATCGGGAGGGAAATTAAATGAGCAAGATTCTCATAATCGGCGGCGTCGCGGGCGGCGCAAGCTGTGCCGCGCGTCTGCGCAGACTGGATGAAAAATCAGAAATAATTATGTTTGAGCGCGGAGAATACATTTCCTATGCCAACTGCGGGTTGCCGTATCATGTGGGCAACGTGATAAAGTCGCGCGACGCCCTGCTTCTGCAGACTCCGGCTGCCATGCAAGCGAAGTTCAACATTGACGTAAGAGTCAAAAACGAGGTCGTATCCATCGACAGGGCTAACAAGAACGTAACCGTAAAGCGTGCCGATACGAACGAGACTTACACCGAGAGCTATGATACACTTGTCATCTCGACGGGCTCTTCACCTCTGCGTCCGCCCATACCGGGAATTGATTCGCCGCGTATACAGACGCTCTGGACGGTTCCGGACACCGACCGTATCCGCAGCTTCATTCAGGTAAACGGCGCAAAGTCCGCGGCGGTAATAGGCGGAGGCTTCATCGGACTCGAGATGGCGGAGAATCTGCGCGAGCTTGGACTTGAGGTTTCAATCATAGAAATGCTCGATCAGGTGATGGCTCCGCTGGATTATGAAATGGCACAGCTTCTGCACGAGAATATAACGAGAAACGGCGTTGAGCTGCACCTTGGTGACGGAGTTTCTTCATTTAGCGACATGGGAGACGAGGTGGACATTACCCTCAAGAGCGGCAGGAGCGTTTCGGCCGAGCTTGTCATTCTTGCCATCGGCGTAAGGCCGAACGGCGAGCTGGCGAAGAGTGCGGAGCTTGAAATGAACGCGCGCGGGGGCATAGTGGTCGACGAATATCTCAAGACCTCCGACCCGGATATCTACGCCGTGGGCGACGTTATCGAGGTCGAGGACTTTATTGACAAGAGCCGTACAATGATACCGCTCGCTGGTCCCGCCAACAAGCAGGGCCGCATAGCGGCGAACAACATTGCCGGCGCACATGAAAAATATGAGGGCACGCTTGGAACTGCCGTCGCCAAGGTTTTTGACCTTACCGCCGCGAGCACCGGTGCGAACGAAAAAACGCTTTTGAAACGCGGGCTTAAAAAGGGCGAGGACTTTGAAACGGTGACGATAGTCCAGAATTCGCACGCCGGCTACTACCCAGGAGCCGTTCCTATGACGCTCAAGCTCCTGTTCTCAACCGACGGGAAAAAAATCTTCGGTGCGCAGATCGTAGGAACGGACGGCGTCGACAAGAGGATAGACACGCTCGCGGCCTCCATACGCTTCGGAGGTGGAATAAACGAGCTAAAATCCCTTGAGCTTGCCTACGCTCCTCCCTATTCCTCGGCGAAGGACCCTGTCAATATGGCTGGCTTCGTTGCGGGGAACGTCCTTGACGGATATGCTGCGTTTGCCCCATGGGATGTTGCAGAGAAGAACGCCGAAGCTACGCTGCTTGATGTGCGCGAGGACGCGGAACTAATGGCCTTTTCGATAGACAGGGCAAAGCATATCCCTCTTGGCCAGCTCAGGACGCGTATCGGAGAGCTGGACAAAACGAAGGAAATCGTTGTTTTCTGCGCAATCGGCGTGAGGGCGTACAACGCGCTCAGGATTCTGAGAAACAACGGCTTTGAAAATGTTAAGCTATACCCCGGCGGCATGCGCTTTTATCAGTCCACGCATTATAAACAGGAGAATACCACTGCGTATAACGCTCCCGTTTCCGACAGCGGGCATGTCGACACCAAGGACGTTCCCGTCGCATCCATGAGGATCGATTGCAGCGGTATGCAGTGCCCCGGGCCCATAATGAAGGTTTTTGAAACCATGAAGGATATGAAAGACGGACAGGTCATGGAGGTCTCCGCTTCAGACCCCGGCTTTGCAAGAGATATCGGCGCATGGTGCAGAAGGACCGGCAATACCCTGGTTGAAAACGAAAAACGTGGAAACGATTACGTTGCGCTTGTGAAAAAAGGCGGAGCGGAGAACAAAGCCGTACCAGTTGGCGGTGCAAACGACGGCAAGACGATAATCGTATTCTCCGGCGATCTCGATAAGGTCCTCGCGAGCTTTATCATTGCAAACGGAGCCGCCGCGATGGGAAGGCCCGTTACGATGTTCTTCACCTTCTGGGGGCTGAACGTTCTCCGCAAACCCGATAAGCAGAAGGTCGAAAAAACATTTATGGAAAACATGTTCGGCACTATGATGCCCAGAGGCGCGGGAAAGCTCAAGCTTTCCAACATGAACATGGGTGGCATGGGCACCGCAATGATGAAGAAAATCATGCACGACAAAAATGTCGATTCGCTCGAGGACCTCATAAAAAAGGCAATAAAGCAGGGCGTAAAGATTGTCGCCTGCACGATGAGTATGGACGTAATGGGCATTAAGGAAGAGGAGCTCATCGAGGGAGTCGAGCTCGGCGGCGTTGGAGCCTATCTCGGCGACGCGGAGGAATCGAACGTCAACCTTTTTATCTGATACTTTTCTGCCGTAATATAAATATCTCTCTCCTACCCGGACCCGCAGCGCCTCATAACGCTGCGGGTTGTCTCTTTATTGACGGGGCATATTGACTCTTAATTAACAATGTGGTATATTATAGATGTAATTTACAAACCGTACTGACATCGAAGATGAATTTCTGACATGGAAGGCAGCTAAGAAGCGATTACGCCGACTGCGCCTGCCCGGGCGCATTTTTTTGTATCGGAGAGTGTTTATGGACGCGGCAAATCAGGAAAAAAGGCTTGCGATGGTCGCGATCGTCGTCGAAAACCTCGACTCGGTCGAAAAGCTGAACAGGCTCATGCACGAAAACGGACAGTACATCATCGGACGGATGGGTCTGCCGTGCCGTGAAAGAGGAGTCTCCCTGATAAGCCTCGCGCTAGATGCCCCTTCCGACGTTATAAGCTCCCTTTCAGGAAAGCTGGGAATGCTCCCAGGTGTCAGCGCAAAGACGGTCTTCGCCAAGACGCGGATCACGCAGCTTTGACCGCCTATGGAAAATACGTACTAAGAAAGGGAATTATCATGATTAAGAAAAAATCAGCTCTGGTCCTTTGCTTTATACTTGCTTTTGCCCTGCTTGTCGGCTGCGGCAAAACCAATGTGTCGACAAGCACGGACGTCCCGAAGGAGACGGCCTCTGCACAGCCAGTTGAACAGGTCAAGGTATCCGTTGCGGGGCTTTCCGGCCCAACCTCGATGGGCATGATAAAGATGATCTCCGAAGACGCGCTCAATTCGGATGCCTACGCCGTCGATTACGAGATAGCTTCGGCGCCGGACACGCTGACGGCAAAGCTGATAACAGGCGAAGTCCAGATAGCGGCCCTGCCGACGAACTCCGCCGCCGTCCTCTATAACAAGACGCAGGGACAGGTTCAGTTTCTCGCGCAGAATACGCTGGGTGTGCTCTATCTTGTCGGAAAGGATTCGGCGGGGGTGACTTCGCTTTCCGATCTTGCCGGGAAAACTGTAACTTTGAGCGGAAGCGGCGGGGTGCCGCAGTACGCCGTCGAGTACATTCTCGATAAAGCGGGAATAAAGGATAAGGTCACACTCAGCTACCTCACGGATCACGCCTCAGTTGCTCAGGCTCTGCTTGGGGGAGACGCGGATCTTGCAATTCTGCCTCAGCCTTTTGTGACGCAGGCACTTGCGAAGAATCCCGACATGAAGATACTGCTCGACCTTAACAAGGAGTGGGACGCGGCGTCCGGCGGCGCAAGCGTTCTTTCGATGGGCTGCCTTGTGATCCGCAAGGATTTTGCGGACGCGAACCCCGAATTTGTGACCGAATTCCTCGAACAGTATGAAGCTTCCGTCAATTTCGTGAACGAAAACCCCGCGGACGCTGCGAAGCTCATAGCGGAAGTCGGCATAATGCCGTCGGCCGAGCTTGCGGAAAAGGCGATACCCTACTGCAACATCGTGTATAAACCGGCGCAGGACGCCAAGACGGAAATAAACGGATTCTTGCAGGTGCTATACGATTTTAACCCCGCTTCCGTCGGAGGAACAATGCCGGACGGCGGCTTCTACTTCGCGGCAAAGGGATAAATCCAATCAGCGTGAAGAGGAATTAAAGTGAAAGCCGAACTGTCCCGAAGCACTTTCGCCGTTTGGCGCAGGCGTGTACTTGTAATATTGCTCTGGCTGGCGATTTGGGAAGCGGCCTACCTGCTGATTGACAGGGAAATCTACTTTCCGTCGCCGGTCTCGGTCGTTGCGGCCTTTTTGCGGCTGCTGGCGGAGAAAGAAACATGGCTGATCGTAGGCTGGAGCATGTACCGGACGCTGTTCGCAATCACGGCGTCCGCCGTGCTGGGAGTTATTTTCGGCGTAATGTGCGGACTTAACCGTACTATGTATGATTTTGTAAACCCGCTTATGGTGGTGCTGAAGTCCACGCCAGTCGTGTCGGTCATCATCATTTCGATTATCTGGTTCCACTCAACGGACGTGCCGATATTCTCAGGCTTTCTGATGTGCTTTCCGATTGTTTTTACGGGAACCGTAGCGGGTGTCCGAGGCACCGACCCCAAGCTTGTCGAGATGTGCGCTTTTTATAGGGTCGGAGGGGGAGACATGCTGAAAAAGCTCTATTTTCCGGCCGCGAAATCCCATATAAATGCCTCTGTAATATCGGTGATCGGCATTTGTTGGAAAGCCGTCGCTGCGGCGGAGGTTCTGAGTATGCCGCGCCTTTCAATCGGTGCCAACCTTTTTTTTGCAAAGACCTCGCTCGATCCGGCGCTTCTTTTCGCATGGACAGCTATCATCATTTTGCTGAGCTTCGTCTTCGAGACCATTTATGCAAGGGTGTCGGGTTATGATAAAACTGCAGGACATAAGTAAAAAATATGGCGGAAGAATGGTATTTTCCCATTTTTCCGCTGAGTTCAAAGAACATGAGGTCACATGCATCCTCGGCGCCTCTGGCGTAGGCAAAACGACGCTTATAAACATCGCGGCAGGACTTGTGCATCCGGATGACGGATATGTGAGCTTCGGACCGGGCGGAAGGGCCGGCCTTTCCTCATACGTCTTTCAGGAACACAGGCTGCTTCCGTGGCTCAACGTGCAGGATAACCTTGACCTCGTACTGAAACATGTGCGGCGGGACGACGGAAAGCTGCTGAAAAAAGATGAGCGGCTGGAGCTTATCAGGAAACAGCTTAAGCTTGTGGGGCTTGAGGATTACGAGTTTGCGGACATCGACGAGCTTTCCGGAGGGATGGCGCAGCGGGTCGCTCTTTGCAGAGCGTTCCTATACCCCTCGGAACTGCTATTTCTGGACGAGCCTTTTAAGGAGCAGGACCCGAAGCTCAAGGACGAGCTTTACGAAACCTTTTTCCGCGCGTATGAGAACGATGCATCCCGCCGAACGGTGCTCTTCGTAACGCACGACATTCCCGAAGCGCTAAGGCTGGCGGACAGTATAATGGTTCTGGCAGGCTCCCCGGCAAGGATAGCCGGCATATTTGAAAGAGCAGATTTTTCACCGGACACCGCTGAAAAAATAAAAATGCTTATATAAAAATTCCCGTCCGTTGTCCGGACGGGAATTTTATTTTTATATTGGATTATTCGCCATGAAAACGGCTCTTTGCGGTGTAGGTTGTGTGCAGAAGCTCGTGAGCTTTGTGGCTACCCGGCTTTTCGAGGTAGCTTGAGTAAAGCTCCTTGATTGCGGGGTTGTCGTGGCTCTTGCGCAGGGCCTTGCCGGAGTCCTCTGAATACAGAGCCTTAGCGCGAAGCTTTTTGAGGTCAACATTATTGCGGACGCTCGCGGGCTGTATTATCTGGCCGCCTCCGTTGACACAGCCGCCGGGGCAGGCCATGACCTCGATGAAGTGGTAGTTTTTCTCGCCGCGCCTGACTGCTTCAAGCAGCTCCCTAGCGTTTTTGAGGCCGGATGTGACAGCGACGTTCAGTGTAAGGCCGCCGACAGTATAGGTCGCTTCCTTTATTGCGCCTGTTCCGCGGACGTCGCAGAACTCGACGGGAGCCGCGGGGTCGCCGGTGAGCCACTCAGCGGCGGTACGCAGAGCCGCTTCCATAACGCCGCCGGTTGCGCCGAAGATGACGGCCGCACCTGTGGAGACGCCCATGGGGTCGTCGTAGTTCTCGTTCGGCAAATTCACAAAGTCAATACCCGCGCGCTCAATCATGCGGGCAAGCTCACGGCTTGTGAGAGCAACATCAACGTCGGGAATGCCGTTAACCGACTGTTCGGGGCGCTTGCACTCGTATTTCTTCGCGGTGCAGGGCATTATGCTGACAACAAACATGCCCTTGGGATCGATGCCGAGCTTCTGAGCATACCAGCTCTTGACCACCGCGCCAAACATTTGCTGCGGAGATTTGCAGGACGAGAGATTAGGAATAAAGTCGGGAAAATAGTGCTCGCAGTAGTTTATCCAGCCGGGCGAGCAGGAGGTGATGAGTGGCAGAGCTCCACCCGTTTTGATGCGCTCGACGAGCTCAGTGGCTTCCTCGAGTATAGTAAGATCGGCGGAGAAGTTGGTATCGAACACATCGTCAAAGCCGAGACGGCGCAGAGCCGCAACCATCTTGCCCTCGACATTTGTGCCTATTTCCATGCCGAACGCCTCGCCGAGAGCAGCGCGGACGGCGGGAGCAGTCTGAACGACGACGCGCTTTGTGGGATCGGCCAGAGCCGCCCAGACCTCGTCCGTCTGGTCCTTTTCATGCAGGGCACCGGTAGGACAGGCAACGATGCACTGACCGCAGGAGACGCAGGCTACGCTGTTGAGCGGAGCGTCAAAGGCGCTGCCGATATGGGTGTTGAAGCCGCGCTTGTTCACGCCGATCACGGCCGCGTCCTGCAGCTTGTCGCAGGCGGCAACGCAGCGGCGGCAGAGGATGCACTTGGAGTTATCGCGCACCATG